>DWZJ01000063.1 GCA_019118245.1 Candidatus Oscillibacter excrementigallinarum
CCCGCCGCGCTCCGCGCGGTGGGGAGAGGAGGAGCAAGGGAGCGGGCGCAGTTTTCGCCGCAGGCGGAAACGGAGCTTAGCGGACTTTGCGACGACGCAATGGGGGGCGCATCCCCCGTGGAAACGGCCCCTGCGGGAGCAGAATCCCCCGGGCGGTTGATAACCGCCCCTACGGCACCCCCATCCCCCCATTGCAAGAACGCCATTCTTCCATTATAATAGTATGGATATCATCCATGGAGGGATCAACTTGCACCACTGGGACCCCCTCTGCCCGGGCGGGCTGTCCTTCGTCTACGACGACGCCCTGTTCCGCCCCGGCACCGACTCCTTCCTGCTGGGCAGCTTCCCCCAGCTGCGGCCGGGCCTCCGGGTCTGCGACCTGGGAAGCGGCACCGGCCTGCTGGGCCTTCTGCTGCTCCAGCGCCAGCGGCAGCTGTCCGTCACCGGCGTGGAGCTGCTGCCGGAGGCCGTCCGGCTGGCGGAGCAGGCCGCCGCCCGGAACGGCCTGACGGACCGGCTGACCTTCTGCCGGGGGGACCTGCGGGACATCCGGGCGCTGCTGCCCGCCGGGGGCTTCGACCTGGCGGTGTGCAATCCCCCCTACTACCCCGCCGGGTCCGGCCGGCTGCCGGAGGCGGAGGCCCTCCGCACCGCCCGGTCCGAGACCGGCTGCACGCTGGAGGACGTCTGCGCCGCCGCATCATACCTGCTGCGGTGGGGCGGCAGCTTCTGCCTGGTCCACAAGCCGGAGCGGCTGGCGGACCTGTGCTGCGCCCTCCGGGCCCGGGGGCTGGAGCCCAAGCGGCTGCGCCTCGTCTGCCGCCGGGCGGGGGACGCCCCCTCCCTGCTGCTGTTGGAGGCCCGCCGGGGCGGCCGGCCGGGGCTGGACATTGCCGCCCCCCTCTGCCTGGAGGACGGCGCAGGCCGCCCCACGGCGGAGCTGGACGCCATCTATTTCCGAACAAAGGAGACTGACCCATGAGCGGAACGCTGTATCTGGTGGCCACCCCCATCGGCAACCTGGGGGACTTCTCCCCCCGGGCGGTGGAGACCCTGGAGACCGTGGACTTCATCGCCGCGGAGGACACCCGGGTCTCCGTGAAGCTGCTGAACCACTTTCAGATCAAAAAGCCCCTGGTGAGCTATCACGAGCACAACCATGTCACCGCCGGGCAGGCCATCCTCCAGCGGCTGCTGGCGGGGGAGTCCTGCGCCCTGGTGACCGACGCCGGCACCCCGGCCATCTCCGACCCGGGGGAGGACCTGGTGCGGCTGTGCGCGGAGAACGGCGTCGAGGTCCTCTCCATCCCCGGCTGCTGCGCGGCGGTGAACGCCCTGGCGGTCAGCGGCCTGCCCACGGGGCGGTTCACCTTTGAGGGGTTTCTGACCGTCAACAAAAAAAGCCGCCGGGAGCGGCTGGAGTCCCTGAAGGGCGAGGAGCGGACCATGGTCTTTCACGAGGCGCCCCACAAGCTGCGCGCCACCCTGGAGGACCTGCGGGACGCCTTCGGCCCGGACCGGAGGATCGCCCTGTGCCGGGAGCTGACGAAGCTCCACGAGGAGACCCGCCGCACCACCCTGGGGGAGGCGGCGGACTACTACCGGGAAAACGACCCCAAGGGGGAGTATGTGCTGGTGGTGGCGGGCTGCCCGCCCCGGGAGACCGCCGCCCTCACGGTGGAGGAGGCGGTGGAGCAGGTCCTGCGGCTGGTGGACCAGGGGGCCCGGCTGAAGGACGCCGCCCGGGAGGTGGCGGAGCACACGGGCCTTTCCAAAAACGAGCTGTACGCCGCCGCCCTGGACCGGCGGTGAGGCCGGAGAATCAAAAGACGCCTTGCGGAGTTGTCCGCAGGGCGTTTTTTCGCTGGAGCAGGGGGGCTCTCAGAGTTCCTTCAGTTCTTTCAGGCACTTGGGGCAGATGTTTTTGCCCTTGAACACCACAATGTCCTTGGTCGTGTCGCAGAAAATGCAGCTGGGCTTGTACTTTTTCAGAATGACGGACGAGCCCTCCACATAGATTTCCAATGCGTCCTTCTCCTCAATGTCCAGAGTCCGGCGCATCTCGATGGGCAGCACGATCCGCCCCAGTTCATCGACTTTTCTGACGATTCCTGTTGATTTCACAAAACACTCCTTTTTCCATCACGGCCTTTAGGTTCATTTATAAGAACATATCACAGCCCGTCACATTTTGTCAATTCAAAACGGGAAATAAATCAGAATTTACAAATCTGCAAAAAACGGGCCCGCCTGGACCGGCGCCCGCACGGGAGGAATGACCATGGCAATGACCTGGATCTGGACCGGGATGGTGGTGCTGTCCCTGGTGTTCGGCCTCATCACCGGCCGGCTGGACGCGGTGGCCGACGCCGCCCTGGACGGCGCCGCCTCCGCCGTGGAGCTCAGCGTCTCCATGGCCGGGGTGCTGTGCCTGTGGAGCGGCGTCATGGAGATCATGAACGTCTGCGGCCTGTCCGCCGGACTGGCCCGGCTGTTCCGGCCGGTGCTGCGGCGGCTGATGCCGGAGGCCAGCCGGGACGAGAAGACCCTGGCCGCCGTGTCCGCCAACGTGTCCGCCAACCTGCTGGGGCTGGGCAACGCCGCCACGCCCCTGGGCATCCAGGCGGCCCGGCGGATGGCCCGGGGCTGCGGCGGCACCGCCAGCGACGAGCTGTGCCTGCTGGTGGTGCTGAACACCGCCTCCATCCAGCTGCTGCCGGCCACCATCGCCTCGGTCCGCAGCGCCAGCGGTGCCCAGGCGCCCTTTGACATCCTGCCGGCGGTGTGGCTGGCCTCCATCCTGTCGGTGACCGTGGGGCTGCTGACGGCCAAGCTGCTCGCCGCCCTGGGGAGGTGCCGGCATTGAACCTCAGCTCTCTGGTGATCCCCCTCCTGCTGGCGGGGGTGGCCGTCTACGGCATGGGGCGGCGGATGGATGTGTACGGCGCCCTGACCCACGGCGCGGAGGAGGGTCTCACGGTGCTGCTGAAGGTCCTGCCCGCCCTGGTGGGGCTGCTGACCGCCGTGGCCATGTTCCGGGCCTCCGGCGCCCTGGAGTGGCTCACGGGCCTGTGCGCCCCGGCGCTGGAGGCCCTGGGCATCCCGCCGGAGGCCACGCCGCTGATGCTGGTGCGGCCCGTCTCCGGCAGCGGGGCCCTGGCGGTGGGCACGGACCTCATCACCACCTACGGCCCGGACAGCTACATCGGCCGGGTGGCCGCCGTGATGCTGGGCAGCACGGAGACCACCTTCTACACCATCGCCGTGTACTTCGGCTCCGCCGGCATCGTCCGCACCCGGCACACGGTCCCGGCGGCCCTGGCGGCGGACCTGACGGGCTTCTGGGCCTCCGCCCTGGCGGTGCGGCTGTTCTTCGGGACGTGAGGAAAGCGGGACGGCGAGCCGTCCCGCTTTTTTAATTCCGCGCCGTATAGGGCTCCAGCACCGAGGCGGAGCCGTAGACCGCGGCGTACTCCCCGTCCACCAGGTAGCGCACCTCCCCCACCGTCCGCAGGGACAGCAGGGACTCCGCCAGGGCCCGGAGGGCCAGGGGCAGGTCCGCGTCCTCCGGCAGCTCCTCCAGAGCGGCGGAGGGCAGGTCCACGTAGCAGGTGCTCTCCTCCAGCCGGACGGAGGTCACCTGGAACCCCTCCGGCAGGGCGCTGTACAGGTCCCGTTCCTCCGTGCCCTCCAGAAGGGCCTTCACCACGGCGCCCGCCTGGGTGTCGCCCTCGTACAGGTCCAGCGTCAGCTCCAGGGGGACCAGGCCGCCGGACTCGTCCAGGAGGTACAGCGTGGCGGGCACCACGCCGATCACGTCCTCGTTGCTGGCGAACAGCACGTCCCGGGCGGAAAAGACCTCCCGGTCCCGGTAGGCCAGCTGCTGGCCCCGGACCGTGATGCTGACGGCGGAGATCTCCGGCAGCTGGGTCAGAGTCAGGGTGATGGCGTAGTCCGCCAGGGCCAGGGACACGCCGGAGAGCAGCCGGTACCGGGTGGACAGGTCCACCTTGGCCCGGGTCCCGTCCAGCTCCAGGGACAGCAGGGCGGTCTCCTCCGGGATGGTGTTGACCAGGGAGGGGTCCTCCGGCCCGGCCAGCAGCTCCGTCACCAGGCGCTCCGCCAGCTCCCGGGTGTCCCGGACTTCCCCCTCCTCCAGGTACAGCTGCTCCGCCCGCAGGGCGTCGCCGCCGGAGGCGGCGGACAGGTCCGCCTCCCGGAAGTACAGGTCGTAGCGCTCCCCCTCCTGGGCCACATAGGGGCCGCCCCAGCCCAGCAGGAGCAGGACCGCCACGCACACCGCCGCCGCGATCAGCCGCTTTTTCATGGCTGCGTCCCCCCCTTCTGCCAGGGCCAGCGGACGGTGAACACCGCGCCGCCCGCCGGGCGGTTGCCCGCCTCCACCGTGCCGCCCCGCTTGCGCACCGTGTCGCTGACGATGGCCAGGCCCAGGCCCGTGCCGCCGGCGGCCCGGGACCGGGCCTTGTCCACCCGGTAGAACCGCTCGAACAGCCGGGGCAGGTCCTCCTCCGGGATGCCGGGGCCGTTGTCCTCCACCGTCAGGACCACCTGATCCCCCCGGTGCAGCAGGGAGACCTGGACCGTGCTGCCCGGCGGGCTGTATTTCACGGCGTTGTCCGCCAGGTTGTAGATGATCTGGTGGATCTCGTCCCGGGCGGCCAGCACCGTGCAGGTGCCCTCCGCCCGATAGGTCAGCTCCGTGCCCTTCTCCTGGGCCACCAGGCTCATCATGCGCATCACCTGCTCCAGCACCGGCAGCACGTCCACCACCGCGGGCGGCTCCATCACGCCGCTGTCCAGCCGGGTCAGGCGCAGCAGGTCCTCGGTGATGCGGGAGAGGCGCTCCGCCTCCGCCCCGATGTCCGCCACGAACTCCCGGGCCGTCTCCCGGTCGATGTTCTCCGTCTGGAGGATGGAGTCCGTCAGCAGCCGGATGGCCGCCAGGGGCGTCTTCAGCTCGTGGGAGGCGTCGGACACGAAGCGGCGGCGGGCGTCCTCCGTGGTCTGGAGCCGGTCCGTCAGGCTGTTGAACTCCTCCGCCAGCTGGGCGATCTCGTCGCGGCCCCGGACCTGGGCCCGGTGGCTGTAGGCCCCCTCCCGCACCTGCCGGATGGCGGTGAGCAGCTGGCCGATCTTCCGGGTCAGGGCCCGGGACAGCAGGCCGCTGAGGCAGAGGGCCGCCACCCCCAGGCCGGCGGACAGGCGCAGCAGGTTGCTCTGCAGCCCCTCCAGCAGGGCGGCCTGCTCCGTGTCGTACTCATAGGCGTACACGGCGCCGATGATCTGGTTCTGATACAGCACCGGCGAGGCGGCCCGGCTGCGGAAGGCCCCGTCCCGGTAGCTGCTGGAGGCCATGTCGTTGCCCAGAAGGGCCTGGACGATCTCCGTGTAAAAGCTGTACTCCCCCAGGGCGTCGTTGGTCTCCCGGGTGTCGTAGAGGACCTTGCCGGCGCTGTCCGTCACCAGGATGCGGCTGAGGCCCGTCTCCTCCACCACCGCCATGGCCTGGGCCACGTTCTCCTGGGTCAGCCGGTCCAGGCCGGACAGGGAGTACACCATCACCGACACGCTGTTCTGCAGCGACGTGGCCTTGGCCCGGAACACCAGGTCCTCGGACACCCAGAGGGGGTAGGTGTTCATCAGGACCAGGGCCGCCGCCATGATCAGCAGATAGCTGAGGCTGAATTTGGCCTGGAGACCGCTCCAGAATCTGCCCTTACCCTTTGAAATAGTACCCCACTCCCCACTTGGTCATGATGTGCTCCGGCTCCGCCGGGTTTTTCTCCAGCTTCTCCCGCAGGCGGCGGATGTGGACGTCCACCGTCCGGTAGTCCCCGGCGTAGGCGTAGCCCCACACCACGTTCATCAGGTTCTCCCGGCTGTACACCCGCCGGGGGTTGCGCATCAGCAGCTCGATCAGGTCGTACTCCTTGGCGGTCAGGTCCACCACCTGCCCGTCCCGGATGGCCACCCGCTCCTCGGTGTTCAGGGACAGGTCCCCCACCGTCAGCACCGTGCCCCGGGTCCGCTGGGCGCCGGCGGCCCGCCGCAGCAGCGCCCGGACCCGGGCCTTCAGCTCCAGGATGTTGAAGGGCTTGGTGACGTAGTCGTCCGCCCCGCACTCAAAGCCCATCAGCTTGTCCGCGTCCTCGCTCCTGGCGGTCAGCATGATGATGGGCACGTTGGAGAACTCCCGGATCCGCAGGCAGGCCTCCTTCCCGTCCACCTCCGGCATCATCACGTCCAGGATGATCAGGTCGTACCGGCCGTTCCGGGCCATCTCCACGGCGGCGGCGCCGTCATAGGCGCACTCCACCTCGTATCCCTCGTTCTCCAGGTTGAATTTCACGCCCTTCACCAGGAGCTTTTCGTCGTCAACCACCAGAATTCTCATTTGCCGTCTCTCCTTCGCCGTCCACGGTGACGCGGTCCCTCAGCTCCGCGAACGTCGCCTCGCCGATGCCGCTTACCTCCATGATCTGCTCGATGCTCGTAAAGGGGCCGTTGGCCTCCCGCCAGGCGATGATCCTGCCGGCCAGGCTCTCCCCGATGCCGGGCAGGGTGTCCAGCTCCTCCACGTCCGCCGTGTTGAGGTTTACCGGCGGGAAGTCCGGGGCGATCTCCTCTTCGGGGACCGTGACCTCCGTCTCAATGACGGCGCCGGGCTCCAGCGCCGCCCGGTCCCGGGCGGACAGGCCCGCCAGGGCGCACAGGAACACCGCCGTCAGGCCCAGCAGCGCCAGCTCGCTTTTCGTCGGCTTTCCCCATCTACTCACTGTTGAACTCCCACCCGTTTTTTGTTATACTAAGAGTTGAACTGTCGAATCGCGGCGATTTCCGCCGCGCCTTTGGAAGCTATTTTTTATTATATCATAGATCACAGGAGTTTGATATGAAAACACGCCGCTTTTTCTCTGTTTTTTTCCTGCTGGTCCTGGCGGCCAGCCTGGCCCTGGCCCCTGTCTCCGCCGCGGAGGGGGACGGCGGCGTCACCCCGCCGGAGCTCCACTGCGAGGCGATGCTGCTGGTGGACGCCAACACCGGCAAGGCGGTCTATGAGAAAAACGCCCATGAGCGGATGTACCCCGCCAGCCTCACCAAGATCATGACAGCCCTGCTGGTGCTGGAGGCGGTGGACAGCGGCCAGCTGTCTCTGGACCAGTCCATCACCGCCACGGAGAGCGCCATGGAGGGCCTGGCGGCGGACGGCAGCACCGCCGGCATCCAGGCCGGGGAGACGCTGACGGTGGAGCAGCTGCTGCAGTGCATGCTGATCGTCTCCGCCAACGAGGCGTGCAACATCCTGGCGGAGCAGGTCAACGGCAGCGTGGACGCGTTTGTGGACGCCATGAATGCCAAGGCAGCAGACCTGGGGTGTGAGGACACCCACTTCGTCAACGCCACCGGCCTCCACGACAGCCAGCACTACACCACCGCCTGGGACCTGTACCGCATCACCGCCGAGGCCATGACCCACGAGGACTTCATGCGCATCTGCGACACCGCCCGGGCCACCATCCCCGCCACCAACCTCAGCGAGGAGCGGAATCTGTACACCACCAACTACCTGATCGACACCTGGCGGTCCCTGGGCTACATCTACGGCAACGCCCACGGCATCAAGACCGGCTCCACCGACCAGGCGGGCCACTGCCTGGTGTCCTCCGCCGCCGACGGCGACCTGTCCCTCGTCAGCGTGGCTCTGGGGGGCGACCGGGTGACCCTGGAGGACGGGGAGATCCGGACCTACAGCTTTTTCGACACCCGGGAGATGTTCAAGTGGGCCTTTGACAACTTCTCCTACCAGACGGTGCTGGAGGAGGCGGAGCTGGTGAAGGAGGTCAGCGTGGCCCTGTCCCAGGTGGACCATGTGTCCGTCCACCCGGCGGCGGACGTGGAGCTGCTGCTGCCCAACGGCACGGACCCCGCCACCCTGGAGCGGCGGCTGGAGGTGGTGAGCCCCGCGGACGCCCCCATCACGGCGGGGCAGGCGCTGGGCACCCTCACCCTCCTGTCCCCGGAGGGGGAGGAGCTGGCCACGGTGGACCTGCTGGCCTCCCACGACGTGGAGGCGTCCACCCTGCTGGTGTTCGGCCGGAACGTCCACAACTTCTTCTCCCTGACCGCCGTACGGGTGATCCTGGTCCTCCTGGTGGTGCTGGCGGCGGCCCTGGTGATCTGGAAGCTGACGGTGGGCCGCCGGCGCTACCGCTACGGCCACAGCGTCACCCGCCGCAGCGGCGGAGGCTACCGGGGGCGGAGGCGGAGATAATGCTGCAAAAAGGGGCCTGGAGCGCGGATGCGCCCCAGGCCCCTTTTTGCAGCAGAGTGAAGAGTGGAGAGTTTAGAGCAATTAGGAATGAGGAATTAGGAATTAGGAATTTTGGGTGTCCGGCGGAGCCGGACGATTTGAGACCATTCGCCTGCGGCGAATCCTTCATCTCCACTCTTCACTCTCTACTCTCCACTCTATTCAGGAAGTCCGCAGGGCAAGAAGGGGGGCGCACACCGTGCGCCCCCCAATTCCTCATTCCTAACTCCTAATTCCTAACTCTCACAGGTATTTCACCAGCTCCTCCATGGGCTTGCGGTCCGCGTGGAGGCGGGAGGGATGGGCGCCCTCCGCCGGGTAACCTAGGGGCAGCAGGGCGATGGGCGTCAGGCCCGCCAGCTCCGGGAAGGCCGCGTGGAGCTTCTCCGGGTCGAACATCCCCACGTAGGTGGTGCCCAGCCCCAGGTCCGCGGCCTGGAGCATCATCTGGGTGGCGGCGATGGCGGCGTCGATCTCGCCGTGGTTCTTGCCGTCGTCCTCCCGCTTCCAGGCGGCGCCGGCGTCATAGGCCACCAGCAGCATCACCGGGGGATGGAAGTGGGCGCCGGTGCAGCCGTCCACCTTCTCCAGCGCCTCCGGGCTCTGGAGCACGAAGATCCGCTGGGGCTGCAGGTTGTGGGCGGTGGGGGCGTTGCGGCCGGCCTCCAGCACGGCGGAGAGCTTCTCCGCCTCCACGGGGCGGTCGCTGAATTTCCGCAGAGAGTAGCGCTCCGCGGCAAGCTTTGCAAAATCCATGGGGATGCTTCCTTTCTGATGTAGAGATACCTGGATTCTAGCACATCCCCGCGGCCGCCGCAACTGTTTTTCTCACGCCTGCCGCCCCGGCGTCCAGCCGCTGCGGAGCACCTGGTCGCAGATGTCCCGGCAGCGGGTGTCATAGAACTCGATGAATTTCAGGGAGTAGATGTCCGAGACGATGTAGCGGTCCCGGCCCTCCTGGTAGATGGTCATGTAGTCGTTGCCCACGTCGTACAGGACGCCCTCCCAGGAGGTGGTGTTCTGGGTGCCCACCAGGAAGGTGGCCACCACGTAGTTGCCCACGTACTTCTGCAGCATGGCCTTTAGGGAGCCCTGGTAGGCCTCCTCCACGGAGACGGGGTCCGTGATGACCTCGCTGGGCAGGCCGTTCCGCAGGTCTAGGGTGCCCATGGGCGCCCGGCCCAGCTCCTCCGCCGTGGACAGCCGCTCCATGGACCGGCCCGCGCCGGTGACGGAGCGGCCGGGGGCCTCCGGCGCGGTGGGCGCGGTGGGCAGGGGGCTGATCTCGCCGGACCAGTCCGCCGCTCCGGGGACCGTCTGGGCCGCGGGCGGCGCCCCGCTCCCGCCGTTGTAGGGATTTTGATAGTGTGCCATTTCCAACACCTCTCAAGTCTGATCATACGCATCTGTCGTCACATATAAATTAGGGAATCCTCTCTCATGTGGAGTAGTAAGCATCTGTCGGGTTATAGAAGCAGTGGTCGCCGATCCGGGTCTGCCAGTATCCCACCTCCGAGGGGAAGAAGGACCGGCAGGTGGGGCCGAAGGGGTTGTAGAACCACAGGGATTCCGCCACATCCGGCAGGCGGTTGCCCGCGATGGCCCAGTCGGCGATGTCATAGTGGATCTGTTCCGGTCTCATGTTGTAGATGTTCTGGGGGTTGTAGGCGCCATTTTCCGTCTCGCTGGCGCAGACGAACTGATAGGGCTGGAAGATGATGTTGCGGATGCTGCCCTGCCCCACCCGGGCGTACTCCCCGCCCTTGGCGTGGACCCGGTTCATCACCACGCCGGCCACCGCCTTCATGCCGTTTTCACCCTCTCCGCCCGCCTCGCACTGGATCAGGCGCGCCAGCAGCTCCCGGTCGGAATATGCCATTGGTCGATCACTCCTCTGTCGGGGCCCGCCATACGTACCAAACGCCGGTCAGGGCGTTCCACCCTCAGGGTATGCAGCAGCGCCGCCGCTGGTGCCAGCGGCGGCGCGCGATGGTGCTGTCAGAGCGGGCGGCCGGTCCATCATCCGGCGTCCCGCAGCTTTTGAAGGGCATCCGCCCGCGTGGGGACGAAGAAGATGTCCCGCCCCCGGTTGGACTCCCGGATGAAGTCCCGCAGCGGCTTGCTGGTGTATCCGGTGTAGTCGCCGTAGATGGCCGCTTTGAACCGGTAGTTGATGAGCTTCTGCAGGATCTCCCCCGCGACGCCGGTGCTGAGGATGAAAAAGTCCCCGCACAGCGCCTCTTTGTCGATGGCCAGCCGGGAGATCCCCGTCTCATACCGGATGGACATGGCCAGGTCCAGGGCGGAGGCCGCATCTTTGATCCGCGCCCCGCCGCTGGGGACCACGGCGATGCTCACCCCATCCCGCTCCACGATCTCGTATTGCATTCGATCACCTCCTGTGGGATCCGGATCTTTGCATCTCCGCCGGACGGAGACTCGAAGCCGGCGGCAGCGAAACGCTGCCGCCGGTGTGTTTTGCAGGTGCTCACGCCCTCGCCCCCCGCTGCTCCGCGATGGCCTGGCGGAACATCTCCTCCGTCCTGCGGATAGATGCCTCCAGGGAATACTGCCTGGCGTGGTCGGCGTAGCGGAGCTCCATCTCCCGCCGCTCCTCCGGGTGCTCGATCCACCAGTCGATGCGCGCCGCCAGGGCGTCCGTGTCCCCGGCGGGGAACAGGCTCCGTTCGTCCAGGGCGAACTGGGGCGTGGCGGACCGGGGGGAGTCGGCGATCACCGGCACCAGGCCGCAGGCAAAGGCCTCCATGCAGCTCATGGCCTCGATCTCCGCGTCGGAGGTGTGGACGTACAGGTCCGCCATGTGGAGGATGTCCAGCAGGCGGGCGGGCTCGTAGAAGTCCATGACGATGGGGTTGGGGAGCTTCTCCGCCAGCTTCCGGTATTTCTTCTCCAGGGGGCCCTTGCCCGCCAGAATCACCTGGATCTCCTGGGCGTGGCGGGACTTGGCGCAGGCGTCGATCAGCTCGTCCTGGCGCTTCTCCCCGGCGTAGCGGCCCACCATCAGCACGTTGAAGAACCCCTGCATCCAGGGCTCCTTGTCCCGCTTGCCGTAGGTGTACTCCGGGCTGATGCCGTTGGAGATCACATGGAGCTGGGCGGTGTAGCCGTGCTGGCGCAGCTGGTCCGCGATCATGTTGCTGGGGCAGTGGATGTGAGTGAACCGGTTGAAAAAGCTGTCCCGGAATCGGTTGTACACGAAGTCGTTCACCCGCTTGCTGTTGCCCAGGTGCAGGGTGAAGGTGATGTTCTCCGGCTGGCAGTGGAAGGCCGCCGTGTGGGGGATGCCCAGCTTTTCCACGTGCTTCAGGCCCATGACGCCCAGGGGCGAGGGCATCATGAAGTGGACCACGTCCGCCCAGGCCGCCGCCTTTTCAAAGACGTGCTTGTTGGGGACCGCCAGCCGCATCCCCTGGCTGGTGAGCAGATGCTCCACCACCGGGAAGAGCTTCAGCTGCCGGACGGCGTACTTGTAGTCCGCCGGCTTGCCGGTGGCGATGACCCGCACCTCGTTGCCGTTGTCCTTCAGGGCCTGGGCAAACCGCCGGGCGCTGATGGTGGTGCCGTTGTTGGCGTCGTCAAACTGGTCGATGACCAAAACGATCTTCATACGTTCAAACCGTCTTTCTCTGGTCTTGGCGGACAGCGCTCTGTTCCGCTTACTAGCAGATTAGTTTACCATCTTTTCCGCCGCTTGTCCAGGGAATTTCGCCGCTCCGGCGGGTCCCTGAACGGTCTCTGAACGGAAAGGCCCCGCGGCGTCTGGGCCGCGGGGCCTTTGGGGCTCAGTTCTGCTTGCTCAGGGCCTTCTCCAGCCCGCAGGCGAACTGGTCCGGGCAGGAGGTGGGCTTGAAGCCGCAGCGGATGCCCTTCAGCCGGTGGATGGCCTCCTGGGCGGGCATGCCCACCACCAGGGCGGAGATCCCCTGGAGGTTGCCGCTGCAGCCGCCCAGGACCTCCATCTTCCGGATGACGCCCTGGTCATCCACCTCCACCCGCATCTCCTGGGAGCAGACGCCCTGGGGACGGAATGTGTACGTCATGGTCAAAGTCTCCTCTTTTCTTGGTGTTGCCTGATTAGGATATCATATCCGGAGACCGTTCGCAAGGGCCAATGCGGGGCGGCAAATTTTTGCTTGACAATATCGATATTCGATGATATAGTGCAGGCAGAGGATAACGATATTCGATAATAAGGGGGGGTGACCGCCCATGGCCCGGGAGAAATTCCAGACCCTGACGGAGCAGATGTTCTACATCCTGCTGTGCCTGGGGCAGGAGCGGTGCGGCGCGGACGTGATGGCCTGGATCAGCGAAACCACCGGCGGCCGGGTGGCGGTGGGGCCGGGGACCCTGTACAACCTGCTGGAGCAGTTCCTCCAGGCCGGGTACATCCGGGAGACCAAGGTGGAGGGCCGGAAGCGGAGCTATGTGATCACGTCCATCGGACAGGCGGCATTGGAGGCGGAGGTCCGGCGTCTGCGGACGCTGACGGCGGACTATGAGCGGCTGGCGGAGCCGGAAGGAGGCGCCTTATGAGGAACACGAAGCGGGAGTTTTGCAGCTATCTGATCTTCGATTACCGGGGCGTGGAGGCCCATCTGTCCCAAATGGCCGCCAGGGGCTGGCGACTGGAGAAGATCGGCCCCTGGTTCTGGACCTACCGCCGGGCGGAGCCCGCCCAGGTGGCCTACGCCGTCACCTATCTCCCCAGCGTCTCCCAGTTCTCCCCGGAGCCCTCCGCGGACCGGGAGAATCTGGAGGAGCTGTGCGCCGCCGCAGGCTGGGAGCCGGTGGCCGAGTGGGTGCAGATGCAGATCTTCGCCAACGAGCGGCCGGACCCGGTGCCCCTGGAGACGGAGGAGTCCGTCCGGCTGGAGATCATCCACCGGTCCATGAAGAAGAACTTCCTGCCCTGGACTGTGGTGGTCCTGGTGCTGGCCCTGGTGATGGCGGGGCTCCAGGTCAAGACCCTGCTGACGGACCCCTATTCCCTGCTCAGCAGCACCAACCTCTTCCCCAGCTTTGTGTGGGAGCTGCTGCTGGTCCTGCAGGCGGGAAACCTGCTCTGGTACGGGCGGTGGCTGCGGAGGTCCCGCCGGTCCGTGGCCCAGGGCGGCGCCTGCGCGGACGCCGGGCTGGGGCTGCGGCGGTTCAATCTGGTGATCCTGTGGCTGGTGCTGGCACTGGCGGCGCTGTTTCTGGTGTCGACGCTTCTGACCACCGGCGCGGAGATCGGCCTCTTTGTGGTCTGTTACACGGCGGGGCTCGTCCTGCTGATCCTCCTGGTGGACCGGACCCGGCGGGCCCTGAAGCGCAGGGGCACCGCCAGGGGCCTGAACGTCTTCCTCACCCTGCTGGTGGATGTGGTGCTGGCCGTCGTCCTGGTGGGCGGCTCCACCTGGCTGCTCTTTTCCAGCAGAGGCCTGTTCAACGGGGAGACATACCACTATCAGGGGCAGACCTGGGACGCGGACCCGGTGTCCCTCCCCCTGACCGTGGAGGATGTGACCGGGCAGCACTACGAGCACGTCCGGCGGTACAGCTATGGCAGCGGGTCCCTGCTGATCCGGGAGCGGAGCTGCCGGGAGACTGTGCTGGACGGAGCGGATCTGGTCATCCTGGATTATGACATCACCACCCTGGCCCTGCCCGGGCTCTATGACCTGGCGCTGGAGCACTGCCAGTCCGAGTGGACGGACGGCGGGTATTACACCTGGACAGAGACAGACCCCGCCCCCTGGGGCGCGGAGGCCGCCTACCAGCTCCGCTGGGGGTCTGGCGGGTCTTGGGTCACCAGACCGAACTACATTCTCTGCTGGCCGGACCGGATCGTCCAGCTCAACTTGTCGGACCTGGCCCCCACCCCCGATCAGATGGCCGTCATCGGGGAAACCCTCCAAAACGCATGACAACAGCCGGGAGAGGATGCCCTCTCCCGGCTGATCTTCTGCCTGCGTTCTTACGCTCTCCGGTCCTTCCGCTGCTCCAGCACCAGGCGGTCGGCGATCATGGCGATGAACTCGCTGTTGGTGGGCTTGCCCTTGGCGTTGGAGACGGTGTAGCCGAAATACTTCTGCAGCGTCTCCAGGTCGCCCCGGTCCCAGGCCACCTCGATGGCGTGGCGGATGGCCCGCTCCACCCGGGACGGGGTGGTGCCGAACCGCTTGGCCACCTCCGGGTACAGCACCTTGGTGACGGCGTTGATGACATCCATGTCGTCCACGGCGATCATGATGGCCTCCCGCAGGTACTGGTAGCCCTTGATGTGGGCGGGCACGCCGATCTCATGGATGACGGAGGTCACCAGGTTTTTCAGCTCCACCGGGTGGCGCTCCTCCGGCAGGTCCCGGCTGAACAGCGCCCGCATCCGGTCCAGCAGGGCGTCCCGCTCCACCGGCTTGAACATGAAGTAGCTGGCCCCCAGCTCCACGGCCTCCGACACCACGCTGTCGCTGCAGAAGGCGGAGACCAGGATGACCTTGGGCATCTTCTCCAGCTCCCGCAGCTGTTTCAGCACACCGAAGCCGTCCAGCCCCGGCAGGAGCACATCCATCAGGACCAGGTCCGGCGCCTCCTGCCGGGCCAGGCGCAGGGCCTCCGCGCCGTCTCCCACGGACCCCGCCACCGTGAACTCCTCGCTCTCCTCTATGATCCGCTGCACCATGGCGCGGAACTCCTCATTGGCATCTGCCAGCAATACCGTTCTTCTGATGTCCATGACTTCCCCTGTCCTCTTTCCAGAATTATGAATTTACCAGGTCCAAATGCTCCAAGGAGGCCCCTCTCCCGGCCGGAAAAGGACGGGCGCTCCTGCTTACGACGGATTCATGAAGCTTCAAATCGCGTTTTCTATAAATTAGCATAAACGGACAGGATTTGCAACAAGAAACTGTAAATAACTTCCAAGAATCATTCGACGGTTTTTGCGCCCCGCTCCGGAAACCATTGCGCCCCAAGGGGTCCGGCGGCGGTCTCCGGCGGCGGCTTCCCTTTTGGCCGGGCCTGTGGTAGAATGGAGCCATCACAACGGAAAGGATGAGACGCGTGACGCTGCTGGAGGAATTGGAACAGTACCGCCCCTGGAACGAGCAGGAGGAACGGGACCGGACGGAGCTGCTGCGGCGGCTGCGAAGCGGCGAGGACCTGTACACCCGGGACAACAGCGCCGGGCATCTGACGGCCTCCGCCTGGGTGGTGAGCCCGGACCGCCGCCAGGTGCTGATGGCGTATCACAACATTTATGATTCCTGGTCCTGGCTGGGGGGCCACGCGGACGGGGACCGGGACCTGCTGGCGGTGGCGGCGCGGGAGGTCCGGGAGGAGAGCGGCCTCACGGCGGTGCGGCCGGTGTCCCGGTCCATCTACTCGGTGGAGATCCTGACGGTGGACGGCCACGAGAAGCGGGGGGCCTACGTCTCCTCCCACCTGCACCTGAACGTGACGTACCTGCTGGAGGCGGACCCGGCGGACCCGGTGCGGTGCAAGCCGGATGAGAACAGCCGGGTGGGCTGGTTCGGCCTGGAGGAGGCGGTGGCCGCCTCGTCGGAGCCCTGGTTCCGGGAGCGGGTCTACCAAAAGCTCAACGAGAAGCTGGCCCAGTTCCCGCCGGAGAGGGCCCTGTGAGGGGCCATGTGCATCTGCGTTGCTTGATGCAACGGCGGCCCGGCTGGTAAAATGGCCCCGGAAAGGAGGCAGCGCAATGCTTGCAGAAAATTTGAAAGCCCTGCGGAAGGCCAAGGGCCTCTCCCAGGAGGAACTGGCCGCCCGGCTCCACGTGGTGCGGCAGACCGTCTCAAAATGGGAAAAGGGCCGGTCCGTGCCGGACGCGGACCTGCTGGTGCGGCTGGCGGAGGAGCTGGACACCACCCCGGCGGCCCTGCTGGGGCCGGAGGTCCCGCCGGAGGCGGAGGGCGGCGGCACGGCGGAGCAGCTGGGCCGCATCGCCGAGCAGCTGGCCATCAAAAACCGCCGGGCCCGGCGGATCTGGAAAATCGTGGCCGGGGTGCTGATCGCCTTTGTGGCGGTCAATCTGCTGCTGGTCCTGCTGAACGCCGCGGCGTTCCGCAGCTTCACCACGGAGGCGGAGGTCGCGGTGGAAGGGCAGGCAGTCCCGGCGGAGGAGACATTTCAATCGCCATAACGGCAGGCGGCGGGGAGTTTTTCACTCCCCGCCGCCCTTTCGAATCTGAACGATTCTGCCGGAATTTTCCGTCAGGCCGTGTTTTCTCCCGCCTCCAGCATAGTTTCCATCAAAATTCCATATCCTTTGCTTGGGTCGTTCAGCAGCACGTGGGTCACCGCGCCGGCGAATTTTCCGTCCTGTAAAATCGGGCTGCCGCTCATCCCCTGGACGATGCCGCCGGTGGCGGCGAGCAGCTCCGGGTCCGTCACGGAGATCACCAGGTCCCGGCCGTCGGCGGAATCCTCTACGACCTGTAAAATCTCGATGTCATATTCCTCCACGGAATCGCCCTCCACGTTGGAGAGGATGGTGGCGGGGCCGGCGTGGACCTCCGCCGCCGCTGCCACCGGCATGGGGTCCCCCAGCCGCTCGGTGAATTCGCCGGGGTCCAGGGTGCCGAAGATGCCGCTGGCGGTGTTGGCGGACAGGTCCCCCAGGTCACAGCTCAAATCGAAGTCGCCCCGCAGCTCCCCGGCGTCGCCCACCGCGCCCTTTTTCACCGCCTTCACGGTGGAGGGCAGGATGGAGCCGGAGGCGAAGGGCATCAGCAGGGCCGTGTCCGTGTCGGTGATGCCGTGGCCCAGGGCGCCGAAGGAGCCGCTGTCCGGGTCATAATACGTCATGGTGCCGATGCCGGCCATGCTGTCCCGGATCCAGGCGCCGATGCAGTAGGCGCCTTCCTGGTTCTGCTCCGGAGAGACGGAGAGCGTCATGCTCTCGCCCTCCCGCCGGACCTGGAGGTCTGTGGCGGTCTCGCCGTTCTCCTGGAGCAGGGATTGGAACTGCTCCGTGGAGGTGACGGAGACGCCGCCGCATTTGACGATGATGTCGCCGGACTGGAGGCCGCAGTCGTCAGCCGGCGTGCCGGACTCCGGCGCCTTCACCACCATCACGCCCCTGGCAAAGAGCTTGATGCCCACCGTGTGGCCCACGGGGACCAGCATCCGGGCGGAGGTGCCGTCCGCTGTCACGGCGGCGGCACCGGGCGTCATGGCGGCGCAGAGCAGCAGAGCCATGACCAGCGCCGCTCCGCCCCGCAGCGCCTTTTTCGCTTTTTGAAATGGTCCATACATGAGATCACCCCTTTCCGAAACGCAGCCGGCAAATCCGCTGATCTGCCGGCACCGTTATCATCTGCCGCCGGCGCGAAAACACCCCTTGCAAAATGCGGAAGCGGCCCCATGGCAGCCTTTGACTTTGCCCCAGCGGCGGCAAAAAACCAGGACCCGCAGGCAAATGCCCGCAGGTCCTGGAAAAAACCGGCTCAGTCCCGCTTGTTGAAAATTTTGAAAATGTCCTCGAAGGGGTCGTCCTCCGCCGTCTCCTCCGGCTTGGGCACGTCCTCCTCCTTCAGGGGCATGGGCTCCGCCGCGGCGGTCTGGCCGGCGCCCGTCTGCACCGGCGGCACCTTGGGCAGCTGCTCCGGCACCTTGTCAAAGCCGGTGGCGATGACGGTGACCCGGATCTCGTCGTCCAGCGTCTCGTCGAAGGTGGCGCCGAAGATGGTGAGGGCGTCGGGGTGGACGGCCTGCTGCACCAGGCTGGCGGCCTGCTCCACCTCCTCCAGGCCGATGTCCATGGAGCCGGTGACGTTGATGAGGACGCCCTTGGCCCCCTCGATGCTGGTCTCCAGCAGGGGGCTGGAGATGGCCATCTTGGCGGCCTCCTCGGCCTTGCCCTTGCCGGCGGCCCGGCCCACGCCCATGTGGGCCATGCCGGCGTTCTTCATGATGGCGGTGACGTCGGCGAAGTCCAGGTTGATGAAGCCGGTGTCCCGGATCAGGTCGGAGATGGACTGCACCGCCTGGCGCAGCACGTCGTCCGCGATCTCGAAGGCGTTGGCGAAGGTGATCTTCTGGTCCGTGGCGTGCTTGAGCCGCTCGTTGGGGATGATGACCAGGGAGTCCACCTTGTCCTTCAGCTCCGCGATGCCGGCCTCCGCCTGCTGCATCCGGCGGCGGCCCTCAAACCCGAAGGGCTTGGTCACCACCGCCACGGTGAGGATGTCCATCTCCTTGGCGATCTCCGCCACGATGGGGGCGCCGCCGGTGCCGGTGCCGCCGCCCATGCCGGCGGTGATGAACACCATGTCCGTGTCCTCCAGGGCCTTGGCGATCTGGTTGCGGCTCTCCTCCGCGCTCTTGCGGCCCACCTCGGGGTCGGAGCCGGCGCCCTGGCCGTGGGTCAGCTTCTCGCCGATCTGGATCTTATAGTTTGCGCTGGACACGTTCAGCGCCTGCTTGTCGGTGTTCACGGCCACAAAGTCCACGCCCTTGGTGCCGCTGCGGACCATGCGGTTGACCACATTGTTGCCGCCGCCGCCCACGCCGATGACCTTGATATTGACAACGGTATCGGGACCGGTCTCCAATCCAAATGCCATAAAGTGGTGCCTCCTACTATCGTTTGTGTAAAAAGGGAGGTTCCTTCCCTTGAACTCACAATATCCTGTATCGCATTACATTTAGTTTATTGTAAGACACTTTCGCCCTCCGGTCAAGAGCCCAGCGGCCTTTTCCCGGAGTTTTTTGTTGGGAAACGGGAGGGGCGGCGGTCCGCCCCTCCCGTTTCGCCGGTCTTCGCCCAGAATTTTCCTACTCCTCGGTGAACAGCACCTGGTAGGTGCTGCCGGGGTCCAGCCGCAGGGTGCCCTTCTGGTTGGTCTCCAGCTGGCTGACGGCGCCCTCCAGGATCCGCAGGGACAGGCCGTAGTCCGCGCCGTAGGCCATCTCCACGGTGAAGCGGCCGGCGTAGTCCATGGTCAGCTGGGACAGGTCCTCCAGGTGGATGGCGTCCACCTGGTCCGTCAGGCCCGCCTCGTCCAGGGCCGCCAGCAGGTCCAGCAGGCTGGTCTGCTGGTTGGCGAACTCCGTGGCCAGGGCGATGTCCGTGCCCACGGAGGGGGCCAGCAGCTCGCAGCCGTCGATGACGGCGTAGTCCCCGGCCCGGGCGGCGGGCAGCTGCTCCACGATCTTGCCCTTGGGGCTCACCAGCCAGGCGCTGCCGTCCTGGATGACGGCCAGGGGCGTGCCGCACTCGGCCACGTCGATGAGCAGGGTGTCCGGCAGCTCCCGCCGGATCCAGATGTCCTCGATGTCGATGTAGGGCAGCTGCTCCGCGATGCCGCGGGCCGCCTCGTACTTGTTCAGCAGGAAGAGGTTGTCGCCCAGCTGGATGCCGCTGGCCTGGATCACCTCGTCCTCCGTGTACCGGTCGTTGCCGGTGACCCGGATGGTGTCCACCCGGAAAAACAGCGTCAGGGCCGCCACCACCGCCCCGCAGATCACCAGCACGGACAGCAGCTTATAGAGGAAACCGGAGTTTCCCCTCCTGCGCCGCCGGTTGGAATGTCTGCGTCTGGCCATTTCGTCTTCTCCTAGCTGTTTTCTGTGTCCTCCGTGCGCTCCGCGTCGGCCCCCAGGGCCCGCAGGTCCCGGACCAGGTCCTCGTACCCCCGGTCAATGTGGCAGATCTGGGCGACCCGGGTCTCCCCCTCCGCCGCCAGGGCCGCCACGCACAAGGCCGCCCCGCCCCGCAGGTCCGTGCACCGCACCGGCGCGCCGTGGAGCCGCTCCACCCCGGTGACCACCGCCACCCGGCCGGACACCCGGATGCTGGCCCCCATGCGGGTCAGCTCCCCCACGTGGCGGTAGCGGTTCTCAAAGATGTTCTCCTCGAACACCGTGGCGCCCCGGCTGCGCAGCAGCGCCGCCATCAGCACCGCCTGGGCGTCCGTGGGAAAGCCGGGATAGGGGGCCGTCTGCACCGGCTCGATGGCCCGGAGCGGGCCCCGGCACACGGCCCGGAGGCCGCCGCCGTCCCCGGTGATGGCGCACCCCGCCTGCCGCAGGGCGGCGGTGACGGTGGTGAGGTGCCGTTCCTCCGCCCCCTGGAGCAGGATGTCCCCGCCGGCGGAGGCCGCCGCGCAGAGGTAAGTAGCCGCCGCGATCCGATCCGGCATGACCCGGTACGTACATCCGTGGAGCGTCCGCCCGCCCTGGACGGTGACGCAGGAGCTCCCCGCGCCGGAGACCCGGGCCCCGCAGGCGTTGAGGAAGCTCTGCAGGTCCACCACCTCCGGCTCCCGGGCGGCGTTGGTGATGACGGTGGTGCCCACGCAGCCGCAGGCGGCCAGCATCAGGTTCTCCGTGGCGCCCACGGAGGGCATCCGCAGCACCACCTCCCGGCCCACCAGGGCCGGCGCCCGGCAGTGGAGGAAGCCCCCCTCCTCCCGGATCTCCGCCCCCAGCTGCCGCAGGCCGGACAGGTGCAGGTCGATGGGCCGGGGGCCCAGCTCGCACCCGCCGGGGTAGCTGAGGTCCGCCTGGCCGCACCGGGCCAGGATGGCCCCCAGGAAGATGGCGGAGGAGCGCATCTCCCGCATCAGCTGGTCTGAGATCTCGCAGCGGTCCAGGGCGGCGGTGTCCACCGTCAGGGCGTCCCCCTCCCAGCGGGCGCCGCAGCCCAGATGGTGCAGGATGCGGATGGAGGCGTCCACATCCCGCAGGTGGGGACAGCCCAGCAGGACCACCTGTCCCCTTGCCAGCAGCGTGGCCGCCAGGATGGGCAGCACGCTGTTCTTCGCCCCCTGGACCGTCAGCCGGCCGTCCAGGCGGCGTCCGCCTCGCACCAAAAAGTGGCTCATATCCGTTCCCCTCCGAATCCAGAATGGTTCACAGACCATCCTATGGCCGGCGGGGAAGCATGGTTACTGGCAGATCTCCAGCACCGTTTGATAAATGCGCTCCGTGGCGTCCCGGATCCCCAGGGCGGACATGGCGTTCTCCATCTCCGCCCGGCGGCCCGCGTCGTGGAGGATGCCGCAGGCCGCCTGGAACAGCGCCTGGCCGGAGCAGCCCTGCTCCAGCAGCACCTCCGCGCCGCCGGCGGCCTCCAGCACCCTGGCGTTCTTCTCCTGGTGGTTGTTGGTGACGTAGGGGGAGGGCACGATCAGCGCCGGGACCCCCAGGGCCGTCAGCTCGCTGATGGTGGAGGCCCCGGCCCGGCAGAGCACCAGGTCCGCCGCCCGCATCACCACCGCCATGTCGTAGATGTACTCCCGCACCTGGAGGGCCGGGTGGTCTTTCAAATCGACGCCCTTCTGCCGCAGCAGGTCCAGCAGCACCGGATAGCCGCCCTTCCCCGCCCCGTGGATGTGGTGGAAGGGCTCCTTCGCCGCCTCCAGGGCCAGGAAGTCCGCCATCAGCCGGTTCATGCCGGAGGCCCCCAGGGACCCCCAGAAGGACACCAGCAGGGGCCGGCCGTCGTCCACGCCCAGGGCCTTCTTGGCCTCCGCCTTGGTCAGGCGGAAGAAATCCTGCCGCACCGGCGTGCCGGTGACGATGACCTTCTCCGGGTGGCGGTAGTGCTCCCGGCAGGCCTCAAAGCCCACCAGGATGCGGTCCGCGAAGGGCTCCAGCATCTCGGTGGTGAGGCCGGGGACCATGTTGGACTCGTGGACCGCCGTGGGGATGCCCGCCTTGGCGGCGGCCTTCACCATGGGGAAGCTGGCGTAGCCGCCGGTGCCGATGACCACGTCCGGCGGGAACGCCCGCAAAATGGCCCGGGCCTCCCGGGGGGCCCGCATCAGATTCATCACGGAGATCACGTTGTGCCGGATCTCCCGGGGTTTTACCGACCGGTGGAAGCTGGAGATGTGGACGGTGCGGAAGTCGTATCCCGCCTTGGGGATCAGGTCCTTCTCCAGCCCCCGCTCCGCGCCCACGAACAGGAATTTTGTCTCCGGGTCCCGCTCATGCATCAGCTGGGCCAGGGCGATGGCCGGGTTCACGTGCCCCGCTGTCCCGCCGCAGGTGAAGATCACACGCTTGAGTTGTTTTCCCATCGAATCACCACGCTGTGAGAGTTAGGAATTAGGAATGAGGAATTAGGAATTGATGTGTCCGGCGCAGCCGGACGGATCAAAATCGTTCCGCCTGCGGCGGAACACAAAATCTTCACTCTCCACTCTCAACTCTTCACTCTCATAATTCCTAATTCCTAACTCCTAATTCCTAATTGAATAAACTATCCCGCTTTGGTGGGCTTCATCTGCCGCGAGACTGACAGGACGATGCCCATCTCCGCCAGCTGGATGGACAGGGCCGTGCCGCCGTAGCTGAAGAAGGGCAGGGAGATGCCGGTGGTGGGCAGCAGGCCCGTCACCACGCCGATGTTCAGGAAGGTCTGCAGTCCCACCAGCGTCATGATGCCCACCACCAGCAGGCTGCCGAACCGGTCCCGGGCGTGGAGGGCGATCCAGAAGCCCCGGAGGATCAGCGCCGCGAACAGCAGCATGATGATGGAGGCGCCGATGAGCCCCAGCTCCTCGCAGACGATGGCGAAGATGAAGTCGTTGTGCTCCTCCGGCAGGAACAGGTATTTCATGCGACTCTTGCCCAGGCCCACGCCCCACAGGCCGCCGGAGCCGATGGTGGTCAGGCTCTGGGACAGCTGGTAGCCGGCGCCCCGCTGGTCCGCCCAGGGGTCCAGCCAGTAGGTGATGCGGGAGCTGTTGTAGCCGATGACCACCAGCACCAGGTACAGCATGGCCCCGGCGGCGGCGACGGCGCCGCCCACCCAGCGCCACTGGATGCCGCCCACCAGCATCATCACCGCGCCGACTCCCAGGATCAGGATGGCGCCGGAGAGATGGGGCTCCACGCCCACCAGGGCCGCCAGGACGATCAGGACCAGGGCGTAGGGGGCGATGCCGTAGCGGAAGGTGCGCATTTTGTCCTTCTTTTTGGAGATGCTGTCGGCAAAGTACAGCACCACCGCCAGCTTGGCGATCTCCGAGGGCTGGAACTGGAAGGAGGTGCCGGGGATGCCCAGCCACCGCACGGCGTTGTTGGCACGGATGCCCAGCAGCTTGCCGTACTGGTTGGGGCCCGGGAGGATCACCAGCACCAGCAGGATGATGGACACGTACAGCAGCGGCTTTGCCAGGGCCCGGAACCGCTGGTAGTTGATCTTGCCGATGAAGAGCATGGCCGCCACGCCCATGATGGCGAATACCCCCTGGCGGATGAAGTAGGACAGGGGGTTCCTGCCCTCGGTCTCGTAGTAGGCGGAAGGGAAGCTGGCGGACAGCAGCATCACCAGGCCGATGCCGGTCAGCAGCAGCACCAGGATGAAGAAAGGCAGGTCCAGGGGGCCCCGGGCCAGCTCCCGGCTCTCCTCCTCCATCTCCCGCTGGCGCTGCTGACGCTCCTGCCGGGCCAGGGCCTCCTCCCGGGTCAGGGGCCGCCGGCGGCGGGCCGCCGCGGGGGTCCGTCTCTGCCGTGTCATCATCCGCTTCTCCCTCCTCTCGTCGCGGGAATGTCCAGGCTGTGGCCAGGAGCGCTCAGAACCGCCCCTGGACCCCCAGGTATGCCAGCACGCAGCCCGCCAGCGTCACCAGGGAGAACACGCATACGAGTTTCGCCTCGCTCCAGCCGGACAGCTCCAGGTGGTGGTGCAGGGGGGCCATTTTGAAGAACCGCTTGCCGTGGGTCAGCTTGAAGTAGCCCACCTGGATGATGTCGGACAGCGTCTCCAGAATGTAGATGATGCCCACGGGGATCAGCACCAGGGGCATGTCGAACACAAAGGCCAGGGCCGCCACCGCGCCCCCCAGGAAGAGGCTGCCGGTGTCGCCCATAAAGACCTTGGCCGGGTGGTGGTTGTAGACGAAGAAGGCCGCAAGGCCCCCGGCCATGGCCGCCGGGAACAGGGCCTGGATGCCGTGGTCGCTCCACAGCGCGCCGGCCACGGTGAAGAACACCATCACCACAAAGGTGACACTGGAGGCCAGGCCGTCGATGCCGTCGGTCAGGTTGACGGCGTTGACGCAGCCCACGATGACGAAGGCCGCGAAGATCAGGTACACGATCCAGTTGATGGTGAAGCTGACGTTGGCGAAGGGGATATACAGGTCGTTGGTCAGCAGTCCTTCATACCGCATCAGCACCAGGAACACCACCGCCGCCGCCAGCTGGAGGATGAACTTCTGCTTGGCCGTCAGCCCCTCGTTCTGGTGCTGGCGGACCTTGCGGTAGTCGTCCACAAAGCCGATCAGGCCGAAGATCAGGGCGAACAGGTACACATAGAGGTGGTCGAACTGCCCCTCCAGCATAAAGCTCCACCCCAGCACAAAGATGGTGACGCCGGCCCCCAGGATGAACATGATGCCGCCCATGGTGGGGGTGCCGGCCTTGGCCTTATGCCAGGTGGGGCCGTCCTCCCGGATCTCCTGGCCGGCCTTCAGCTTATGCAGCTCCGGGATGAGAAATCTGCCGATGAGCAGCGTCAGCACGAAGCTGACGGCCGCCGCGATCAAAGTTTGTGTCATGTGCCTCTCCCTCTCCTCCGCCGGGCACAGCCCCGGCGCTTTGGTGCGTGGATGCGGACGGCGGGCCCGGACGCCCGGCGGTCACTTGCCCGCCAGATAGTCCGCCACGATCTCCCGTTCGTCCATGTGGAATTTCTTGTGATTTACTTCCTGATAGGTCTCATGGCCCTTGCCGCACAGGGCGATGACGTCGCCTGGCCGGGCGTGGTCCAGCGCCCAGTGGATGGCCTCCACCCGGTCGCAGATCACCTGGCAGGGGGTGTCGCTCCCTTCCAGGCCCGGCAGGATGTCGGCGATGATGGCCTCCGGGTCCTCGGTGCGGGGGTTGTCGGAGGTGACGATCACCAGGTCCGCCAGCTCCGCCGCGATCCTGCCCATGATGGGCCGCTTGGTTTTGTCCCGGTCCCCGCCGCAGCCGAACAGGGCCACGGTGCGGCCCTTGGCAAAGCCCTTCACCGTCCGGAGGATGTTCTCCAGGCTGTCCGGGGTGTGAGAGTAGTCGATGAGGACCGTATAGTCCCTGCCGGGGGTGGGGACCACCTCCACCCGGCCCTTCACGTGGGGGACCTTGGCCAGGGCGTCGGCGCTCTTGTCCAGGGGCACCCCCAGGGCCAGGGCGGCCCCCAGCACATCCAGGGTATTATATACCATAAATCCGCCGGGAATGCCAACCTTGACGTGAGTCCGGCCGTCTTTCGTCACCGCGTCGAAGGCGATGTGGTCCGCCGTCAGGACGATGTCCTCCGCCCGCAGGTCCGCGCCGGCGCGCTCTCCGTAGGAATACCGGCGGCAGGCGGCGTTTTGCAGCAGCCGCTCCGCCCAGGGGTCGTCGGCGTTGTACACGCCCACCTCGCAGTTCTGGAACAGGATGGCCTTGGCGTCGCAGTAGGCCTCCATGGTCTTGTGGAAGTCCAGGTGGTCCTGGGTCAGGTTGGTGAAGATGCCCACGGCGAAGCGGATGCCGTACACCCGCTTCAAAACCAGCGCGTGGGAGGAGGCCTCCATCACCACGTGGGTGCAGCCGGCGTCCCGCATCCGGGCGAACAGCTCCTGGAGCTCCAGGGACTCCGGCGTGGTGCGCTCCGTGGGGATCACCTCGTCGCCGATCATGTCCTGGTTGGTGCCGATGAGGCCCACCTTGGCCCCCAGCTCCTGTTCCAGCACGGCTTTGAGCAGGTAGGTGGTGGAGGTCTTGCCGTTGGTGCCGGTGACGGCCACCATGGTCATGTGGTCCGCCGGGTGGCCGTAGAAGTTGGCCGCCATCACCGCCAGGGCCTGGCGGGCGTCCGCCACCTGGACATAGGGGATGGCCGCGTCCTCCGGGACGCGCTCGCACACCACCGCCGCGGCGCCCGCCGCCATGGCCTTACCGATGTAGGCGTGGCCGTCGGTGGCGAAGCCGGTCATGGCCACGAACACGTCCCCGGGCGCCGTGGTCCGGGAGTCATAGCTGATGCGGGCGATCTCCGTCTCCGGGTCCGCCGTGGAGGACAGGGGGGTGAGCCCCGCCAGAAGGTCTTTCAGTGTCATATCGTTTCCGCCCCTTTTGTGCAGTCTGGCGCTCCTTGCGCGCGCACTTCATTATAAACGGGAGCTTTTGCAAAGTATACGGAGGAAGGTGCCGAAAATCCTGCGAAACCTGCTCTGTCAGTCCAGCACCGAGTTGTCGCCGAACTGGACGGTGACCACGGTGCCCGCCTCCACCTCCGTGCCGCTGGCCACGGACTGGGTCAGGGCGTAGACGTTGCCGGAGCTGGCGCTGGTGGTGCCTGTGACCTTCATGATGAGGCCCGCGTTGGTGAGGGCCTTGTTGGCGGCGGAGGCCGTCATGCCCACCACGTTGGGCACGGTGCACGGGTCGTCCGGCTTCTCCTGGCCCAGGTAGAGGATGATGGTGGCGTTGCCGGGCACGATGGCGCCGCCGGCGGGGGTCTGGTCGGTGACGGTGTCCCCGTCGCCCACGGTCCGGTAGGCAAAGCCCAGGCTGGTGAGGCGCTCCTCGGCGTCCGCCCGGGTCTGGCCCACCATGTTGGGCACGGTGGTGTCGGCCCCCACCAGCTCCTCGGCGGTGTAGTCCGGCTCGATGCCCAGCAGGGGCAGGATCTCGCTCATGATCTGGCTGGCCACCGGGGCCACCATGGTGCCGCCGAACACGGCGGTGCCGGTGGTGCGGCTGGGGGTGTCCATGGTCAGCAGCATGATGTACTCCGGGTCGTCCGCCGGGGCAAAGCACATGAAGGACACCACCACGTCCTTGGTGCCGGTCTTGTCGGCGGTGCCGGTCTTGCCGCCGATGCGGTAGCCGGTGACCTGGCCGTTGCGGCCGCCGCCGTCGGAGACCACCCACTCCAGGCACTCCCGCACCAGGGCGGAGGTCTCCTCGCTGATGACCTGGCGCACGGCCTGGGGCTCGTGCTGGCTGACGATGTTGCCCTCGTCGTCCAGCACCTGCTCCACCACATAGGGGGTGTACAGATAGCCGCCGTTGATGGTGGCCGCCTGGGCTCGGATCAGCTCCAGGGGGGTGACGTTGAAGGTCTGGCCGAAGGAGTAGGCCGCCAGGGACACCACGTTGGAGTTGAAGCTCTCCTCCCCGGCGAAGATGCCCTCCACCTCGCCGGGCAGGTCGATGCCGGTGGCCTCCATCAGGCCGAAGGACCTGAGGTACTCGTAATAGGCCTGGGTGCCGATCTTCAGGCCCATGGTGACGAAGGCCGGGTTGCAGGAGTTGCCGGTGGCCACCTTCAGGGTCTGGGTGCCATGGCCCGGCGCCCGGCGGGAGCAGTTGATGGCCTTCCCCCAGCCCTCCACATGGATGGACCCGGTGCAGGTGAAGGTGGTGTTCATGTTCACCACGCCCTCCTCCAGGGCCGTGGCCAGGGTGATGGGCTTGAAGGTGGAGCCGGGCTCATAGGTGGCCTGGTAGCACTTGTTCAGCCACTGCTGGTACTGGGCGTTGGCCCTGGCGTCCGACAGGGCCTTGTTGTAATCCTCCTCCGTGTCATAGGAGCCGCGGTTCTGCTGGATCTCCGCCAAGTCGGCGTCCAGCTGCGCCTGGAGGGTCTCATCCAGGATGGTGGTGTAGTCGCCGGGGTCGTAGTTGGGATAGGAGGCCATGGCCACCACGGCGCCGGTGTTCACGTTCATGACGATGCCGGTGCCGCCGTTGGCGGCGTCGTATTTGTCCAGCATGCTCTCCAGGCCCTTTTCCAGGGCGTACTGGACGTTGGTGTCCAGGGTCAGCACCAGGCTGTTGCCGTTCTCCGCGTCGATCATCTGCTCGGTGCCGCTGAACAGCAGAGGCGTGCTGTTGGCGTTGATGGGGGTGATGGTCAGGCCGGTGCTGCCGCTGAGCACGTCGTCATAGGCGGCCTCCAGGCCGTAGGCGCCCACGTTGCTGGCGTTGACGAAGCCCATCACATTCCCCGCCAGGGAGCCGAAGGGATACAGCCGCTTGGTGTCCGGCAGCAGGGAGATGCCCTGGAGCCGCTTGGGCCGGCCGCCGGTGGAGATCAGGACGGTGTTGCCGTCGGCGTCCGTGGTGGTCAGCTGGTTGCCCTCGTCGTCGATCTCACCGTTGATGAACCGGCGGACCTCGTCGGCCACGTCCTGGTCCACCTTCTTCTTGACCTCCCAGTAACGGTTGGCGGTATTCTCCAGGTGCTCCAGGATGGTCTCCTCCTCCACATCCAGGATGCGGCTGAGGCCCCGGGCGATGTAGGCCTGGTCCAGCACCTCCGGCGGCGTGTAGGTCTCACCGTTTTCGGCGGCCTTCTCCGCCGCGTCCGCGATGTCCTGCTCCTGGGACTCCACAAAGTCCTGGACGCCGCCGGGGTCCAGGATCACGTTCTCCACGTCGTAGGAGATGGCCATGATCTCCCCGTTTTTGTCGTAGATGGTGCCCCGGGAGGCGCTGATGACCATGCTGTCGGTCTGCTGCTCCGTGGCCAGGGCCTTGAAGCGGTCGTGCTGGGTGATCTGCAGGTTGTACAGCTTCAAAAACAGCACCGTAAAGGTGGCCACGCCCAGCACCAGCATGATCAGCATGGTCCTGCCGCGGATCACCTGATTCGCCCGCCGGGCGGCGTCGCTCTTTCTTCTGGGGTTCTTCGTCATGCCGAGTCTCCTTCCGGGAAAAGCCGGGGCCGGGCCCCGTCCGCCTGCAATACCAAAGCAAGGAGTAAGAAGGCCCCCTTCTTACTCCCCACCGTTCGCTCCATTATAGTGCGGCCGTCACTCGAAATATTCCACCACGGCGTAGATGCCATGGTTCAGCGAGGCCAGCAGGCGGCTGAGCACATTCGTCTCCTCCTGCTGATAGACCACGGCGCTGTCGCCCTCCGACAGGTCGATGTAGTAGATCTGGCTGCTGCTGGGCTTGCTCATGCCCGCCGCCTCCGCCACCTCCTTCACGGTGGCCGGGTCGAACATCTGCTCGTGCTGGGCGGTGAGGGACACGTTCTCCGTCTCCAGCTCCGCCAGCTGATTCTGGAGGGACACCACCTCGTCGGAGATGGCCGTCAGCTGGATGTAGCCCATCATCAGCAGCACCGCCAGGCCGATGGCGGCGCCCACGCCCAAAACGGAGAGGACGGACACTTTCTGCCGCTGGCGCACCTGGGCCTTGGACAGGCTCCGCACCCGGGGCTTCGCCTTGGGGGCGGCCACCGGCTCCGCCGTCTGGCGGCGGGGCGCCTCTCCGGCGTGGCGCAGGGCGTGTTCCCGGACCTCCCGGTCCAGATCATATGCCAGATCACCGTATACCGCGCCGCGGCTGTTGTACCGCAGTTCCCGCGCTGCTGCCAAAGAAGGTCCCTCCTCTTCCCCTAAGGAAAACTTTCACACACAGTTCATCATCCGCCGCGGCCATGGCCGCAGCGGCTCAAAGATCGAATGCGCCGCACTTCTCCGCCACCCGCAGCTTGGCGCTGCGGGCACGGGGGTTGTCCGACAGCTCCGCGCCGTCCGCGGTGATGGGCTTGCGGTTCACCAGCCGGATCCGGGGCTTTTTGCCGCACACGCACACCGGGAACTCCGGCGGGCAGGTGCAGCCCTTGGCCTGTTCCGCCAGCGCCCGCTTGACGATGCGGTCCTCCAGCGAGTGGAAGGTGATCACCGCCAGCCGTCCGCCGGGGTTCAGGCCGTCCACCGCCGCCCGCAGCATGGGGAGCAGGGCGTCCAGCTCGCCGTTGACGGCGATGCGGATGGCCTGGAAGCTCCGCTTGGCGGGGTGCTGCTTCTCCCGCAGGGCCGCGGGGGGCATGGCGCTTTTGATGACCTCCACCAGCTCCAGGGTGGTCTGTACCGGCGCGGTCTCCCGCGCCCGGACGATGGCTTTCGCGATGGCGGGGGCGTACCGCTCCTCGCCGTACTCGTACAGGATGCGCCGCAGCTCCTCCTGGCTCCAGGTGTTCACCACCTCATAGGCGGTCAGGGGGGCGGCGGTGTCCATCCGCATATCCAGCGGGGCGTCCTGCATGTAGGAGAAGCCCCGGGAGGCGTCGTCCAGCTGGGGGGAGGACACGCCCAGGTCAAAGAGCATCCCGTCCGCGCCGCTGACACCGGCGCCGGAGAGGACCTCCTTCAATTCGGAAAAGTTGCTGTGGACCAGGGTCACCCGGTCCAGCCAGGGGGCCAGACGGACCCGCGCCGCGTCAATGGCGGCCTGGTCCCGGTCGATGCAGATGAGGCGGCCGGTGGTCAGCCGCCTGGCGATCTCCAGGGAGTGGCCGGCCCGGCCCAGGGTGCCGTCCACATACACGCCGTCGGGGCGGATGTTCAGCGCCTGGATGCACGCGTCCAGCAGGACGGGCTTGTGGGTGTATTCCATCGGCGCTCACCCGCGGCTGCGCCGCACACGGGCCAGGGCGTCCATGGCGGCCGCCATGTCTCCGCTCTCCAGCATCTGCTTCTCCCGCTCCGCCCAGGTCTGCTCGTCCCAGATCTCGGCAAAGGAGTTGAGGCCCACGATGGTGGCGGTCTTTTTCAGCCCCGCGTGGGCCCGGAGGCTGGCGGGGATCAGCACCCGCCCCTGGGCGTCCGGCTCGCACTGGACGGCGTTGGCGTACAGCAGCGTCAGGGCCCGGACCTCGGAATAGGACAGGTCCTCCGTCTCATCGGACATCTGGTCCCACTTGGCCTGGGGGTAGATGGTCAGGCAGTTCTCCGCGCCGATGGTGATATAGAAGGTGTCGCCCAGGGCCTCCCGCATGGCGGAGGGGATCACCAAACGGCCCTTGGAGTCGATGCTGTTGTTGGATTTTCCCAACAGTCTGGCCATGGACGATCCCCCCTCTTACCCGATTTTTTGGGCTCGGATGGGGTCTTTGTGACACTCGGTCTCTACTTTTACCCACTTTTCCCCACCGCATGACTTGAGTATAAGCGAAAATTCCCGGGATTGCAAGCGGATTTTTTGACGGAAAAGGCCGGTTAGACCGGCAAATTCTGGCATTTTTCGTCCAAATCCGGCATTTTCAAACAAATGTTCGACATCCCCCTATCAAGTTTACGTAAAATAAAAGAGCCCCCCTGACACAAGATGTTGTGTCAGGGGGTGCATTTTTCCCATTCTGTCCGCTAAATCCAGATACAGTCAAAAAAGTTTCACCAATTTATTCGGCGTTTTTCACAAATTTTTCAGGATTACGGTTGACCGCCGCCGGTCACTCCTCCGGCTCCGGGTCCTGGGCCTTCCCGTCCAGCTTGTCCCGCTGCTCCTGCATCTTGGCGGCGGAGGCGCTGCGGAACCGCACCCGCTGCTGCTTCACCTCGTCCAGCGCCATCTGCACCGCCTCCTCGGTCCGGGCCAGGGCGTCCTCGGCGTACTCGTTGGTCACCTGATACAGCTGGCGGCAGCGGTCCTCCGCCCGGGCCACCATCTGGCGGGCCTTCTCCTTGGCGGCGTAGAGCACCTCGCTGTCGGACACCTTGGTCTTGGCGTCCAGCTCCGCCTGGCGCATCATCCGCTCCACGTCCCGCTTGGCGTCCTCCACGAACTTGTCCCGGGCGGAGAGCAGCTCCTGGGCGCGCTTGATCTCCACCGGCAGCTGGGCCCGCAGCTCGTCCAGCAGGTCCAGCAGCTCGTCCCGGTCCACCATGCTCATGTTGGGCTTGAGGGCCGGGGACTTGGCGTCCTCGATCCGCTCATAGATCATGTCGATCAAACGGTTCACATCATTTGCCATGGGACTCATCCTTCCTTCTTTTCCGTCATCTCCCGCACCAGGGGCACGATGGATGCGGGCAGGTATTTCTCCAGCGGCTGGTGATAGCGGATCATCTCCCGGGCCATGGAGGAGCTGAAATGCTGGTATGCCGCGCTGGCGGGCAGCAGCAGCGTCTCAAGCTCCGGGTGGATCCCCCGGTTGATGAGGGCCATCTGGTACTCCACATCGAAGTCCGTGGTGTTGCGCACGCCCCGGACGATGGCGCAGGCGCCGTGACGCACCGCGAAGTCCGCCAGCAGGCCGGGCCACAGCTCCGCCTCCACATTGGGCAGGTCCGCCACCGCCGTCCGCACCAGCAGGAGCTTCTGCTCCGGGGTGAACATCTGGTTCCGCTTTTCCGCGTTGGGGCTGACGCAGACGCAGATCCGGTCAAAGCAGCCGGCCGCCCGCCGGATGATGTCCAGATGCCCCAGGGTGATGGGGTCGAACGTGCCGGAACAAATCGCTGTTCTCATGGGGTCATTCCTCGTTTTCTTGGTCTGGGTCCCGGCAGATCACCGTCACCGCGATCTTGCCGTACCGATAGGTGCGCCGCACCCGGTAGGGGGCCTCCGGCGGCGGGAGGCGCCGGTCCGCCGGATGTTCTGCCACAATTATACCATGGGGATTGAGAATGTCAAACGCCGTCAGGCGGCTGACGGCCGGCTCCAGCAGGCCCGCGGCGTAGGGCGGGTCCAGCAGCACGATGTCGAACCGCTCCTTCAGCGCGGCCAGGAACTCCATGGAGTCCCCCGCCACCACCCGGGCCCGGTCCGAGAGCTCCGTCAGCTTCAGGTTCTCCCGGATCAGCTTCACCGCGTCCGCCCGCCGGTCCACGAACACGGCGGAGGCCGCCCCCCGGCTGAGGCACTCGATGCCCAGCTGGCCGGTGCCCGCGAACAGGTCCAGCACCCGGCGGCCCTCGATCTCAAACTGGATGGCGCTGAACAGTCCCTCCTTCACCCGGTCGGTGGTGGGGCGGGTCTCCATGCCCTCCAGCTCCTTCAGGCGGCGGCCCCGGGCCGTGCCGGTGATCACGCGCATGGCGTCTCCTCCTCTCGGTGTTCCCGGCGCGGCGCGCCGGGCGGGCGTCAAAAAGTCCCGCGATCTGTCTATTTTACGGCAAGCGGACGGATTTTTCAATAGGTTTCCCCATTCCCCGCCCGGCTTTTTTGCGCCGTCCCGCCGAAAAACGCGGTCCCGGCCCCGGCCCGGCGGGCCGCGCAGTTTTATGCTTGTACTTTCAGGGGAAATCGTATATAATAGTATCCTCAAAGCGCAGGCACCGGCCAGCGGCTGTTCCGGGCGGGCCGCCCGCCGCCTTTTCTGCCAATCCCTGGGAAAGAAAGGACGTTCTCATGATTCAATTCAAGTCTGACCACGGCGACATCACCGTCAGCAGCGCCGTCTTCTCCAACATCACCGGCATGGCGGCCACCAACTGCTTCGGCGTCAAGGGCATGGCCTTCCGCTCCATGACGGACGGCCTGGTGCACCTGCTGCGCCGGGAGGCCATGAGCAAGGGCGTCAGCATCACCTATCACGACGACAACTCCATTTCCATCGAGCTCCACATCATCGTGGAAAACGGCGTCAATCTCCCCGCAGTCTGCCGCTCCATCATGAACGAGGTGCGCTATGTGGTCACCAAGAACACCGGCGTCACCGTCAAGGACGTGGACGTGTGCGTGGATTCCATGACCCTGTGAGGGAGGAGCGAATGACATGAATGACCAGATCACCGGCGCACTGTTCAAGCGGATGGTGCTCCACGGCGCGGCCGCCATCACGGCCCAGAAGCAGGCCATCAACGACCTGAACGTCTTCCCCGTGCCCGACGGCGACACGGGCACCAATATGTCCATGACCATCGCCACCGCAGTGACGGAGCTGCGCAAGACCCAGCCCGCCACCGTGGACCAGGCCGCCTCGGTCACCGCCTCCGCCCTGCTGCGGGGGGCCCGGGGCAACTCCGGCGTCATCCTCTCCCTGCTGTTCCGGGGCCTGTCCAAGGCCCTGAAGGGCCGGGAGACCGCCGACGCCGCCGCCTTCGCCGCCGCCATGCAGGAGGGCGTCTCCGCCGCCTACAAGGCGGTGATGAAGCCCGCCGAGGGCACGGTCCTCACCGTCTCCCGCCTGGCCGCCAAGCAGGCGGTGGACACGGCCGCCGCCGGGGAGACCGATTTGGAGAAGGTCCTGGAGGACGCCATCCGGGTGGGCTACGCCGCCCTGGCCCAGACCACGGAGATGAACCCGGTGCTGAAAAAGGCCGGCGTGGTGGACGCCGGCGGCAAGGGCTACCTGCTGATCCTGGACGGCATGCTGGCGGAGCTCCGGGGGGAGCCCATGCCGGAGGCCGCCGAGGGCGAGGCGGAGCCCCAGAAGGAGAAGGCGGACTTCGCCGCCATGGCCGCCGAGGACATCACCTTCGCCTTCGACACGGTGTTCATCGTCCGCAAGGCCATGGCCGACATCTCCTTAGAGCCCCTGCGGACCTACCTCAACAGCATCGGCGACAGCCTGGTGATCGGCGAGGACGACGAGGCCTTCAAGGTCCACGTCCACACCAACATCCCCGGCAGCGCCCTGAACGAGGCCCAGAAGTACGGCACCCTGGAGCTGGCTAAGATCGAGAATATGCGGACCCAGGCGGATGACCTGGCCGCCGGCAAGCACGTCCAGAGCACCGACGACCTGGACGCGGTGGAGGAGGCGCTGGAGTCCGCCCCGGCGGAGGAGGCCGTGGCGGCGCCGGAGAAGAAGTACGGCTTCCTGGCGGTGTGCGCCGGAGACGGGCTCGCCGCCGTGTTCCGGGACCTGGGGGCCGACGGCGTGGTGTCCGGCGGGCAGACCATGAACCCCTCCACCGAGAGCATCCTGGAGGGCGTCAACAAGATCCCGGCGGAGACGGTGTTCGTCCTGCCCAACAACGGCAACATCATCATGGCCGCCCAGCAGTGCGCCGCCCTGACGGAGAAGCAGGTGGTGGTGATCCCCACCAAGACCGTGCCCCAGGGCATCACCGCCATGATGAACGTGGACTTCGACGCGCCGGACGCCCAGAGCATCACCGACACCATGACGGAGGCCCTCACCTCCGTCACCACGGCCCAGATCACCTACGCCGCCCGGGACTCCGACTTTGACGGCTTCGCCATCAAGGCGGGGGACTACCTGGCGCTGGAGGAGGGCAAGCTCTTCGGCACCGACGGCTCCCTGGATACGCTGCTCCATAAGCTGGCGGAGGACGCCGCCGGGCGGGAGTCCTCCTTCATCTCCCTGTACTTCGGCGAGGACGTGACAGAGGCGGACGCCCAGAAGGCCGGCGCCCTGTTCGAGGAGGTGTGCCCCGGCGCGGAGGTTGCGGTCCTCCCCGGCGGACAGCCTGTGTACTATTATATCATCTCCATGGAGTGACAGAATTGAACCGGCCCGGACCTGATGGTCCGGGCCCTCTGTTATCTTCGGTACCAGATGAGCATGCTCAGCCGGGCCTCTTCCCGCCCCGGGTTCCGGTAGCAGTGCGGCTGGTCCGCCGGGAAGCGCAGGGAGTCGCCGGTGCCCAGGCGGTACGTCTCCTCCGGCAGGCCGATCTCCGCCTCCCCGGCAAAGACCGTCACGTACTCCTCCGCCCCCGGCAGATGGGGCTGGGCCTCCAGACCGCCGCCGGGCAGGATGACGATGCGGTACGTCTCAAAGCCCCGCTCCTCGTCAAAGGGGAACAAGGGATAGTTTTTGTACCGTCCCCCGTCCGCCTCCAGCGCCGGCGTGTCCGCCGCCCGCAGCAGCACCGGCCGCTCCCGGGCCGGCTCCACCAGGGAGGTAAAGGACACCCTGTAGCCGTTGGCGATCTTCCACACCAGGGAGATGGTGGGGTTCACGTCCCCCTTCTCGATCTGGGCCAGCATGCTGCGGGACACCCCCGTCAGCCGGGCGGCCTCATCCAGCGTCAGCCGCTTTTCCTCCCGGAGCCGCCGGGCGTTTTCCGATACCACCGCGTTGATCTCCAAACTTTCTCCGCCTCCTATTGACAAGATATTAGATTTATAATACACTATAGAGGAAATCTGATATGTTGGACTTTCAGGTGAAGAAATTGTACCTCTTTTTTCAAGAGCCGTCAATCCCCCGCCTGTCCATCCAACGGAAAGGGAGTGCATCGCCATGTACACACTGGAGCTTGCCCGGGAGGCCGACGTCCCCCGCTGCGGGGAGATCCTGGACGAGGGCAGGGCCTTCCAGCGGGCCCAGGGCTTTGTCCAGTGGACGGAGGACTACCCCAACACCGGCACCGTCCGGGAGGATGTCCGGAACCGGAAGGGCTATGTGATCCGCTCTGACGGCGCCATTGCCGCGTATCTGTGCATCGACTTCGACGGCGAGCCCGCCTATGGGGAGATCCGGGGCGCCTGGCAGACGGAGGAGCCCTATGCCGTGGTGCACCGGATGGCCTTTGCCGGCGAATTCCGGGGCCACGGGCTCACGCAGACCGCCTTCCGCCTGATCGAGGCCCTCTGCCTGGAGCGGGGCGTCCACAGCCTGCGGGTGGACACCGGCCTGGCCAACCGGCGGATGCAGCACATCCTGGAGAAAAACGGCTTTTCCCACCGGGGGACGATCTACTTCCAGGGCGGGGAGCGCATGGCCTATGACAAATCCCTGTGAGGCTGCGAAAAGGGCCCCGGCTTTCGCCGGGGCTCTGGTGCGGTTCGGTTCGATTGTCCGGGCGGACGTCTCCCTCACAGCGCCGCCATCTGGGCGGCCACGCTCTCCTCACAGCTCCGCTGGGCCTGGAGGGTCTTGTCCATCAGCTCCTCCAGCGTCCAGCCCAGCCGCTCTGCCCCGGTGCGGATGACGTCCCGGGAGCAGCCGGCGGCGAACTTCTTGTCCTTGAACTTCTTTTTCAGGGAGCTGACCTCCATGTCCTGGCAGCTCTTGCTGGGGCGCATCAGCGCCGCCGCGCCGATGAGGCCCGTCAGCTCGTCCGCGGCGAAGAGGACCTTCTCCATCTCCTCCGTGGGCTCCACGTCGGAGCACAGGCCGTAGCCATGGCTGCACACGGCGTGGATCAGCTCGTCGCCGCACCCGATCTCCGAGAGCAGCTCCGGGGCCTTTTTGCAGTGCTCCTCCGGCCACTTCTCAAAGTCCACGTCGTGGAGCAGGCCCACGGTGGCCCAGAAGTCCGCGTCCTCGCCATGACCCAGCTCGTTGGCGTACCACCGCATGACGCCCTCCACGGTCAGGGCGTGCTGGATGTGGAAGGGCTCGGAATTATACTTGCGCAGCAGGGCCAGGGCCTGCTCTCTCGCGGGATATGCTTTCATCTGTGATCTCTCCTTTTGTAAAATCGTTGTCCCCTCAGCCGGCGTCCCGGGGGTCCGGGTCGCCCTCCAGGGTGACGAAGTAGTCGTAGTAGGGCAGCAGGAAGGTGAAGCCCTGCTTCAGATGGTCCACGATGTCCCGGCTGAACAGCTCGTCCGTCAGCTTGTCGCTGTGGCAGATGGTGAAGCTCCTGGCCCGGTACCAGGGCTCCAGCAGCTTGGAGGGAGCCGGGGCCTTGGGGCGCTTGTAGTCCTCCGTCTCCAGCGCGAACTCCTTCTGGCGGCGGAGCCTGCGCATCAGCTTCTCCATGGTGTCCGGGTCCCGGTCGATGCGGGCCCGCAGCTTGGCCATGGTGACGGGCTTGGGCATATAGTAGCCCATGCCGCAGGTCCAGCCCTCCGGCATCAGCTCGAACCAGAAGGTGGGGTGGGCGGTCCACTCCTCCGCCGGCTGCTCGATGGAGAACCACAAACTCTCCTTGTAGGGCCCCCGGCCGTGGAGCCGCCGCATATCCCGGTAGATTCGGGTCACCTTATAGATCAGCCCCAGGTCCGGCCGCTGGGCGGCGAGGTGGTCGTAGAGCTCCTCCCCCAGCTCCCGCATGGGCTGGTAGAAGGAGCGGAGGTAACTGTCCTTGTGGGCCTCGAACCAGGTCCGCTCGTTGTTGAAGCGGATGCCCCACATGAAGTCCACGGTCTCGTCTGTAAATCCGGTAAACATGATGCTCCCTCCGCAGGGTCTTCAAAATCGGGAATCAGTATAGCACATTTTTCGGGCCGGGAAAAGGGGGAAGCCGCAGATTTTCCCGCAGCCTCCCCCGGTCCCCCCTCACAGCGCCCGCTCCAGCAGGGCCATCAGCGCATCCGCCTGGCGGTAGGACGCCTCCCCCAGCTCCTTCAGCAGACGCCCCAGGCAGGGGTCCGTGGTCTCCTCCCCCGCCCGCAGGTAGTTCATGCCGTTGCAGGCCTCCACATGGTACCGCTCCCGCAGGGCCGGGCACCAGCTCCCGAGGGCGATCCGGCCGCAGGCCACGGCGGGGCGGTAGCAGGCGCCGGTGATGAGGTAGTAGGCTGTCATCAGCCGCTTCGCCGCCGCGCCGGAGGCGTTCGCCAGGTCCCGCAGGGTCCCCCGGGCAAAGGCCGGCGCCCGCCGGGCCATGGCCTGATACGTCCGCCGGTCCGCCAGTTCCGCCTCGATGAACCCCTCGATCACCCCCAGGTCCTCCCGGGCGGCGGTGCCCATGCAGCAGGGATCCCGTTCCGCGCCAGGCAGGGTGTCCACAGCGGTGTCCGCCGCCGGCTGGGAGACCGCCGGGGCAGTACCGGCGGCCAATGCCGCCATGGCGGGGGCCGCGTCCTGCCGCAGGTCGGGATAGGGCTCCAGCTCCGGGGCCACCCGCTGCCAGATCTGGTCGTATTTGCGGAAGTCGTAGGCCTCCGGGGTATGTATGGTCTGTTCCATCCAGGTCCCTCCTTTTCCCGCCATCGTATGTGTCCATGGAAAAAATGGTGAATGTTGCAAATGTCACATGAATGAATTTTGCCACGGGGTTAAAATATCCTTGGAAAAGAGTCCCCTTTTTCATTGCTTTTTCTCACTTTTTCTGCTAGAATAGGAAAACTGTGAGTATATGTACCAGCAAAGGAGGTTCCGATTTCATGCTGGAATTGAAACATATCAGCTATACCGTTCGGGAGGGCGACAGCGAACTGGGCATCCTGAACGACATCTCCCTGACCATCGACGACCACCGGCTGGTGGTGTTCACCGGCCCCAACGGCGGCGGCAAGACCACCCTGGCCAAGATCATCATGGGCCTGGTGAAGCCCACCGGCGGCCAGATCCTCTGGAACGGCCGGGACATCACCGGCCTGGGCATCACCGAGCGGGCCAGGCTGGGCATCAGCTACGGCTTCCAGCAGCCCCCCCGGTTCAAGGGGCTGACGGTCCGCAGCCTGCTGACCATCGCCTCCGGGGACGAGAAGCTGTCCAAGGACCGGTGCTGCCAGTACCTGACGAAGGTGGGCCTGTGCGCCAACGACTATTTGGACCGGGAGGTGGACGCCTCCCTCTCCGGCGGCGAGGTGAAGCGCATCGAGATCGCCACCATCCTGGCCCGCAGCAGCCAGCTGATGATCTTCGACGAGCCGGAGGCGGGCATCGACCTGTGGAGCTTCGCCCGGCTGACGGAGACCTTTGAGCAGATCCACGCCGCCGGCACCGCCACCATGATCATCATCTCCCACCAGGAGCGCATCATCTCCCTGGCGGACGAGGTCATCGTGGTGGGCGACGGGGAACTGCGCCACCGGGGCAGCCCGGCGGAGATCCTGCCCCAGATCCTGGCGGACACCCTGGGCGGGTGCCCGGTCCTGACGAAAGAAGGTGCTGCCGTATGATGGAGACACAGGTGGATCGGGAGCTGCTGGAGAAGATCGCGGACCTGATCGGCAAGCCCGTGGGGGCCTTCAACATCCGCAAGGACTGCGGCTGTGACGGCCGGGAGTCCACGGAGCACATCAAGATCGACGACCGGACCGACGGCCACGCCGGCATCGACATCCATATCCTGGACGGGACGAAGGGCGAGACCTGCCACATCCCCGTCATCATCACCAAGTCCGGCGTGGAGGAGACCGTCTACAACGACTTCTATATCGGCGAGGACTGCGACGTGGAGATCGTGGCCGGCTGCGGCATCCACAACTGCGGTGACCAGACCTCCCGCCACGACGGCATCCACACCTTCCACGTGGGCAGGAACTCCCACGTCCACTACTCCGAAAAGCACTACGCCGAGGGCGACGGCAAGGGGGAGAAGATCTTCAACCCCCAGACCATCGTGTACCTGGAGGAGGGCGCCTCCATCCAGATGGACACGGTGCAGATCAAGGGCGTGGACTCCACCAAGCGGTACACCAAGATCGTCTGCGGCAAGGGGGCGGAGGCCGTCATCACCGAGCGGCTGCTGACCCACGGCCACCAGGTGGCGGACAGCGACATGGTCATCGAGCTCAACGGCGAGGACGCCAAGGGCCGGGTGATCTCCCGGTCCGTGGCCCAGGACCAGTCCTCCCAGGTGTTCCGGCCCTGCGTGGTGGGCAACGCCAGGTGCTTCGGCCACGTCCAGTGCGACTCCATCATCATGGGACAGGCCAAGATCAGCTCCGTGCCGGAGATCGCCGCCAACGACACCGAGGCCCAGCTGATCCACGAGGCCGCCATCGGCAAGATCGCCGGGGACCAGCTCTTAAAGCTGGAGACCCTGGGGCTCACCGAGGAGGAGGCGGAGGACCGCATCCTGAAGGGATTTTTGGCATAACTGCAAACCGCGAGGCGGCTGGCCGGAAGGCTGGCCGCCTCGTTTTTTCTCTCCCCGCCCCCAGAGAGGGGGCTTTCTTCCGGAGACGCCGTAGGGGCGGCAATCTGCCGCCCGGGGGATTCAGCCATGATGATGGCTGGGCATTTCCACCCCCCATTCTCTTTTTGTTCTTGACAAAAAGAGAACGGGCCGTGGACGGTCCAAGAGAAAAAATCGCTTTAGGCGCGCTCCGGTGCAGTGGCCCTCCGCGCGCGACGAGGGTCGGCGTATTGGTGCAAGCGTCGATTTTGCCTGGCCTTCGGGCACGCTACAATCTTCTGCCAGGTCGATACTGCCGTCCCGTGGCGGATGGTGACGACCTCGTCGGGGTGCAAGAACGCATTTGACCAGCTTCTCTTTCCGCGCGTTCCGCTTCGCTACGCGCTCCCCTGGCGGTCGTGGCGGCTTGTACCGACGGGCGGACGAGGGCGTCCGCCCCTACAACGGGGCGATGGATTTCGGCATCCCCGTAGGGGCCGATGCCCTCATCGGCCCGTTGCAGAAGCCCCATCAACCACCGGACAGCGGCAGCGAAAAGAGAATCTGGATGTATCCCTGACTTCCCCGGGCCGGAAGTTTC
>DWZJ01000064.1 GCA_019118245.1 Candidatus Oscillibacter excrementigallinarum
AAACACAAAGAAGAGATTGCAGAAGTTGGCAAAAAGGCGAAGCACATTGGAGCACGAGATTGATTGTATCGATGAAGAGGATATTTACAGTGCTCGTCGCCGAGCGGATATGGCAAAACGGCTTGATAACCTCTATACAGAGATTTACAAAACCGAGGACTATCTTGAGGATGAAAAAAAGAAATTGGAGGTGCTGAAAGACGAGAAAATGAATATCCAGACGATTTATGGCTTGCTGTGGTCATTTGACAAAATCTATGATAGAATGACACGAGAGGAACGGCGTTCATTAGTCAAATACTTAATAGCAGAAGTAGAAACCAACACGGCCGAAGATCGTAAGAAACTTGGGCGATGCTGTAAGTCCATCACATACAGGCTTCCAATCGAAAAGTCGGTATTAACTGAATTTGCGAACAGCGGGGTACGAGTGGAGAGCGTGGTGCGGCTGGAGAGGAGCTGATCGAAGATGGCAATTTCAAAATTTCAGATTTATGATTATTGGAAGGACAAAGCCATCACCAACAAATTTGAGATCAAAACGAAGTCTGCGTGTACGGAAGGGGATGACGCCATCCCCATAACAGAGTTCCCCGATGAGATCTTTTGCTGGGCCTGTCAGGCGCCGCCGTACAAGCAGGGGGCGCATCGGACACTCAGCGGGCTTTGGAATCGGGACACGCTTCTGCAAAGAGCCCATATTCTGGCGAAGTCCCTAAACGGAGCGGATAGACCGGAGAATTATTTTTTGCTGTGCCCGCAGTGCCACGCGGAGTCCCCGGATACGACGGACGCGAAGCTCTTTTTCGCCTGGGTCCGGTACAAGCGGCTGCATGACAACTATTTTGCGGCACTTCAGCGGGATATGAAAAAGGCGGCCGAGATCATGGGTGTGGATCAAGACGCCGTGATGGAGCGATTTGCCGCATTGCGGCTGACACGGCCAGAGGAGGACGCGTATATCCGGGACCATATTGTCAAAAACTGTGCCATGCACAGCAGCTTCATCGCGCCGCTCTCCCGCATGATGATCCTGCAGAAATGGATCCTGGACCCAGTGGAACAGAAAAAGTTTGCCGCCTGGCGGAGCGCGCTGCCTGCGGCAGAGCCGGGCGTGAAGGATCTGGCGTGAACATCTGCAAAATAGGAGATTCCGGGAAAGATCCGGAATAAAACAGTTGTCAAACACCGGTGAAGGGTGTATGATAAAGCAAATCGAAACGGTCACAGCCAGAGTACCGGGACAGGAGGAACATTATGAACAAAACTGCAAGCATGGTCTTGAAGATCATCGGCGCCAGCCTGGCATTTGCGGCTGTTGTCTGCCTGCTCATCGGCGGCTGGCACGACCTGGCCGTGGGCTGCAAGGGCGTGAAGAAGCGGCTGACGCAGAAATTCGGCTCCGAGTATGACGACTACGCCGACGAGGAGCTGTACGAGTGATCGATACCACGAAAACGGCCCCATCCATTGGGATGGGGCCGTTTTTTTGCCTCTGGGCTATCAAAAAGCGACCGGAAGAAATCTCCAGCCGCAGCCAATTTCCCCTTGACAGGGGTGAAAAACCATGGTAAAATAAGACGCTTATATGATGGCAGAGGATATTCCGCCATTTTTTTATCGTTGTGATAAAGATAGCATATTTCCCACAACAATGCAAGAGCGGGATACAGGAATTTTAACAACAACACCGTGTGTATCAAATCCCCTCCGCCCGCACCCGTCGAAAATCAGCGCGTCCTGCTGCCCCAGGGCGGGACGCCCAGAAGAAAGGTGAATGAGAAGATGGCCAAAGACAAGTACTACGGAAAGACCCTTCGTAAGAACTTCGCCCGGCATGAGGAAGTCATGCCGATGCCCAACCTCCTGGAGATCCAGAAGAAGTCTTATCAGTGGTTTTTGGACACCGGCCTGCGGGAGGTGTTCGCCGACGTGGCGGCGATCACCGACTACCAGGGCAATCTGGAGCTGACCTTCATCGACTACAAGATGGACGAGGCCCCCAAGTACGACGTGGAGGAGTGCAAGGCCCGGGATGCCACCTACGCCGCCCCCCTGAAGGTGAAGGTCCGCCTGCGGAACAAGGAGACCGAGGAGATCAAGGAGCAGGAGATCTTCATGGGCGACTTCCCCCTGATGACCCACTCCGGCACCTTCGTCATCAACGGCGCCGAGCGCGTCGTGGTCTCCCAGATCGTCCGGTCCCCCGGCGTGTACTACGGCAAGGAGATCGACCTGAAGACCGACCTGCCCATCCTCACCTCCACGGTGATCCCCAACCGGGGCGCCTGGCTGGAGTATGAGACCGACGCCAATGAGGTGTTCTGGGTCCGCATCGACAAGAACCGCAAGATCCCCATCACCTGCCTGATCCGGGCCCTGGGCCTCAAGACCGACCAGGAGATCCTGGATACCTTCGGCGACGATCCCCGCATCGTCACCACCCTGGAGAAGGACCCCTGCAAGAACTACGAGGACGCCATGCTGGAGATCTACCGGCGCCTGCGTCCCGGCGAGCCCCCCACGGTGGAGGCCAGCGAGACCCTGATCCACAACCTGTTCTTCGATCCCCGGCGCTACGACCTGTCCACCGTGGGCCGGTACAAATTCAATAAGAAGCTGTCCCTGTGGCAGCGGGTGCCCGGCTACAAGCTGGTGTACCCGGTGGCAGCCCCCGCCACCGGCGAGCTCCTGTTTGACGAGGGCCACCTGCTGACCAAGGACGACGCCCGTCTGCTGGACGCGGTGGGCGTGGCGGAGGTCACCATCGACGTGGAGGGCCAGCCCCTGCGGGTCATGTCCAACAAGATGTGCGACCTGAGCCACTATGTGGACTTCGACCCCCTGGCCGAGTGCGGCATCAAGGAGCGGGTGCGCTTCGACGTGCTGCAGGAGCTGCTGAGCCAGTACTCCGGTGAGGAGCTGAAGGACCAGATCCGCCTGCATCGGACGGACCTGGTGCCCAAGCACATCATCGTGGACGACATCCTCACCTCCATCAACTATATGAACGGCCTGGCCCGGGGCATCTCCGTGAAGGACGACATCGACCACCTGGGCAACCGCCGCCTGCGCTGCGTGGGCGAGCTGCTGCAGAACCAGTTCCGCATCGGCTTTTCCCGGATGGAGCGGGTGATCCGGGAGCGGATGACCATCCAGGACCTGGACGTGGTCACCCCCCAGAGCCTCATCAACATCCGCCCCGTCACCGCCGCCATCAAGGAGTTCTTCGGCTCCAGCCCCCTGAGCCAGTTCATGGACCAGACCAACCCCCTGGCGGAGCTGACCCACAAGCGGCGTCTGTCCGCCCTGGGCCCCGGCGGTCTGTCCCGTGAGCGGGCCAGCATGGAGGTCCGTGACGTCCACTACAGCCACTACGGCCGGATGTGCCCCATCGAGACCCCCGAAGGTCCCAACATCGGCCTGATCTCCTATCTGGCCACCTACGCCCGGATCAACGAGTACGGCTTCATCGAGGCCCCCTACCGGGCCGTGGACAAGGAGACCTTCAAGGTCTCCGACGAGATCACCTATATGACCGCCGACGAGGAGGACAACTACATCGTCGGTCAGGCCGCCGAGCCCCTGGACGAGAACGGCTGCCTGGTGAACACCCGTATCACGGCCCGTCACCGGGACGAGATCGTGGAGGTGGATAAGGAGCGGGTGGACTATATCGACGTGTCCCCCCGGATGATGGTCTCCATCGCAACGGCCATGATCCCCTTCCTGCCCAACGATGACGCCAACCGCGCCCTGATGGGCGCCAACATGCAGCGGCAGGCCGTGCCTCTGCTGCGCCCCCATGCCCCCATCGTGGGCACCGGCATGGAGCACAAGATCTGCATCGACTCCGAGATCGTGGTGCTGGCCGAGGGCGACGGCGTGGTGACCTCTGTGGACGCCCGCCACATCACCGTCAAGTACGACAGCGGTGAGGTGAAGGACTACAAGCTCACCAAGTTCCTGCGCTCCAACCACACCACCTGCATCAACCAGCGTCCCATCGTGGACGTGGGCGAGCGGGTCCACGGCGGAGACGACCCCACCGTCCTGGCGGACGGCCCCGCCACCGAGCAGGGCGAGATCGCCCTTGGCCAGAACATCCTGGTCGGCTTCATGACCTGGGAGGGCTACAACTACGAGGACGCCGTGCTGCTGAACGAGCGTCTGGTGCGGGAGGACCTGTACACCTCCATCCACATCGAGGAGTTCGAAATCGACGCCCGGGACACCAAGCTGGGCCCCGAGGAGATCACGAGAGACATCCCCAACGTGGGCGAGGACGCCCTGAAGGACCTGGACGAGAACGGCATCATCCGCGTGGGCGCGGAGGTGAAATCCGGCGACATCCTGGTGGGCAAGGTCACCCCCAAGGGCGAGACCGATCTGACCGCCGAGGAGCGTCTGTTGCGGGCCATCTTCGGTGAAAAGGCCCGTGAGGTCCGGGACACCTCTCTGAAAGTCCCCCATGGCGAGAGCGGCATCGTGCTGGACACCAAGGTCTTTACCCGGGAGAACGGCGACGAGCTGGGCCCCGGCGTGAACATGGTGGTGCGGGTGTATATCGCCCAGCGCCGCAAGATCCAGGTGGGCGACAAGATGGCCGGCCGCCACGGCAACAAGGGCGTCGTCTCCCGGGTGCTGCCCCAGGAGGATATGCCCTTCCTGCCCGACGGCACGCCGCTGGACATCGTGCTGAACCCCCTGGGCGTGCCCAGCCGTATGAACATCGGCCAGGTGCTGGAGGTCCATCTGGGCTACGCTGCCCACGCGCTGGGCTGCAAGGTGGCCACCCCCATCTTCGACGGCGCCACCTATAGCGACATCCAGGAGATGCTCCAGGAGGCCGGTCTGGATCCTGAGGGCAAGAGCGTGCTGTACGACGGCCGCACCGGCGAGCCCTTTGACAACAAGGTCACCGTGGGCTATGTGTACTTCCTGAAGCTGCACCACCTGGTGGACGATAAGATCCACGCCCGCTCCACCGGCCCGTACTCCCTGGTCACCCAGCAGCCGCTGGGCGGCAAGGCCCAGTTCGGCGGCCAGCGCTTCGGCGAGATGGAAGTCTGGGCCCTGGAGGCCTACGGCGCGGCCTACACCCTGCAGGAGATCCTGACGGTGAAGTCCGACGATGTCACCGGCCGTGTCCGGACCTACGAGGCCATCGTCAAGGGCCACAACGTGCCCCAGCCCGGCGTGCCCGAGTCCTTCAAGGTGCTGGTGAAGGAGCTGCAGTCCCTCTGCCTGGACATCCAGGTGCTGGACAAGGACGGCAACGTCATCGAGCTGAAGGAGGACGAGGACGCCATGGACACCTTCAACCTGGCCCGGATGGACGCCGACGACGACCGGCACCGCGCCTTCTCCGAGGAGGCCGAGTTCCAGGATTCCGGCTTTGACATCGAGGACGCCCCGGATGACGCCGGCGCGGACATCGACGTGGACTTCGACGACGAATGATCCAGGATTGTTCGTCAACCCAACGATTCTGGATCATGTAAGGAGGAAATCGCAAGATGATCGATAACAACACTGGCAACAACATTGCCTTTGACGCGATTAAGATCGGCATGGCCTCTCCGGAGCAGATCCGCGCCTGGTCCTATGGCGAGGTGAAGAAGCCGGAGACCATCAACTACCGCACCCTGAAGCCGGAGCGGGACGGCCTCTTCTGCGAGCGCATCTTCGGGCCCACCAAGGACTGGGAGTGCCACTGCGGCAAGTACAAGAAGATCCGCTACAAGGGCAAGATCTGCGACCGCTGCGGCGTCGAAGTCACCCGGGCCAAGGTCCGCCGGGAGCGGATGGGCCACATCGAGCTGGCCACCCCCGTCTCCCACATCTGGTATTTCAAGGGCATCCCCTCCCGGATGGGCCTGCTGCTGGACATCAGCCCCCGGATCCTGGAGAAGGTGCTGTACTTCGCCAACTATATCGTCACCGACCCCGGTGAGACCCCGCTGACCAAGAACCAGATCCTCTCCGAGAAGGAGTACCGGGACTACCGGGAGAAGTATGAGAACGACTTCCAGGCCGGCATGGGCGCCGAGGCCGTGAAGAAGCTGCTCCAGGACGTGGACCTGGAGGCCCTCTCCGCCCAGCTCCACGCGGAGCTGAAGGACGCCTCCGGCCAGAAGAAGGCCCGGATCGTCAAGCGGCTGGAGGTGGTGGACGCCTTCCGCCTGTCCGGCAACAAGCCGGAGTGGATGGTCATCGACGTGCTGCCGGTGATCCCGCCGGAGCTGCGGCCCATGGTCCAGCTGGACGGTGGCCGGTTCGCCACGTCTGACCTGAACGACCTGTACCGCAGGGTCATCAACCGGAACAACCGCCTGAAGCGGCTGATCCAGCTGAACGCCCCGGACATCATCGTCCGCAATGAGAAGCGGATGCTCCAGGAGGCCGTGGACGCCCTGATCGACAACGGCCGCCGTGGCCGCGCCGTCACCGGCGCCAACAACCGGGCCCTCAAGTCCCTCTCCGATCTGCTGAAGGGCAAGCAGGGCCGGTTCCGCCAGAACCTGCTGGGCAAGCGCGTGGACTACTCCGGCCGTTCCGTTATCGTGGTCGGCCCCGAGCTGAAGATCTACCAGTGCGGCGTGCCCAAGGAGATGGCCGTGGAGCTGTTCCGCCCCTTCATCATGAAGAAGCTGGTGGAGGACGGCACCGCCAACAACATCAAGTCCGCCAAGAAGATGGTGGACAAGGGCGTCACCGAGGTGTGGGATGCCCTGGATGTCATCATCAAGGACCACCCCGTCATGCTGAACCGCGCGCCGACGCTGCACCGCCTGGGCATCCAGGCCTTCGAGCCGGTGCTGGTGGACGGCCGGGCCCTGAAGCTGCACCCCCTGAACTGCACCGCCTTCAACGCGGACTTCGACGGCGACCAGATGGCCATCCACGTGCCCCTGTCCGCCGAGGCCCAGGCGGAGGCCCGCATCCTGATGCTCTCCGCCAACAACCTGCTGCGTCCCCAGGACGGCGGCCCCGTCACCGTGCCCACCCAGGACATGGTGCTGGGCTCCTACTACCTGACCATGGACCGCATGGGCAAGGCGGAGAAGGGCGCCGAGACCATCTGGTGCGAGGACGCCGGCGACACGGGCCTCACCGCCCAGTCCATCGTGGACGGCGATGACTTCGTGGCCGCCAACGACGCCCTGGAGAAGGGCCAGAAGAAGGCCACGTTCAGACCCCTCCACTTCTACGCCAGCGAGGAAGAGGCCCTCATGGCTTACAACGACCGTGTGATCGGGCCCCACTGCCCCATCGGCGTGCGCCGGACCCTGACAGTGGATGGCGTGGCCCACACCGCCGTGGTGGAGGCCACCCCCGGCCGCATCATCTTCAACCAGAACATCCCCCAGGACCTGGGCTTTGTGGACCGCACCGATCCCCAGCATGTCTGCGACTACGAGATCACCTTCACCTGCGGTAAGAAGCAGCTGGGCCAGATCGTGGACCGCACCATCAACAAGCACGGCTTCACCGTGGCCGCTGAGGTGCTGGACGCCATCAAGGCCACCGGCTACAAGCACTCCACCCTGGCGGCCATCACGGTCTCCATCGCGGATATGACCGTGCCCCCCAAGAAGTACGAGCTGGTGCACGCCTCCGAGCAGAAGGTGCTGGAGATCGAGAACCAGTACAAGATGGGCTTCATGACCGAGCACGAGCGCTACAAGCAGGTGGTGCAGGTGTGGGAGAAGACCACCAACGACGTCTCCGACGCCCTGCAGAAGAACCTGGACCGCTACAACCCCATCTTCATGATGGCGGACTCCGGCGCCCGTGGCTCCATGAAGCAGATCCGCCAGCTGGCTGGTATGCGCGGCCTGATCGCCAACACCGCCGGCCGCACCATCGAGATCCCCATCAAGGCAAACTACCGCGAGGGCCTGACCGCTCTGGAGTACTTCATCTCCTCCAGAGGCGCCCGGAAGGGCCTGGCCGACACGGCTCTGCGTACTGCGGACTCCGGTTACCTGACCCGCCGCATGGTGGACGTCTCCCAGGATGTCATCATCCGGGAGGAGGACTGCCATGTGACCCACGGCATCAAGGTCTCCGAGATCAGCGAGAACGGTCAGGTGATCGAGAAGTTCTCCGACCGCATCCGTGGCCGCTTCCTGGTGGGCGACGTGGTGGACGCCGAGACCGGCGAGGTGCTGCTGTCCAGCAATAAGATGATGGACGAGAGCGACGCCAAGCTGCTGGAGACCCACAAGTGGGTCCAGGCCAACTATCGGGAGGAGGACCGCTGCGCCTTCGATCCGGCGGTGGACGAGAATCCCACCGTCATGATCCGCACCGTCCTCACCTGCAAGGCCCACAGCGGCGTGTGCGCCAAGTGCTACGGCATGAACCTGGCCACCCAGCAGCCCGTGGGCCCCGGCGAGGCGGTCGGCATCATCGCCGCCCAGTCCATCGGCGAGCCCGGCACCCAGCTGACCATGCGTACCTTCCACACCGGCGGCCTGGCCGGCGGCGACATCACCCAGGGCCTTCCCCGTGTCGAGGAGCTGTTCGAGGCCCGCAAGCCCAAGCGGATGGCCACGCTGGCTGAGATCGGCGGCACCGTCAAGTTCGAGGAGACCTCCAAGGGCAGCCTGGTGAACATCGTCATCACCGCCCCCGACGGAGACACCCGCACCTACGCGGTGCCCCACACCGGATTGCTGGTGAAGGACGGCGACGTGATCGAGGCCGGCCACCAGCTGACCTACGGCGCCCTGAACCCCCACGAGGTGCTGCGCATCCGCGGCGCCGACGCCGTGTACAACTACCTGATCCAGGAGGTCCTGCGGGTGTACCGCCAGCAGGGCGTGGATATCAACGATAAGCACATTGAGATCATCGTCCGCCAGATGATGCGCAAAGTCCGTCTGGAGGACGCCGGCGACACCAAGCTGCTGGACGGCTCCATGGTGGACGTCCTGGAACTGGACGACGCCAACGAGGAGATCGACCGCCGCAACGCCGCCGGCGAGCGGCAGGAGAACGGCGAGCCCCTGCGGCGTGCCGTGGGCACTCAGCTGCTGATGGGCATCACCAAGGCCTCTCTGGCCACGGACTCTTTCCTGTCCGCCGCCTCCTTCCAGGAGACCACCAAGGTCCTGACGGAGGCCGCCATCAAGGGCAAGGCAGATCACCTGCTGGGCCTGAAGGAGAACGTCATCATCGGCAAGCTGATCCCCGCCGGCACGGGCCTGACGGCCTACCACCACTTTGCCGAGGAGCTGGTCCCCGGCACGGAGCCCGCCGTCCAGGAGACGGAGGAGCCGATGCCCGCCGAGGCCTGATCCTGCACCACTGTCTCAAGAGAAAGCGCCGGACCGCGTGAGCGGTCCGGCGCTCAGGCTGTCGCTGGACCCAGAATTCAGGACAACGGGAAGGAAGATAGCTACGAAAGAAACCCAGGAGGGGTGTCTTTCGTTTTCAATCAACCGTTGTTCAGAACCTGTTTAGGTTCTGAACAACACGGGCAGCTTGGCGAAAGGGTCTTTTCGCCAAGCTGCGCGCCGGACCGCGTGAGCGGTCCGGCGCGCTCTTTTCAGAGGCCGGAGACGCAAAATTTTTACCAAAAAACGTCTTGACGGATATTCTCCCCCATGGTATAATCCAAAAATGCGCGGATATTCGAAATCTGCGGATTTTGCTATGCATTTCAGGAGGAATTCCTGTGATCACGGAGCTTGCTTCCCAGGAGAAGGTCATCGGTGTGAAGCAGTCCCGCAAGGCGATCCGGGAGGGACGGGCCAAACGGGTGTATCTGGCCTGCGACGCCGATCCTGCCATCACCGAGCCGGTGGCCGCCAGCTGCGCGGAGGCCGGCATCCCCGTGGAGACGGATTACACCTTGTCCCAGCTGGGACAGGCGTGCCGGATCAGCGTGGGCGCCTCTGTGGTGGCGGTCCTCTCCGCTTGAAAATGGTTTTTTTCGGAATAGCTTCACCGCGTTCCGTAAAAAATAAGGGCTGTCGTGGTCCCACGGCAGCAAAATCATGAAAGAAAGGAGAAATACACCGAATGCCTACTTTTAACCAGCTGGTCCGTAAAGGAAGAGAACAGGCTTCCTACAAGTCCACTTCTCCCGCCCTGCAGTTTGGTCTGAACACCCTGAAGAACAAGTCCACCGACCTGCCTTCTCCCCAGAAGAGAGGCGTCTGCACCGCCGTGAGAACCGCGACCCCCAAGAAGCCCAACTCCGCCCTGCGTAAGATCGCCCGTGTGCGTCTGACCAACGGCTACGAAGTCACCGCCTATATCCCCGGCGTGGGCCACTCCCTGCAGGAGCACTCCGTCGTGATGATCCGCGGTGGCCGTGTCAGGGACCTCCCCGGTGTCCGTTACCACATCATCCGCGGTACGCTGGATACCCAGGGCGTCTCCGGCCGTATGCAGGCTCGTTCCAAGTACGGTGCCAAGCGGCCCAAGCAGAAGTAAGTCTGCGAACTGAAGGCTTTGCCGAATAGGTTTATATAGATGGCGGCCCCGGGCCGCCGGGACGACCTCTTTGGCAGGCATTCACGGAAGGCTGAAATACGCCTTTTGAGTACCTATGAGATCATAGAATTATTATGAAGGAGGGAAGCATAGTGCCCAGAAGAGGTAATGTTCCCAAGAGAGAGATCCTGCCGGATCCCGTTTACGGCTCCGTCCTGGTCACCCGGCTGATCAACAGCGTCATGCTGGATGGCAAGAAGGGCGTGGCCCAGAAGGTGGTCTACGGTGCCTTCGACCAGGTGAAGGAGAAGACCGAGAAAGACCCCATCGAAGTGTTCAACCAGGCTATGGAGAATATCATGCCCAGCCTGGAAGTCAAGGCCCGCCGCGTGGGCGGCGCCACCTATCAGGTCCCCATGGAGGTCCGTCCCGCCCGCCGCACGACCCTGGGTCTGCGCTGGCTGACCACCTATGCCCGCGCCCGCAGTGAGCGCACCATGGCAGAGCGCCTGGCTGGTGAGCTGATGGACGCTGCCAACAACACCGGCAGCGCCGTGAAGAAGCGTGAGGAAGTCCACAAGGCGGCCGAGGCCAACAAGGCGTTCGCCCATTTCCGCTGGTAAGTTAGGAGAAACAATATGCCGAGAAAAACACCTCTTGAAAACACCCGCAATATCGGCATTATGGCTCACATCGATGCTGGCAAGACGACGACCACCGAGCGCATCTTGTTCTACACCGGCGTGAACTATAAGATCGGTGAGACCCATGACGGCACCGCCACCATGGACTGGATGGCCCAGGAGCAGGAGCGCGGCATCACCATCACGTCCGCCGCCACCACCTGCTACTGGTCTGGTTCCAAGAATCAGTTCAAGCCCACCCGGATCAACATCATCGACACGCCGGGCCACGTGGACTTCACCGTGGAGGTGGAGCGTTCCCTGCGCGTGCTGGACGGTTCTGTTACCGTGCTGTGCGCCAAGGGCGGCGTGGAGCCCCAGTCTGAGACCGTGTGGCGCCAGGCTGATAACTACAAGGTCCCCCGGATGATCTACGTCAACAAGATGGACATCATGGGCGCCGACTTCTACAACGTGCTCCGCATGATCGAGGAGCGCCTGAAGTGCAACGCTGTGCCCATCCAGCTCCCCATCGGCAGCGAGGATACCTTCAAGGGCATCATCGACCTGATCGAGATGGACGCTGACATCTACTATGATGACCTGGGCAAGGATATGCGCGTGGAGCCCATCCCCGCGGATATGGTGGACCTGGCCAATGAGTATCGGGAAAAGCTGATGGACGCCGTGTCCATGGTGGATGAGTCCATCATGGAGGCGTATCTGGCCGGCGAGGAGGTCCCCCAGGCCAAGATCCGGGCGGCCATCCGCAAGGCCACCATCGCCAATGAGATGGTGCCCGTCACCTGCGGTACGTCCTATCGCAACAAGGGCGTGCAGAAGCTGCTGGATGCCATCGTGGACTATATGCCCTCTCCCCTGGACATCCCGCCCATCAAGGGCGTGAACCCCAAGACCGACGAGGAGGACGAGCGTCCCGCGGACGATAACGCCCCCTTCTCCGCTCTGGCGTTCAAGATCATGACCGACCCCTATGTGGGCCGCCTGAGCTTCTTCCGCGTCTATTCCGGTCATCTGACCACCGGTTCCTCCGTGCTGAACAGCACCAAGAACGTCAAGGAGCGTATCGGCCGGATCCTGCAGATGCACGCCAATCACCGGGAGGATATCGAGGAGGTCTACTCCGGCGATATCGAGGCCGCCGTGGGTCTGAAGAACACCACCACCGGCGATACCCTGTGCGATGAGAAGCATCCCATCATCCTGGAGTCCATGGAGTTCCCCGAGCCCGTCATCCGCGTGGCCATCGAGCCCAAGACCAAGGCCGGTCAGGAGAAGATGACCATGGGCCTGATCAAGCTGGCTGAGGAGGACCCCACCTTCAAGACCTACACCGACGAGGAGACGGGTCAGACCATCATCGCCGGCATGGGCGAGCTGCACCTGGAGATCATCGTGGACCGCCTGCTGCGCGAGTTCAAGGTGGAGGCCAACGTGGGTGCTCCCCAGGTCGCCTATAAGGAGACCATCAAGAAGGCCGTGGACCAGGACACCAAGTATGCCCGCCAGTCCGGCGGCAAGGGCCAGTACGGCCATGTCAAGATCCATGTGGAGCCCAACGAGTCCGGCAAGGGCTACGAGTTTGTCAACGCTGTTGTGGGCGGCGCCATCCCCAAGGAGTATATCCCGGCTGTCGACGCCGGTATCCAGGGCGCCATGAACGCCGGCGTGGTGGCCGGTTTCCCTGTGGTGGACGTGAAGGTCACCCTGTACGACGGCTCCTATCACGAGGTGGACTCCTCTGAAATGGCGTTCAAGATCGCCGGCTCCATGGCCTTCAAGGAGGCCTGCCGCAAGGCCGAGCCCACGCTGCTGGAGCCCATCATGAAGGTCTGCGTCATCGTGCCCGACGAGTATATGGGCGATGTCATCGGCGACCTGAACAGCCGCCGCGGCCAGATCATCCAGCTGGAGGCCCGTCCCGGTGCCCAGCAGATCGACGCTCATGTGCCCCTGGCCGAGATGTTCGGCTATGCCACCGACCTGCGGTCCCGCACCCAGGGCCGCGGCCAGTACACCATGGAGCCCAGCCACTACGTGGAGATCCCGAAGAATATCCGGGATAAGATCGTGGAGACCCGCAACAAGCCCCAGGCGTAAGGAAAAAGGGATTGATTTTCCCTCCATTATACGGTAAAATAAGCAATGCTGAGAAAAATGCATTGCACCCCCAACAGATTTTGAAAATTGACAGGAGGATTTTCAAATGGCTAAGCAGAAGTTTGAAAGAAACAAGCCCCATGTTAACATCGGC
>DWZJ01000065.1 GCA_019118245.1 Candidatus Oscillibacter excrementigallinarum
GAGGGCATCGGTCACCAGATCGAGCTGCTGTCCGACAAGCGCAACACCATTATCCGGGTGAACCGGGCGGCCCGCACGGCCATGGAGGTGTTCCGGGACATCCTGAATAAAGAGCGGCTGGAGCGCCGGGATCTGGAGCTCATCATCCGGCAGATCAAAGTGTATGAGGACCGCCTGGAGATCCAGCTCCAGGCGGACGTGGACTCCATCCTCCGCTCCGGGACCTTGCCGGAGAAGACAGACGGAGAGGCCGTGGCCGCCATGGCTGAAATTTCGGAGGACACCGTAAATTTTAAGTCAGGCATGGGACATATCTCCCCCGTCACCATCGTCCAAGAGGCAAAGCAGCATCCGGACAAGGTGTTCCATGCCAATGTTATCAGTGACGGTGACCCCCTGGAGATCTACACCAGCCGGGAGGGCGAGGTCATCTTCAAGAAATACTCGCTGCTGGGCGGCGTGGAGGACTTTGCCGCCGAGCTGTGTGAGACCATGAGCCGGTCCACCGGCAGCGTCTGCGCCGTCACGGACCGGGACACGGTCATCGCCGTGGCCGGCGGCAGCAAGCGGGAGCTGATGGGCAAGCGCATCACGCCGGAGCTGGAGCAGATCATGGAGAGCCGGAAGATCTACCAGTACAGCGGCGAGGGCCGCCCCCTCCAGGTGACGGAGGGCAGCGACACGCTGCTCATCGCCGTGGCGGCCCCCATCCTGGCGGAGGGAGACCTGCTGGGCCTGGTGCTGTTCATCTCCAGCGACGGCGCCGCCGTCACCGGAGACACGGAGTACAAGCTGGCCCAGACCATCGCCGCCTTTCTGGGGCGGCACATGGAGAGCTGAATCCATTCGTCCGTGCGGACGCCTTCGCAGGCGTCCGCGTTTTTTGACGGCCTTCGACGGCATGAAATGCCGGAAGTCCGCTATGCTGGGAGTATCTCCCTTTCGGAAGGAGCTGTTCCCATGACTGTCTCGGCGTGGATCGCCCGGCTGGACCGGCTGGTGTGGGGCCCCTGGATGCTGGCCCTGCTGCTGGGCACCGGCGTCTTTCTCACCCTGCGCACCCGCTTCCTCCCCTGGCGGAACCTGGGCTGGGCGCTGCGAAGCACCTTCAGCCGGGAGGCCCGGGCCCGGACCGGCGGCGCCGGGGACGTGTCCCCCTTCTCCGCCCTGATGACCACCCTGGCCGCCACCATCGGCACCGGCAACATCGCCGGGGTGGCCACGGCCCTGGTGGCCGGCGGCCCCGGCGCCCTGGTGTGGATGGAGCTCTCCGCCCTGCTGGGCCTGTCCTCCAAGTGCGTGGAGTGCCTGCTGGCGGTGAAGTACCGCCGCCGCAGCGACCGGGGCGAGATGTGCGGCGGCCCCATGTACACCATGCGGTACGGCCTGCGGCAGAGGCGGCTGGGGGCCGTGCTGGCGGCGCTGTTCGCCCTGTTCACGGTGCTGGCCTCCCTGGGGATGGGGAACATGGCCCAGGCCAACTCCATCGCCCAGGCCCTCTCCGGCAGCTTCGCCGTCCCGCCCCGGATCACCGGCGCCGTGGTGGCGGTGCTGGCGCTGGCGGTCATCCTGGGAGGCATCCGGCGGATCGCCGGCATCTGCTCCGCGGTGGTGCCCGCCATGGCGGTCTTTTACCTGCTGGCGGGGCTGGCGGTGCTGCTGGGACACCTGTCCGATCTCCCCGGCGCTCTGCTGGAAATGCTCCGCCTGGCCCTCTCCCCCGCCGCGGCGGCGGGCGGGGCCGCCGGGACCGTCACCGCCTCCGTGCTGGAGGCCGCCCGCTGGGGCGTGGCCCGGGGGTGCTTCTCCCACGAGGCGGGCATGGGCTCCGCCGCCATCCCCGCCGCCTCCGCCGCCACCGACTCCCCCGCCCGCCAGGGCTACGTCAACATGACCGGCGTGTTTTTCGACACCACGGTGATCTGCACCGTGACGGGCCTTTGCATCTGCGCCTCCGGCGTGCTGGGGGCCGTCGACGCCGCCGGCGCGCCGGTGAACGGCGCGGCCCTCACCGCTCTCGCCTTTGAGACGGTGTTGGGGCCCCTGGGAGGCCTGCTGGTGGACCTGGGCATCGTGCTCTTCGCCTTCTCCACCATCCTGGGGTGGGCGTTCTCCGGGGAGAAGGCCTTTGAGTACCTGCTGGGCCGCCGGGCCGTCCCGCTCTACCGCGTCCTCTTCGCCCTGGCGGCCTTTCTGGGTGCCACCCAGAGCCTGGAGGTGGTCTGGGACCTCTCCGACATCTTCAACGCCCTGATGGCCGTTCCCAACCTCATCTCCCTGCTGCTCCTCTCCGGCACCGCCGCGAGGGAGCTGGCGGCCTTCCAGCCGGTGGTCCGCCGGGAGCGGCGGGGGCGGCGGAGACGCTGAATTCGTGCCTTGCGGCGCCGGTCCCGATGCGCTATACTGAGGGCGGAGGTGTTGCACATGACCAAGGAGGCCCAGAAGGATTTCAACGCCATGCTGCGCCAGCAGCGGGATATGCCCAGAGTCCAGACCGTGACGGACCCCGGTACCATCGCAAAATACGGCGGCAGCCGGATGCTCCTGGCGCCGCCCCTGGCCTATGACGCCGTGATGCGGACCATCCCCGCCGGCCGCATTACCACCACAGGCAAGATCCGGGCCCACCTGGCCCAACGGCATCAGGCGGACTTCACCGATCCCATGACGGCGGGCATCTTTATCTCCATTGCCGCCTGGGCCAGCTTTCAGCGGCCGGCACACGACACCCCATACTGGCGGACCCTGAAGGCCGGCGGAGAACTGAATGAGAAGTTTCCCGGCGGCATCCCCGCCCAGCGGGCGCTGCTGGAGGCGGAGGGCCACACTGTCATCTCCCGGGGGCGGACCCGCCTGCGGTGGTATGTGCGGGACTACGAACAGTCACTGTTTCCCCTGTCCTGATAAAAATGAAGGAATTCGTGAATTTTTTCCCCGGGGAGTTGCTTTTTTTCAGTTTGGTGGTAAGATATGGACGGTAAAAATTTTCATGCAAAGGACTTGATACCATGACCAAGATCGACATCGTCTCCGGCTTCCTGGGGGCCGGCAAGACCACCCTCATCAAGAAGCTGCTGGCCGAGGCCTTCCCCGGCGAGAAGCTGGTGCTCATCGAGAACGAGTTCGGCGAGATCAGCATCGACGGCGGCTTCCTGAAGGAGTCCGGCGTCCAGATCAGCGAGATGTCCGCCGGGTGCATCTGCTGCTCCCTGGTGGGGGACTTCCACAAGGCCCTGAAGGACGTGCAGGCCCAGTTCCACCCGGACCGCATCCTCATCGAGCCCTCCGGCGTGGGCAAGCTGTCCGACGTGATCGTGGCGGTGCAGAACACCGCCGACGAGACCGACGACATGAAGCTGAACAGCTTCGTCACCGTGGCGGACGCCACCAAGGTGAAGGTCTACATGAAGAACTTCGGCGAGTTCTACAACAACCAGATCGAGTCCGCCGGCACCATCATCCTCTCCCGGACCCAGAAGCTGAGCCAGGAGAAGCTGGAGTCCGCGGTGGCCATGCTGCGGGAGAAGAACCCCGATGCCGCCATCCTCACCACCCCCTGGGACCAGCTGGACGGCAAGACCATCCTGGCGGCCATCGAGAAGGTTTCCCTGGCGGATGAGCTGCTGGCAAAGATGCGGGCCGAGCACGAAGCCGACGAGGCGGAGCACGAGCATGAGCATCACCACCACGACCATGAGCATGAAGCGCACGAGCACCATCATGACCATGACCACGAGGAACACGAGCACCATCACGATCATGATGACCACGACCACCATCACGACCATGACCACGAGCACGAGGGACATGAGCATCACCACCATGACCATGACCACGAGTGCGACGACCCCAGCTGCTCCTGCCACCACCATCACCACCACGCCGACGAGGTGTTCACCTCCTGGGGCAGGGAGACGCCCAAGGTGTTCAGCCAGGCGGACATCGAACGGATCCTCACGGCCCTGGACTCCGGCGACTACGGCAGGATCCTGCGGGCCAAGGGCATCGTCAACGGCGAGGACGGAGCGTGGATCGAGTTCGACTTCGTGCCGGAGGAGCACGAGGTCCGGGCGGGCCATCCCGACTACACCGGCCGGCTGTGCGTCATCGGTGCCGAGCTGAAAGAGGACAAGCTCTCCCAGCTCTTCGGTCTCTAATCGCGAAAGGACACAGACACTACAATGGCAGACATTCCTGTTTATCTGGTGGCCGGCTTTCTGGACGCCGGCAAGACCAATTTCATCAACGGCATCCTGGAGGACGGCTTCGCCCGCCAGGACCCCACCCTGCTGCTCTGCTGCGAGGAGGGCGAGGAGGAATACGAGCAGAACGCCCTGGACAACGTGACGGTCATCACCATCGAGGATGAGGAGGACCTGAAGTGCTCCTACCTGAAGGAGCTGGAGAAGCAGTACCACCCCAAGCAGGTGCTGATCGAGTACAACGGCATGTGGCAGATGGAGCGGCTATACCGGGAGGTGCTGCCCGCCAACTGGGTGCTGTACCAGATCATGACCTTCGTCCACGCCCCCACCTTTGAGATGTACGCCAAGAACATGGGCCAGCTGATGATGGAGAAGATCACCAACGCGGACATGATCGTGTTCAACCGCTGCACCCCGGAGCTGCGGGACGCCCTGCGGAAGCGGAACCTCCGGATGGTGAACCGCCGGGCGGACATCTACCTGGAGATGGAGGACGGCACCAGCGAGGACTACCTCACCGGCGACGAGTGCCCCTTCGACCTGAGCCAGGACCTGATCGACGTGCCGGATGACGACTTCGGCGTCTGGTATGTGGACGTCATGGACCACCCGGACCGCTGGGCGGGCAAGATGGTCCACATGAAGCTCATCATGTGCCACTCCAAGAAGTACCCGGGCATCCACTGCCCCGGCCGCTTCGTGATGACCTGCTGCGAGAACGACATCCAGTTCATGGGCCTCATCGCCAAGGGCATGGACCTGAACCAGTACCAGAACCGGGACTGGGTGGAGGTCACCGGCCGGATGGCGGTGGAGAAGCACGCCGCCTACAAGGGCAAGGGACCGGTGCTCCACGTCATCTCCATCGGGCCTTGTGAGAAGCCTTCCCAGGAGGTCGTGACGTTCTAGGAGGGGAGCGGGCTCCCCTCCTAACCACCCCACCACCCCGTCGAAACAAACTGCGCTTTATTCGGTTCCGCCTTTGGCGAAACTGAACGCCGCTCCGTTTGTTTCTCCTTTCCCCGCAAAAGCTGCGCTTTTGCGGGGGACCCGATGCGGTCACTGGTGTGTGCGCCCAAGGCGCACGGGTCAACGTATTTTCGGCAGGCGCATGTCCTGCCGAAAATGGATCCGAATTTCTTTGGAATTCGATACGAATCGTATAACTTCATGCAAAAAATTCCCCTCCGTTGTCAAACGGAGGGGAATTTTTGCGGTCAAAATCAATTTTCAGGGCGGATGTCGCCCTCGTAGCGGACATCCAGGGGATCTCCATCCTGGTCCAGGACCTCCTCCGGATAGGAGGAGATGTCGCCGGTGTCCGGCAGGACGAACACGTCCAGCACCCGGCCCCCCTCGATGGGGCAGGTATAGGTGATGCCGCTGTTCTGGAACCGGTAATAGGCCGCCTCCTCCGGCAGGTCGCCGCCGCAGAAGATGATGACTGCCTCCTGGGAAGTGCCGAAGTTCCAGGAGCCCAGTTTCCCGGTCTCCATCCTGCTTTTTCCGCCGTTGGCCATCCAACGGTCAGAAAATACGCCGTCCCGGTCAAAGACGCACATACACCAGTTCCCCTGCCCATCGCTGCACAGGGCGGCCAGGTAGTCCCCCCGGCGCTCCATCTCCACGATCTCCAGGGCATTGTAGTCAAAGCCATCCTCTCCGGCATCCTGAAAGCGGCCCAGATAGGCCGCCGCCAGCTCTTCCAATCTTGCAAGGTCAGTCTCCGGTGCCGTGGTCAGATAGTGATAGCCAAAGAAGATCCCCGCCAGAGCAATGATCATCACCACCGCCGCCGCAAAGCCCTTCAGGATGCGGGCCTTCTCCTGCATGGTCTCCATGATCTGCTCCCCCGCCGCCTTGGGTAGCTCCTCCGGCGTCAGTTCCCGGCCGCTCAGAAGCTCGCTGACCGTCAGCCCCAGGGCCTCCGCCAGGGGCTCCAGCAGGTCCACCGAGGGCAGGCCCCGGCCGGTCTCCCAGCGGCTCACGGCCTTGTCGGTCACGTGGAGCCGCTCCGCCAGGTCCCCCTGGCTCCAGTTTCGTTCCTTCCTGCGCCGGGCGATGAGCCCGCCGGTGGCTTTCGCGTCCATAGCATCCGCTCCTTTTCCAGCCGTATCATACCACAAAACTGTCCCAAAGGCACCCTACGCTCCGTAGGAGCCTTGCTTTTTCCCCAAAAATCCTTATAATGGAGGTATTCTGTGTGTGAGGAAATCCAACCGGAAAGGACCGTCCGCCCTTGAAGTTTCGTGACCGTTTTCCAAAAGTCCGCCTGCCCCTGTGGGCCACCCTGCTCTCCGCGGTGCTGCTGGCGGGCGCCATCACCCTGCTGGCGCTGTGGTGTCAGCCCAACGCCCTGCGGAGCGTGCTGGCCGTCTTTCGCGGCCAGCCCCTGCTGATCGTTCTCAACTGCCTGCCGGTGGGGCTGCTGCTGCTGGCGTTCACCTGCCTGTTCCGGAATGTGTTCTTCTCCGGTGCCCTGGTGAACCTGGCAGTGGGCCTGCTGTCCGTGGCAAACCGCATCAAGATCGAGGTGCGGGACGAGCCGGTGTTCCCCCGGGACTTCGCCCTCCTGAAGGAGGTAGGCAGCGCCGTGGGGAACTACGACATCCACTACCCCGTCTCCGCCATCGCCCTGGTGGTGGGCTTTTCCCTGGTCCTGGTGCTGGCGGGGCTCCTCGTGGGCTGCCGGTCCTTCCCCATCGCCCGCCTGCGGGGCTGGCTGGGCAGCCTGCTGGGGGCCGCCGCCAGCTTCGCCGTGCTGGCGGGCCTGATTTTGACGGTCTACGCCTCCAACGACCTGTACAACTCCTTCCGGGTGTCCAACGCCTCCTACGTCCCATCGGTGTTCAACGAGCTGGGGTTCCCCTACTGCTTCTGCCACCAGTTCACCACCTACCTGGTGGATAAGCCGGAGGGCTTTGACCGGGCGGAGGCCGAGGCCTGGGACCAGGGCGGCCAGACCGGCCTGGGGGAGGACGTGAACGTCATCATGGTGATGAACGAGGCCTTCTCCGACATCACGGAGGACGACGCCTTCGCCTTCACGGCGGAGGACGACCCCCTGCAAAACCTCCACGCCCTGGAGCAGGACCCCCACGCGGTCTCCGGCCACATCGTGGTGTCCGGCTTTGCCGGCGGCACCGCCAACACGGAGTTCGACGTGGTGACGGGGATGCAGGCCTCCGCCATCTCCGCCGACAACCCCTCCTCCTTCCGGGTGGTGAACCGGGATCTGGACAGCCTGTTCCGCCTGTTCGGGGACGACGGCTACCACACCTCCTTCTTCCACCCCGGGGACGACTGGTTCTACAACCGGGAGAACGTCTACCGCTGGTTCGGCGCGGAGGAGACGGTGTTCATCGACCAGATGGAGTCTCCGGCATATAAGGGCCGCTGGGTCACCGACGACTACATGGCCGGCCTGATCGAACAGGAATTTGAGGACGCCGTGGCCGACGGTGAGCCGCTGTTCCACTACACCACCACCATCCAGAACCACATGTCCTACACCGCCGACAAGTACGGCGAGGGCTACGACTATCCGGAGGTGCCGCTGAACGTGGCGGTCTCCGACGAGGTGGCGTCCATGCTGGAGGTCTATGTGGAGGGCGTCCGGGACGCGGACGCCATGCTGGGCCGCCTGGTGGACTACTTCTCCCAGCGGTCGGAGCCGGTGGTGCTGGTGTTCCTGGGGGACCACCTGCCCTATCTGGGGGACAACCAGAAGGCCTACGCGGAGCTGGGCATGGAGATCGCCCTGCCGGAGGCGGAGCAGGCCGACCCCCTGTGCGCCTATGAGACCCCCTATGTGGTCTGGGCCAACGACGCCGCCGCCCAGGCCCTGGACTGGGAGACCGCCGCCGCGGCCCTGGACCTGCCGGAGAGCGGCACCATCTCCGCCAGCTTTCTGGGGGCGATGGTGGTGGAGCTCACCGGCCGCACCGGGGAAAGCCCCTGGTTCGACTTCCTGAACCAGCTGCGGCGGGTGGTGCCGGCGGTGCGGCATCAGACGTACCTGCTGGCGGACGGCACCTATCGCACCGTGGCGGAGCTGACGGCCACGGCGGAGGGGCAGGAGGCCTATGACTTGGTGCTGAAATGGCGCCAGTGGAGCTACTACAAGCTGCTGTACAAGGAGATGGACTGAGCACGACCCCCGGCGGACGCCCGTCCGCCGGGGGATGCTTCTCTCTTGACGGGCTTGGCCCGCCTTGATACAATGGAAAAAAGCCCCATCATCGGGAAGGATGTGAGCCCCATGAAGTCCTGGTCGAAACGGGAACTGGGTTTGTCGGCGCTGGTAGTCCTGGCGGCGGTGATAGCCCCCTATGTTGTCGCCCAATTTCTGGGGCGGCTGCTCCCTGGCAGCGCGACGCTGTTTCTCCTGTTTCTCTACGCCTGGATCGCGGCCCTGGTGATGGGGACGCCGTTTTTCCTCTGGGCCCGGCAGGGGCGGCGGATCTGGCCCTGGATCCTGGGTCTGGCGGTATGCTTGGGACTGCTCCTCCTTCTGGCCACAGATCTGAACGCCGCCGACGATTTGTTGGCAGTCATTACCGGCTATCACAACAATGAGGCCACTGGCTTCCTGCTGCTCTTCGCCATGCTGACCTGCGGCGGGATGCTGTTCGGGGTGGCCCTGGCGGCTGCTGTCGCCTGGGTGCTCCGCAAAATCGACTACTAAAACGCAAGCCCGCCCGGAGCCGATGGCTCCGGGCGGTTCTCTGTTCGCATCGTCTATTTGCTCTGCCCCTCTACCGGGTGGAAGTGGTCCCACACCGCCTGGGCGGCGGACCGGGGCACCACGGCGGCCAGGGTCTCCACGTCCGCCTCCCGGATGGCCTTGATGGTGCCGAAGTGCTTCCGCAGCTCCGCCCGCCGCTTGGGGCCCACGCCGGGGAT
>DWZJ01000066.1 GCA_019118245.1 Candidatus Oscillibacter excrementigallinarum
TTTTGCTCAATGGTGTAGGGAATCTCACCTTGTTGCTCCAAATTGTAGGCGGTCTTGGGACAGATGCGGCAGATCTCGCATAGTTCCCGTTGCGTTACATAGGCGGGATACTTTGCGGCAATGTCGGGGTAATACTTCGTCAAATCCATGTGTAGCACTCACTTTCTTGTTCATCTGTCATTGGTAGGTGAGGTACTTCACTGGTGCGTAAAATGTTGACTTTTGAAATGAGTTCAAATAAAATCAAGTTGTCCAATCAAAACGGTGATTTGCGTTTTCGTGAAATGGTATGGGTGTGAATACCCCCAATCTGGCGTCCAGTTCTATCCTTGTTCTATCCTCCGGTCATAATTCGGGGCAAAAATGGGAAGAACTCGGAAAGCCCTGTGGGTTCAAATAAAAACGAAAAACGGAAGCCAAAATCCGCAGTATACCGCAGCTTTTGGGCTTCCGTTGTGTACTTCCATCTTCGCTTAATTTCCACCAAAAGTCATAAGCGGGAAATGACTCGAAATGCGGTAGGCGTGTAACAGCGCGCGAGAGTTCGAATCTCTCCATCTCCGCCAGCTCGGAAAAAGCCCTAAGGCGATGAAAAAAGCCTTAGGGCTTTTTTCATACGCCGGACGTGCGTTTTCTTCGCTTCCAACCGCGATCCGCTGCGCGGGGTTCGCGGTTGGTGTGCCGCCCTGGGGGCGGCTTTTTTGCTGGACCGCCCACCCGGCGCGCCGCGGCGCTTGCGGCGAGTTTTTGTTTGCCCGCTCTCACGGCGCGGCCAGGTCGTGCCGCACCAGGGCGTCGTAGTAGCTGTCGATGGTGGCCGGGGCGTTGTACAGGGCCGCCAGCAGGTACTGCTTCACGTTCCGCACCTGGGTGGTGGTGCGGCGCAGGCTGTCCAGCACGTACTCGATGTGGCTGCTGTCCAGCTGCATGAACCGGGCCCGCACCGTCTCGTGGGGCAGGTCGCTGCCGGCCACCCGGGTGGTCCGCCGCCGGGCGCAGAGGACCTCCACCATCAGCTCCGTCAGAGTGTCCAGGGTGGCCCGGTCGGCGGGGTACCGCCGGGCCAGCTGGTCGTAGGCGATGGCCTCCCGCACCAGGTCCCGGTACTCCGCCGCGTCCCGGGCGGTGGACGCCCCAAATGAGACGCGCTTTCTTCTGCCCTCCCTCCGCTCCGGCGGCGGAGCCGCCTGACACGGGATCGGATCTAAGAAGAATCCGTTTTTATTTTGTTGGTCCGTGTTTGGTTTTTGGATATTTGATTGCGGCAGGCCCTCCGGGACCGGCGTCTCCGGGGCCGGGACCGCCGGGGCCGGATCTTCCGGACGCGGCGGCGCGGCCTCCTCCAGGGGCGTCTCGTAGATGGCGTAGGTGGTGTCCAGGATGCGGCCGTCCGGGCCGTGGATGCGGCGGCGGGCCACATAGCCCGCCTCCTCCAGCTCCCGCAGGGCGGAGGCCACGGCGGACCGGCCCTCCCGGCAGATGGCGGCCAGGCCCCGGACGCTGTAGTTCCAGTCCTCCGGCAGGGACAGCATCACCGACAGCAGCCCCTTGGCCTTCAGGGACAGGCGGGCGTCCTGCAGGTGCCGGTTGGACATCACGGTGAAGTGCCCGTCCCGGCGGGCACGGCGGACAGACATAGGGGTCAGCTCCTTTGTGTTGGGATGAGGTCTCTGCTCCTGGGGCCTCCGGGGGGCGTTCGTGCACGCCTCCGTGCAACGAGCGGCCGGATTTTTTTCGCCGGACCGGCAACAGGCCCCGGGGAGAGCGGGCCGCTACTGGCTGTATCTACGAAAAGAGGCGGCCCTCTTTGGCTAAAATGGAAAAATTGCGTTTCCACCGGGAAAAGAGTTGATTTTTCGGCCCAAAAATGATAGGTTGTAAGAGAGCACGCGAAGAAGCGTGTGATCGCTTTTCTGTGTTTGTGTGAACGGACACAGAACAGAGAGAAGTTTCCAAATCCCGCGGGCCCGGCCCACCGGGGCCGCTGGCACAGATCTCTATGTTCAACAAGGGGGAAATTCCAATGTTCGATCAGAAAAACGTGTTCCTGGGCATCGCGCCCATCGGCTGGTGCAACGACGATATGCCGGAGCTGGGCGCGGAGAACACCTTCCAGCAGACCGTCAGCGAGATGGCCCTGGCGGGCTTCACCGGCTGCGAGATCGGCAACAAGTATCCCAAGGATCCGGCGGAGCTGAAAAAGGCCCTGGACCTGCGGGGCATGCGCATCGCCAGCCGCTGGTACTCTTCCTTCCTCCTGACCCGTCCCTTCGAGGAGGAGAAGAAGGACTTCATCGCCAACCTGGACTTCCTGGCGGCCGTGGGCGCTGACCGCATCAACGTCAGCGAGCAGAGCTACTCCATCCAGGGCAAGGCGGACGTGCCCGTCCTCACCGGCGGCCACAAGCATGTGATGAATGACGCCGAGTGGGACCGCTTCTGCGACGGCCTGAACAAGCTGGGCAAGATCGCCGCCGACCGGGGCTTCAAGCTGTGCTTCCACCACCACATGGGCACCGTGGTCCAGACCAGCGAGGAGACGGACCGCATGATGGCCAACACCGATCCCCGGTATGTGTTCCTGTGCTATGACACCGGCCACTTCACCTTCGCCGGCGAGGACCCCCTGGCCATGCTGAAGAAGTATGTGGACCGGGTGGGCCACGTCCACCTGAAGGACATGCGGCTGCCTGTCGTCGAGGAGGTCCGGAAGAACGGCTGGTCCTTCCTGCAGGCCGTCCGCAGCGGCGCCTTCACCGTCCCCGGCGACGGCGACGTGGACTTCGACCCGGTGTTTAAGGTCCTGGCGGACGCCGGCTACCAGGGCTGGCTGCTGGTGGAGGCTGAGCAGGACCCCGCCAAGGCCAATCCCCTGGAGTACGCCATGAAGGCGAGAAAGTATATCCGGGAGCACACGGGACTGTGAGCCTTCGAGGGGGAGCAGGCTCCCCCTCGACCTCCCCCACCACCAGTGACGCCGCGTCACTGGTGTGTGCGCCCAGGGCGCACGGGTCGGGGAATTTTCGGCAGGCGCATGTCCTGCCGAAAATGATTTTATTTGATTGCGCCGTTGGCGCAATAGATCCGCAAATCTTTTTATTGGGAGATGACTCCGATGTCCTATATGAACAAGAACGCCGAGCTGAAAAATGGGTACAATGCCTATATCGACTCCTCTGTGGACGATATGGGCACCCAGATGGACGTGGGCCTGCTGCTGATGGAGGCGGGGGATACCTACGTCTATGAGGATGCCAGGAAAGAGGTGGCCATCCTCCTCTTCTCCGGCTCCGTCACCTATGAGTGGGACGGCAAAAAGGTCGAGGCCGACCGGCCGGACTGCTTCCACCACGACGCCTACTGCCTGCTGGCCGGCTGCGGCACCAAGGTCACCATCACCGCCAAGGCCCACAGCGAGCTGTATATCCAGGCCACCGTCAACGAGACCCCCTATGAGGCCGTCATGTACAGCCCCGACAAGGTCCAGGTGGAGCACAAGGGCTTTAACGGCGAGCTGATGGGCTGCATGTCCCGGGAGATCAAGACCTTCTTCGACCTGGACAACGCCCCCTTCTCCAAGATGGTCCTGGGCGAGGTGCTGAACCTGCCCGGCAAGTGGAGCTCCTATCCGCCCCACCACCATCCCCAGCCGGAGGTCTACTTCTACCGCTTCGACTATCCCGACGGCTTCGGCGCCGGCTTCGCCAACGGCGAGATCTTCAAAACCCAGCACAACGGCTGCGCCGTCATCAACCACGGCTTCCACTCCCAGACCGCCGCGCCGGGCTACGCCATGTGCTACGCCTGGGGCATCCGGCACCTGGACGGGGATCCCTGGGACAAGACCCGCATCGACGATCCGGAGCACGCCTGGCTCTGGAAGGCCGACGCCAACGACCACATCTATCCCAATCACTGACAGGAGGTAAGGAACCCCATGAAAACCGTTCGTTTGACCATGGCCCAGGCCCTGGTCCGTTTCCTTGAGAACCAGTATATCGAAGTGGACGGCGTCCAGAACCGCTTCGTCCGGGGCGTGTTCATCATCCCCGGCCACGGCAACGTGGTGGGTCTGGGCCAGGCCCTGAGCCAGGAGGCCAAGCACCTGGAGGTCTGGCACGGCCAGAACGAGCAGGGCATGGCCCAGGCGGCCGTGGCCTTCGCCAAGCAGATGAAGCGCAAGCAGATCTGCGTGGCCACCTCCTCCGTGGGCCCCGGCGCCGCCAACATGGTCACCGCCTGCGGCACCGCCACCGCCAACAACATCCCCCTGCTGGTGCTGCCCGGCGACGTGTACGCCTGCCGCCAGCCGGATCCCGTGCTGCAGCAGGTGGAGCAGACCCACAACCTCTCCATCTCCACCAACGACGCCTTCAAGGCCGTCTGCCGCTACTGGGACCGCATCGTCCGGCCCGAGCAGCTGATGAGCGCGATGATCTCCGCCTTCCGGGTGCTGACCGACCCCGCCAACACCGGCGCCGTCTGCATCGCCATGCCCCAGGACGTGGAGGGCGAGGCCTATGACTACCCCGAGAGCTTCTTCAAGAAGCGCGTCTGGCGGCTGGAGCGCCGTCCCGCCACCGAGGCGGCCCTGAACGACGCGGCCGAGGTCATCAAGAAGGCCAAGCGGCCCATGCTGGTCTGCGGCGGCGGCGTCCGCTACTCCGAGGCCCACGCCGAATTCCGGGCCTTCGCGGAGGCCACCGGCATCCCCTTCGGCGAGACCCAGGCCGGCAAGAGCGCCATCGAGTGGACCCATCCCCTGAACCTGGGCGGCCTGGGCGTCACCGGCTGCTCCGCCGCCAACGACATCGCCAAGAAGGCGGACGTGGTCATCGGCGTGGGCACCCGGTACACCGACTTCACCACCTCCTCCAAGTGGCTGTTCAAGGACACCTGCAAGTTCGTCAACATCAACGTGTCTGAGTTCCAGGCGCTGAAGATGGACGCCGTGCCCGTGGTGGCCGACGCCAAGGACGCCCTGCCCCGGCTGCTGGAAAAGCTGGACGGCTACAAGGCCCCCTACACCACCGAGGTGACCACGGCCCGGGAGAAGTGGGCCAAGGAGCTGGAGCGCCTGGACCACATCACCTTTGAGGACAAGAAGAGCTGGAAGCCCATCATCAACGACGCCAACGCCGACTCCGCCAAGCGGTTCGCCAAGGACCTGGACGCGGGCCTGTGCCAGACCACGGTCCTGGGCGCCATCAACGCCATGATGAGCGAGGGCGACGTGGCCATCGGCGCCGCCGGCTCCCTGCCCGGCGACATGCAGCGGATGTGGCGGCCCACCGGCATCGACTGCTACAACATGGAGTACGGCTACTCCACCATGGGCTATGAGATCGCCGGCGCCCTGGGCGTGAAGCTGGCCATCGGCGACAAGCGGGAGGTCTACGCCATGTGCGGCGACGGCAGCTTCAACATGCTCCACGGCGAGCTGGTGACCGCCGTCATGGAGCACAAGAAGATCAACGTCTGCCTGTTCGACAACGCCTCCTTCGGCTGCATCAACAACCTGCAGGTGGGCCACGGCAACGTGACGCTGTGCACGGAGCTGCGCTACCGCAGCAAGGACGGCCTGTTCGGCGACTTCCTGAACATCGACTACGCCAAGGTGGCGGAGGGCTACGGCTGCAAGAGCTACTCCATCCGCACCATGGAGGAGCTGGCGGCGGCCTTTGAGGACGCCAAGAAGGTGAAAAACCGCCCGGTGCTGTTCGACATCAAGGTGCTGCCCAAGACCATGACCGACGGCTACGGCTCCTGGTGGCGCGTGGGCGACACGGAGGTGTCCGAGCGGCCGGAGAACGTGGCGGCCTACGAGGACCACCTGGCCCACGTGAAGGACGCCAGGAAGTATTGATCCTCTCGAGGGGGAGCAGGCTCCCCCTCGACCTCCCCCACCACCAGTGACATCGGTCACTGGTGAACGGCGCCCAAGGCGCCTGGGTCGGGGAATTTTCGGCAGGCGCATGTCCTGCCGAAAATGATCGAACTATCTTCTTTCGCCGCTGGCGAAAGAACTGGGAAAACCCTTGGTTTTCCCGAGTCCCTTTCCTGCGGGTATCGAAAGAGGAGGAGATTCGTTTGAATTGTCCTTTCTGCGGCGCGGAAATGGAGAGCGGCGCTCTGCAAAGCAACTATGGGATCTATTGGCTGCCGAAGCCCCGGAAAGCCGGGCCGCCGGACTTGTCCAGAGATGCAGAGCATTTGAGCAGGCAGGACAGCCCGCTTATTACGCCGCCTTATATCCCCGCCTCCCGCTGCACCAAGTGCCGCAAAATCATCCTCGACTACTAAACCCCTACGACTGCCCAGGCAGCGCGTAGCAGCTGCGCAGCCGTTGGCGGCTTTGCCGCTTACGGATGCGGCGTACCCCTTGCGGGTAAAGCGGAACGCGCGGAAAGAGAAGCTGGTCAAATGCGTCCTTGCACCCCGACGCCCTCCGCACCATCCGCCACGGGACGGCAGTTGCAAACTCGCAGAAGACCCAAGCGTGCCCGAAGGCCAGGCAAAATCGGCGCTTGCACCGATACGCCGACCCCCGTCGCGCGCGGAGGGCCACTGCACCGGAGCGCGCTTAGCGCCTTTTTCTCTTCCACCGGGCGCGGCGCATTCTCTTTTTGGGCAAGACCAAAAAGAGAATGGGGGGCGCACCCCCGTGGGAACAGCCC
>DWZJ01000067.1 GCA_019118245.1 Candidatus Oscillibacter excrementigallinarum
TCTTCCAGCTCTCCGGCAGGGCCTTCTTCTCCCAGTGGCCGCCGCCGGACTGGCTGCGGAGGTACCGGCCCCCCGCCCGCTTCCAGGCGGGGTTCTTCCGGGGACTGGCCCAGATGGCCTGGGGGTCCGGCCGCACCAGGTACTGGTCCCCCCAGCGCTCCAGCTTCTCGCCCCCGCCGCAGTCCAGCAGCTCATAGTCCCGCCATTGCTCCGCGATCCACATACCAAAACTCCTCCAGACAAACTCTTATCCAGTATAAATCATGTTATTATACCGCCAAACCCACGGCCACGTCAACCACATTCCGACGTGCCGCCGGATTTTCCGCCGCGCTTGAAACCCGCGACGTTTCGTCGTATAATAAACCCCGATTGAGGTGAGAGCCTATGCGTCAGCTGCGCAAAAAACGAAACATCGCCACGGCATACGCTGGGGAAAGGAGATGATCGCGGAATCTGAAAAAACGGAGGAAATCCTATGGACATGAATCGTCTGCCGGACCCGAACGCGGTGTTTCCCAACGAGTTCGGCACCACCTGCTTTATCAAAAACGTCGTCACCGCCCCCAACATCTTCATCGGAGACTACACCTATTACGACGATCCCGTGGACCCCACGGGCTTTGAGGCCAACAACGTGCTGTTCAACTGGCCGGAGTTCGGGGACAAGCTCATCATCGGCAAGTTCTGCGCCCTGGCCAGCGGCACCCAGTTCATCATGGGGCCCGCCAACCACCGGACCTGCAGCATCAGCACCTATCCCTTCGCCGTGTTCGGCGGCGCCTGGGCGGAGCGAGTCCCGCCCCACCTGGACCAGCTGCCCCGGAAGGGCGACATCGTGGTGGGCAATGATGTGTGGATCGGCCGGAACAGCGTCATCCTGCCCGGCGTCCACATCGGCGGCGGAGCCATCATCGCCGCCCAGTCCGTGGTGGCCCGGGACGTGCCGCCCTACACAGTGTATGGCGGCAACCCCGCCCGGTTTTTGAAGGACCGCTTCTCCCCGGAGCTGAAGGAGCTGCTGCTCCGCCTGAAGTGGTGGGACCTTCCCGGGGACACGCTGGCGGAGATCCTGCCCCTGCTGTGCAGCCCGGACCTGGAGGCCGCCGGGCAGGCCCTGGCCGCCTATCTGCCCCCGGACCCATAAAGCCAAACAGAGGAGGCCGTCAGAAGACGGTCTCCTCCGTTCTTCAGTGCATGGCCTCCCACAGCTCCCGGGCAAAGGCCCGGGTGCGGGCCTCCTTCTTCCCGTCCATGAAGGGCACGTCGTAGCCCAGGTGCCGTTCCGCGTGGCTGCCCAAGTACCGCAGCCGGGAGTGCTTGCAGTACCGGCGCATCCCCTCCTCAAACAGGTCGCAGCCCCGCTCCGGGCGGTAGCCGCAGGTCAGCAGCAGGGCCATGGACTTTCCGGCCCACAGGGCCGGGCCCCGCTCCGCCCCGTAGTACTTGTTCATGCCGTACACCAGCCGGTCCAGCAGGGCCTTCATGGGCGGAGTGCAGTACCAGGAGTAGATGGGCGTGGCCAATACCATCAGATCACATGCCAGCACCTGGTCAAAGATGGCGGGCGCGTCGTCCCGCTGGGCGCAGCCGAACACCGTCCAGTCCCGCTGGCAGGCCCGGCAGGCGGCGCAGGGCCTGATGTTCAGATCGTGGAGCCACACGGTCTCCGTCTCCGCCCCCAGGGCCTCCAGCTCCTGCCGGAAGGGCACCAGCAGCGCGTTGGTATTGCCCTGCTTTCGGGGGCTGCCCATCAGAATGCACACCTTCATTGGATCCCGCTCCTTTTTCCGTATGTTGGAATGGTTTTATCATACCCGGAACAAGTCAGTCCGTCAAGGTGCGGGCGAAAAACAGGGCCGGGGCATGTCGCCCCGGCCCCACCGTTTGGATCTCAGAGGTCCTCCAGAATACCGGCCAGCCTGTGGAGGATCACCGCTGTCTGGGCCCGGGTGGCGGAGCCCGCCGGGGCCAGGGTGCCGTCGGACCGGCCCTGGATCAGCCCGGCGGACACCGCCCAGGCCATGGCCTCTTGGGCGTAGCCCGCCACAGCGGCGCTGTCGGGATACCGGCCCAGGTCCGCCCGGCCGGACGTGTCTGCGCCCCGGTGCTCCATGTACCGGAGCAGGATGGCCGCCAGCTGCTGGCGGGTGATGGGCCGGTCGGGGCGGAAGGTGCCGTCCCCAAAGCCCTGGACGATGGCGTTTTGCTCCGCCCAGGCCACGGCCTCCGCGCAGTAGCTGTCCGCCGCCACGTCGGTAAAAGGTGCCCTCCCGGCTCGGGGGCTACCCTCCAGACGGTGGAGGATGGTGACGATCTGTCCCCGGGTGGTGGTCCGGCCCGGGGAGAAGGCGCTGGCGGAGGTGCCCCGCATCAACCCCGCCTCGTACACATACTGGACCGCCTCCTCGTACCAGGCGCCGGGAGCCACGTCCCGGAAGGGGTTGTCCCAGGTGCTGCGGAAGGCGCTGTTGGCGGCGGCCACCAGCTCTCCGCCGTCGTCCTGGGACAGCTCCCAGAACCCGATGCCCCCCAGGCCCTGGGACCGGGCCAGGGCGGCCTTGGCGGCAAGGGATGCCGCGTCGTCATAGGACACAAACGTCTTGTTTCCGTAGAGATACGGCACCTGGGCCGCGCTGTGGCGGAGCTGGCGGTAGGCGGTATTGCTGAGATAGCTCTTTTTCAGCGTTTTATAGCTGACGGACCTGGCGGAGGTGTAGGTGCTGTACAGGCCGCTGTTCTGCCCCTTGACTCCCTGGTAGGCGTAGCCGTACAGGGGCATCCCCAGGACGATCTTCGACCCCGGGATGCCTTTGTCCAGGTAGGCCCGCACGCTGTCGGCGATGCTGCTCCGGCCCTGGGGTGAGGCGCCGGAGGGGGTGTACAGGGGCGCGTTGAAATCGGCATAGGTGTCCCAGGGGCCGTGGAGGTCATAGCCCATCAGGAAGATCTGGTCCACGATCTCCGCCGCCTTCACGGCCTCGATCTGATTCAGGTACCAGCCGCCGGCGGCGCCGGCAATGGTGAGAAAGTAGTCCTTCCCGTCCCGGCGGCCCTGGCGGTCCAGCTGGGTCCGCAGCTCCTGCAGCAGCTTGGTGAAGTTCTGCCTGTCCGCCGGGCGATGGATGGTCCCCGGCGCGCCGCCGGACACCGGGTACTCCCAGTCCAGGTCCACCCCATCCAGGCCGTGTTCCACCACAAAGTCCACGCAGCTGGCGGCGAATTTCTCCCGCCGGGCCGCCGTGGAGGCGGCGTCGGAGAAATACTGGGAGTCCGACCAGCCGCCCACGGAGATCAGCAGTTTCAGATGGGGATGCTCCTTCCGCAGCTGCCGCAGGGCGGCCAGATTCTTTTGGTCGTGGGCCTCGTTTTCCAGGGTGATGGTCAGGGTGTCCGGGTCGATCCGGGCAAAGGCGTAGTTGATCTGAGTCAAATGCTCCGCGGGAATCTGGTCCGGCGTGTAACTTTGGTAAGCCGCCCATCCGGCGTAGTAGCCCACCACGATGTCTCCGCCGTCATATGTACGCTGCTCCGCCTCCGCGGGGGTGCCCATCAGCAGGGCTGTCATACACAGGACGGCCAGTGCGGCGGCGGTTCGTCTGATGAAAGTTTGCAAGGGAAAACGCTCCTTTTTTCAATGATCGTCACCGCATGGCGTGTGCCGTCACGCTCTATTCTACCGGAAAAGGGCAGCCGCCCTCAAGGCACAAATGCTGGCAGCACGGCCAGAAAACAGCAGCGCGGCAGACCCAAAGGGTCTGCCGCGCCGGCATTTCCAGCCATAGATTTATTTACACGGAGACGGTCTGGGGCTCCGCCGCGCTCTGCGGGGCCTCTGCGGGAGATGGAGTCTCCAGGGCTCCCTGGCCGGCGGCCTTCTCCGCCAGCCGCTCCCGGGCCACCGCCAGCATCAGCTTGATGCGGTTCTCCTGATTCACCCGGGTGGCGCTGGGGTCGTAGTCGATGGGAGTGATGTTGGCCTGGGGGTAGAGCTCCCGGATCTTGTTGATCATACCTTTGCCGCAGATGTGGTTGGGCAGGCAGCCGAAGGGCTGGGCGCAGACGATGTTCTCGTACCCGGCCCGCACCAGCTCGATCATCTCGGCGGTGAGGAGCCAGCCCTCTCCCATCTTGTTGCCGGTGGAGATGACGCCGTCCGCCAGCTTCACCAGCTCCCGGAAGGGCAGAGGCGCGTGGAAGCCGTTGTCCTTCAGGACCTTGATCATCACCTTCTCCATGCCTTCGATGTAGTCCAGGATCAGATCGGACACATGCTTTTCCAGGAAGGTGCCGCCGTACAGCCGGGCGGTCTCAGAGGGGTTATAGGCGCAGTACTGCACGAAGCCCATGAGCCCCGGCAGGTTCATCTCGCAGTCCTGGGAGGCCAGGAACTTCTCCAGATCGTTGTTGCCCAGGGGAGAGTATTTCACGTAGATCTCCCCCACCACGCCGACTTTGACCTTGGGCACCCGGTGTACGGGGATGGCGGCAAACTCCTGGGCGATCTTTGGCATGGCGGCCTTGATCTCCCGGCCGGACCAGCCCTTGTCCTCCATGACCCAGCCGCAGATGGTGTCCAGCCACTTTTCCTGCAACGCGGCCGCGTCGCCCTTGTGGGTCTCATAGGGCTCCGTCTGGGCCTTCAGGGCCACCAGCAGGTCGCCGTAGTAGATGCAGGCCAGGAGCTTGCGCATCAGGGGCAGGGTCATGGGGAAGCCGGAGTCCTTCTCCAGGCCGGAGAAGTTCAGGCTCACCACCGGCACCTGGCCGTAGCCCGCCTTCACCAGGGCCTTGCGCAGCAGGTGGATGTAGTTGGAGGCCCGGCAGCCGCCGCCGGTCTGGGTGATGATCAGGGCGGTGTGGTCCAGGTCGTACTTTCCGGAGCCCAGGGCGTCCAGGAACTGGCCGATGACCAGCAGGGCGGGATAGCAGGTGTCGTTGTGGACGTATTTCAAGCCCAGCTCGCTGACCTGGCTGCCGCAGTTTTCCAGCAGCTCGCAGGTGTAGCCGGCCTGCCGCATGACGGCGGCCAGGATGCGGAACTGCACCGGGGCCATGTTGGGGATCAAAATTTTATGGGTCTTTTTCATCTCGGGGGTGAACTTGGGGTAATTCTGGAATTCCAGCTCCATGTCTCACGCCTCCTTTCTGGCGTTTTCCCGGGCCTCGTCCTGCTCGTCCAGAGCCGCGAACAGGCTCCGCAGCCGGATGCGGACGGCGCCCAGGTTGGTGATCTCGTCGATCTTCAGCTGGGTGTACAGCTTGCCGCCCGCCTGCAGGATCTCCCGCGTCTCGTCGGAGGTGATGGCGTCCACGCCGCAGCCGAAGGAGACCAGCTGCACCAGGTCCATGTCCTTCTGGCCGCAGCAGTACCGGGCCGCCGCGTAAAGGCGGGCGTGGTAGGTCCACTGGTTTAAGACCGTGGTGGGGAACTTCTCCACCCGGTTGGAGATGGAGTCCTCGGTGATGACCGCGGCGCCGGTCCGGGTGATCAGGGTGTCGATGCCGTGGTTGATCTCCGGGTCCACGTGATAGGGACGGCCTGCCAGCACGATGATGCGGCGGCCCTCCGCCCGGGCCTGCTCGATGATCCGCTCCCCCTCCTTGCGGACGAGGGACATATGGTGGGCGTACTCGGCATAGGCGGCGTCGGTGGCCTCCTTCACCTCGCCCTTGGTGATGTCCGGGAAGTAGCTGCGCAGGATGGTGAAGATCTTCTTGGTGAAGTCCTTGGGCCGGTGGAGGCCCACATAGTCATAGATGAACTTGGTCTGCTGGACCTCCGGGCAGTTGCCGACGATGACCTCCGGGTAGTAGGCCACCACGGGGCAGTTGTAGTGGTTGTCCCCCAGCCCCTCGTCGATGTTGTAGGTCATGCAGGGGTAGAAGATGGCGTCCAGCCCCAGCTTGGAGAGGAATTGGATATGGCCGTGGGCCAGCTTGGCCGGGAAGCAGGCGGTGTCGCTGGGGATGGTGCCCTGGCCCTTCAGATACAGGTCCCGGCTGGAGAAGGGGCTGTGGTACACCGCGAAGCCCAGCTTGGTGAAGAAGGTGTGCCAGAAGGGCAGCAGCTCCCACATATTCAGGCACAGGGGCAGGCCGATCTTGCCCCGCTTGCCGGGGACGGGCTTGTACCCCAGAATCAGCTTGCGCTTATAGGCGTACAGATTTCGCTCCCCGGTGTCCGCCTTGCCGGTGACGGGCCGGTCGCACCGGTTGCCGCTGATGAAGGTGGCCCCGTCGGCGAAGGTGTTGATGGTCAGCTGGCAGTTGTTGCCGCACAGGCCGCAGACGCGGCTCTCCGTCTCCTGGCGGAAGTCCGCCAGCTCCTGACGGTCCAAAAGCGTGCTGGTCTGGTCCCCCCGGGCCTTGCCCCGGCCGAACAGGGCGGCGCCGTAGGCGCCCATGAGGCCCGCGATGTTGGGCCGGATGACCTCCACGCCCATCTCCTTCTCAAAGGCCCGCAGCACCGCCTCGTTGTAGAAGGTGCCGCCCTGGACCACGATGTTCCTTCCCAGCTCCTCGGGCGAGGAGGCCCGGATCACCTTGTAGATGGCGTTGCGTACCACGGACATGGAGAGGCCGGCGGAGATGTTCTCGATGGTGGCGCCGTCCTTCTGGGCCTGCTTGACGGAGGAGTTCATGAACACGGTGCAGCGGCTGCCCAGGTCCACGGGCCGCTCGGCAAAGAGGCCCAGCTTGGCGAACTCCTCCACGTCGTAGCCCAGCGCCTGGGCGAACGTCTGCAGAAAGCTGCCGCAGCCGGAGGAGCAGGCCTCGTTCAGGAAGATGTTGCTGATGGCGCCGTCCTCGATCTTGAAGCACTTCATGTCCTGGCCGCCGATGTCGATGATGAAGTCCACGTTGGGCAGGAAGTGGCGGGCGGCGGTGAAGTGGGCCACCGTCTCCACCACGCCGTAGTCCGCGTGGAAGGCGTTCTTCGCCAGGTCCTCGCCGTAGCCGGTGGTGGTGACGGACGCCACATGGAGGGCCGGGTGCTCGTCATAGAGCTTCTGCAGCACCTCCCGGATCAGGGGCACCGGATTGCCCAGGTTGGGCCGGTAATCCGAGAAGAGGATGCGGGCGTCCTGGTCGATGACCACCAGCTTCACGGTGGTGGAGCCGGAGTCGATGCCGATGTGCACCGGGGCGGCGTAGTCCGCGCCGAAGGGCATCTGGGGCACCGTGGCCTTGGCGTGCCGGACCCGGAATGCCTCGTATTCTTCTTTGCTGGCGAACAGGGGCGGCAGGGAGCGGTACGTCTCCGCCGCACCGTGCTTCTGCAGGTCGTCCGCCACCTGGTTCAGGTCAAATTCCTGGTCGGAATAGAAGGCCGCGCCCAGGGCCACATACAGCAGGCTGTTCTCCGGGCAGGTGCCCTTCACCCCCAGGGTGTGGTCGAAGCTCTCCCGCAGGACGCGGGAGAAGGTCAGGGGCCCGCCCAGGTACAGGACGTTGCCACGGATGGGACGGCCCTGGGCCAGGCCGGCGATGGTCTGGTTCACCACCGCCTGGTAGATGCTGGCGGAGATGTCCTCCGCCTTGGCGCCCTGGTTGATGAGGGGCTGCACGTCGCTCTTGGCGAACACGCCGCAGCGGGAGGCGATGGTGTACGTCTTCTCCGCACGCTGGGCTGCGGCGTCCATCTCGTCGGCGCTCATTTTCAGCAGCGTTGCCATCTGGTCGATGAAGGCGCCGGTGCCGCCGGCGCAGGAACCGTTCATCCGCACCTCCATGCCGCCGGTGAGGAAGAGGATCTTGGCATCCTCGCCGCCCAGCTCGATGATGCAGTCCGTCCCCGGGGCCAGCTTGTTGGCCGCCACCCGGGTGGCGAACACCTCCTGCACGAAGGGGACGCCCACGCTCTCCGCCATGCCCATGCCGGCGGAGCCGGAGATGGCCAGATCCGCCTTCCCGCCGGGGACGTACTGCGCCGCCGTCCGGCGCAGCAGCTCCTCCGACTTCTCCAGGATATGGCTGTAATGCCGCTCGTATGTACTGTATACCAGATTGTCCGCGTCGTCCAGCACCACACATTTGATGGTGGTGGAGCCCACGTCAAGTCCAACTTTCAACTTCAGTTTCCTCCTTCTGGGAAAACGGTTGCGTCAGAGTTTTCGACAGCTAACCGCATGATATCACATTAGTTGACATCATACACTTTTTCCATGGGATGTTCAATCGGCAATATTCTGAAAGACTGTTAATTTTTCGTTAAGAAACTTGGTGAATGGAAAGGGCTTGGCCTTTTCTCTCCTCTATGCTATACTGGTTCCATCTTAGAACCAAAGTGAGGCACTTTTGATATGGAACGCGTGTTACTGCACACCTGCTGCGCCCCCTGCTCCCTCAGCTGCATCGACCCGCTGCGGAGCGAGGGCATCGAGCCGGTGGCCTTTTGGTACAACCCCAACATCCACCCCTGGAAGGAGTACCAGGCCCGGCGGGACTGCCTGCTCTCCTATGCCCCCACCATCGGCATGGAGGTCCGGGTGCGGGAGGACTACGGCCTGCGGGAATTCGTCCGGCACGTGGCGGAGGACATCGACCGCCGGTGCGTCTACTGCTATGAGCACCGGCTGGAGGGCACGGCGCGGTACGCGGCGGAGCACGGCTTTTCCGCCTTCACCTCCACCCTGCTGGCCAGCACCTATCAAAACCACGAGGCCATCGCCGCCGCGGCGGAGAAGTACGCCAAACAATACGGGGTGGAATTCCTCTACCGGGACTTCCGGCCCAATTTCCGGGCCGGGAACCAGCGGGCCCGGGAGCTGGGGTTCTATATGCAGAAATACTGCGGCTGCGTCTTTTCCGAGCAGGACCGCTACCAAAAGCAGATCGACCGGGACCGGACAAAATTCCAGGGGGCGTAAATCCAGTATCTCACCGCGGCCCGGCACTGTCCAGAGCAGACGGACCGCCGGTCTCCGGCGGAGGACAACTGGTCAGAGAACAGCGCAGGAGCCTGCGGGGCATCGGCCCTGCAGGCTCCTTGTTTCAGCTTTGGTCTCAGAACTTCCGGATCTCGTCCAGGGACAGGACGAACACCGCCGCGCCGCCGGCCATGACCTCCATGGGCACCGGCGGGACGGAGGACATCTCCCCGTGGGGCATGGTGACGGGCTGATACACCGTCTCCTTCCGGTGGCCGGCGAATTTCTGGAGGATCTCCATGGCCTCCTCCAGCCGCTCCTCCTCCACGCCGATCATCACCGTGGTACTCTTCTTCTTCAAAAAGCCCCCTGTGGAGCTCAGGACCGTCACCATAAAGCCGTGCTCGTTGAGATTCCGGATGGTATTATCGGAGTCGCTGCCCTGCAATACCGCCAGCACCAGCTTGTTCTTCTTTTCCATATTCCTCGCCTCCAAGTTCCAACGCGTCAGGCGCGCCTCTTCTTTTTATTTTAATCCTCTCGGCAAAAATTGCAAGGATTCTTTTCCCCCCGCCGGAAAATGGGGATACCGTCCTTCCAGGTCTCCAGCACCTGAATGTCCCGGAGCTCCTCCGGCGGCACTGCCAGCGGATCCCGGTCCAGCATCACCAGGTCCGCCCGCTTTCCCGGTGCCAGGGCGCCCTTGTCCCGCTCCTCAAAATACTGGTAAGCGGCATTCACCGTCACCGCCTCCAGGGCCGTCTGGACGTCCACCCGCTCCTCCGGGCCCAGACAGCGGCCGGACCGGGTCGTCCGGTCCACCGCGCACCACACGGTCTCCAGAAGATCCGGCGGGATCACCGGCGCGTCCGTGTGGAAGGTGCAGGGGATGCCCAGCTCCGCCGCGGACCCGGCGGGGCTGATGCCGTCCGCCCGGTCAGACCCCAGGTTCTCCCAGTGGATGTCCCCCCAGTGGTACACGTGGGCCACGAAGAAGGAGGGGATCACCCCCAGCCGCTTCACCGCCGGCAGCTGATCCCGGCCCAGCAGCTGGGCGTGGATCATCACCGGCCGCATGGCCGCCAGGTCCACGCCCTCCCGGGCCGCGGTCTCCAGCGCCGCCAGGTACTGGGCGCAGGCGGCGTCGCCGTTGCAGTGGGCCAGCAGCTGCATCCCCTCCGCCCCGGCCCGACGGACCATGTCCAGCACCTGCGCATCCGTCAGGGTGCCGTAGCCCCGGTACGCCGTCTCCCCCTGATAGGGCTGCCGCAGCCAGGCGGTGCGGCCCTGGGGGGAGCCGTCCAGAAACAGCTTGTACCCGCCCAGCTTGAAGTGCTGCTGATACTGCCGGAAGCTGTCCGGGAACGCCTGCCGGGCCGCCGTGGTCCCCGCCTCGTCCCCGTAGGCCACCACGTCCAGCTTCAAAGACCCGTCCGCCAGCAGCGCCTGGTACAAAGGCACCAGCTCCCGGCGCAGGAGTCCCTCCTGCACCGTGGTAATGCCGTAAGAAGCATACAGGTCCTGGGCCTTCCGGTAGGCCCCCAGAAACGCCTCCAGCGGCATCATGGGCACCCGCTTCTGGAACTCCAGGAAGGCGTTCTCCTCCATGTAGCCGGTGGGGACGCCGTTCTCCTGCCCGATGACGCCGCCCGCCGGACAGGGAGTGTCCCCGGTGACGCCCAGCCGCTCCAGGGCCGCCGTGTTGAACACCCCCATGTGGCCGGACTGGTGGCAGATCACCACCGGATTCTCCGGCGCCGCCGCGTCCAGGCAGGTCCGGTCCGGATGGCGGCGCTCCGAGAGCCGGTTGTGGTCGTACCCCTGGGCCGTCACCCACTGCCCGGCGGGAATGCGCTCCCGCCGGATGTAGTCCCGGATCCGGTCCTGGATGTCCGCCCAGGAGCCGCACCCGCTCAGATCCACCTGCAAAAACTGGTTGGCCACAGCTGTGAAGTGGCTGTGGGCGTCCAGGAATGCCGGCAGCAGCGCCCGGCCCGCCAGGTCCACCCGGCGGACGTCGACCCCCGCCTGGTCCTCCACCGCCGTCCGGTCTCCCACGGCGGCGATGCGGCCGTTCCGCACCAGCAGGGCATGAGCCGCAGGGCGGTCCCGCTCCATGGTGCGGATGGTTCCGTTGGTAAAGAGAATGTCCATACGATCCCTCCTGTTCTCTCAGTTTACCGCGGCTGGGCGTGTCCCATACCTCGGCAATAATACCAGCAGGCCGCCCGGAAGGGCGGCCTGCTGGTTCAGTTCTTCAGGCTGTGAAGAGGTGCAGGAATGCGGCCGCCCCGGGCGATGAAGTCGGCGCTGGACTCCGGATGCACCGGCATCACCGGGGCGCTGCCCAGCAGGCCGCCCATCTCGATCCGGTCCCCCACGGTCTTGCCGGGGGCGGGCAGCAGCCGCACGGCGGTGGTCTTGTTGTTCACCATGCCGATGGCCGCCTCGTCGGCGATGATGGCGGCGATGGTCTCCGCCGGGGTATCGCCGGGCACGGCGATCATGTCCAGGCCCACGGAGCAGACGCAGGTCATGGCCTCCAGCTTATCCAGGCAGAGGGCGCCGGAGCTGGCGGCGGCGATCATGCCCTCGTCCTCGCTGACG
>DWZJ01000068.1 GCA_019118245.1 Candidatus Oscillibacter excrementigallinarum
ATACGCCGACCCCCGTCGCGCGGAGGGCCACTGCACCGGAGCGCGTTAAAGCGTTTTTTCTCTTTGGACCGTGCACGGCCCGTTTCTCTTTTGGCAAGACCAAAAGAGAAATGGGGGGTGCATTGGGACAAGCCGGCAACCCGGCTGGATTCCCCGTCCGATGGGACGGCCCCCAGCAAAGAAAACGGACCGCCTTCCGGCGGTCCAAACACCCCCTTATGCCCGGGGATGGGCTTTCTGATACACATCCTTCAGCTGGTGCTTCACCACATGGGTGTAGATCTGGGTGGACGAGATGTCCGCGTGCCCCAGCATCTCCTGGATGGACCGCAGGTCCGCCCCGTTCTCCAGCAGGTGGACCGCAAAGGAGTGGCGCAGGGTGTGGGGCGTGATGTCCTTCTCGATCCCAGCCTTCTCCTGGTAGTACTTGATGATCTTCCAGAACCCCTGGCGGCTCATGCGCTCACCGTTCATGTTCACGAACAGCGCCTGCTCGTCCCCGCTGGCGATCAGCTGGGGGCGGATGTCCCGCACATAGTCCTGCAGGGCCTTTACCGCCGTGTGGTACAGGGGGATGATCCGCTCCTTGCCCCGGCTGGCGCACCGGATGAATCCGGCGGCCAGGTTCAGGTCCTCCAGGTCCAGGCAAATCAGTTCGCTGACCCGGATGCCGGTGGCGTACAGCAGCTCCAGCATGGCGTGGTCCCGGTAGCCCTTGGCGTCCACGCACTGGGGCTGGTCCAGGAACAACTCCACCTCTTTGCTGGTGAGGATCTCCGGATACTTCCGCTCCGCCCGGCCGGCGGAGATGCCCTTGGACGGGTTGGCCTCCACCGCGCCGGCGGACACCAGGAAATTGTAAAAGGATTTGATGGACGCCAGGAACCGGGTCACTGAAGCGGCGGACTTTCCCCGCCCACGCATCCAGCTCATGTAGTCCTGGATGGCAGACCGGTCCGCCTGCCGCAGGGTGCAGTCCTGGTGCTCCGCCAGATACTCGGAAAACTGCGTCACGTCCCGCAGATAGGAACAGATGGTGTTTTGGGAGGCGTGCTTCTCCTCCGCCAGATAGTCTCCATACGCCGCAATGTCGTCTTTCGCCAAGGGTGTTCCCCCTCTCTTTCTCTCTAACCCAGAATGCGCTCCAGCATCAGCCGCAGCAGCACCGGGGACAACAGCACATCCACACACACGCCGGCCAGCAGTGCCAGGCAGCAGGCACCCAGCCGGATCCAGCACGCCCGCCCGTAAACCACAGGGGCAGTCCGCCGGCCGCTCCCAAACGACACGGCGGCAAGGCCCGCGGCGGTGCCCCAGGAGGGGGCCGCCAGCAGGAAATAGCAGGGCAGCGTCACCGCACACCGCAGACCAAACACCGCCAGCGCCAGCAGCACCCCGTCGGCGCCGAAGGAGGCGGTGAAGCAGCACACGGAAAAGGACAGAAAAAAACCATAGGCCGCCGTGGCGCAGGGCAGCAGCACCACCCCGATGGAGGCGAAGCCCAGCAGAAACGCCAGCAGCGGATACCGGAAGTAGATCACCAGAGTGGAGACCACCGTCCGGGGCGTAGGCGCCGCCCCGCCGCCCAGACGCAGATAGTCCTCCAGATACCGGCGCAGCTCGTCCCCTGTGGCGACCGGCATCCGGCCCACCAGGACCTGTCCCAAAAGAACGCCGGCGGTGAAAAACAGCGCCAGCAGCAGCAGGCGGGGCAGCGTGGCCAGCCGCACCGGCGGCTGCTTCGTCAACTTCCTCGTGTTCAATCCGCCTCACCTCACCGCATCCTATGCGGGAGCGGGCGGATTTATGTTGCGGTTGACGTAAGACCTCGTTTCTATTTACTATAGTCGAATTTGCCGGATTTCGCAAGGAATTTACCCGAACTTTCCCTTTTTTGTGAGTTATGTCAAAATTTTATGTAAACTGTATTATGTTAACTTTAGAGAGGAGCGTCAAACACCGCTCCCCTCCCCCTCCGGAAAACGACAACATCTAGTGGACAGAAAAACGGCGGCGCCCCACATTTGCCGCCGCCGCTGACCGCCCGCCGGATCGTCCCTTGCCGGACGGCGCGCCGCCCGGGAGAGCCGACAGATCTGTATTTTTGTGGAATTTCACGAGCGGGCTTTTTCGGCCCTGCGGACCGGGCGGGCCCGGCGTCCCCCCTTCCGGCGCCTTCTGCGGCCCCCCAGCAGCCCCGCCAGCAGACCGCCGCCGGCGCCGCACAGCAGCAGCACGCCCCCCTGCCCCAGCCAGGTGATCTGCTGCCAGCACAGCAGGGCCACGGCGATCAGCACCAGCAGGAATCCCCCCGCGCAGGTCATGGCGCTGGGCAGGCTGCCCCAGGGGCTGCGGCGGACACAGGTCATGGCCCCGGCCATGGAGGCCAGGCAGCAGCTCACCGCCGTCGCAGGGAACGCCCCCGCCTCCGGCAGCACGGCCCCCACCAGCAGCGCCGACGCCGCCACCATCAGCAGCAGATAGACGCCCATGGACAGTCCTGTCCCCTGCAAAAACACCAGCCAGAGCGCCGTCTCCTTCTTCCGTCCGTTGCCCATAAAAACTCCTCCCCCGTCATGGCTCTATCCGAGCATATGACAGGGGAGGGTGCTTTTATGATGGGTCAGTCCTTCTTTTCCTCTTCGGCGGGAGCCGCGGGCTCCTCAGTGGTGGCCTCGGGGATCTCCTCGGACTCCTGGACCTCGTCCTTCTTCTTCTCCTCCTTCTTGGAGTCCTGGCCCTCCGCAGAGGCCTGGACGCCAGTGGTGGAGACGGCCCACTTGGTCAGCTCCATGCGGACCCGGTCGTCGCTGGTCTCGATGACGATGGTCTCGTCCTTGACCATGACGATCTTGCCCACGATGCCGCCGATGGTGGTAATGGTGTCGCCTTTCTTCAGGCTGTCCCGCATCTCCTGAGCCTTCTTCTTCCGCTTGTTCTCCGGACGGATCAGCAGGAAGTAGAACACCGCGACGAGGACCACCAGCATAATAATGGAGGAAGCGCCTTCTCCAGTCATAGTGACAAAACTCCTTTACATTACAAAGTCAGAATGAAAACATTATACCAGATATGCCAGCTTTTGCAAGAGGGTCAAGCACGTTTTTCCAAATTTCCGCTGTAACGGGCCCGAAACTCCGCGAAGGTCTCCTGATCCAGGGCCTGGCGGATGCGGGCGGCCAGCTCATTGTAGAACCACAGGTTGTGGAGCACCGCCAGCCGCAGGGCCAGCACCTCGTCCGCCTTGAACAGGTGCCGCAGGTACGCCCGGGAGAAGCGGCGGCACACCGGGCAGCCACAGCTCTCGCTGATGGGCCGGGGGTCGGTGGCGTACTTCTCGTTGAGGATGTTCACCGTGCCCTCCCAGGTGAAGAGCTTGCCGTGGCGGCCGTTGCGGGAGGGCATGACGCAGTCGAAGAAGTCCACCCCCCGGGCCACGGCCTCAATGATGTTGCTGGGGGTGCCCACGCCCATGAGGTACCGGGGCTTGTCCGCCGGCATGTGGGGCTCCACCGCGTCGATGATTTCGTACATGACCTCCGTGGGCTCCCCCACCGCGAGACCCCCGATGGCGTAGCCGTCGCAGTCGATCTTGGCGATCTCCTGCATGTGCCAGATCCGCAGGTCGGCGAAGGTGGCCCCCTGGTTGATGCCGAAGAGCATCTGCCCCGGATTCACCGTGTCCGGCAGGCTGTTGAGCCGGTCGTGCTCGGCCTTGCACCGCTCCAGCCAGCGGGCGGTGCGCTCGCAGCTGGCCTTGGCGTACTCGTAGGTGGCGGGGTTCTCCACGCACTCGTCAAAGGCCATGGCGATGTCGCTGCCCAGGTTGGACTGGATGCGCATGGACTCCTCCGGCCCCATGAAGATCTTCCGGCCGTCGATGTGGGAGGCGAAGGTGACCCCCTCCTCCCGGATCTTCCGCAGGGACGCCAGGGAGAACACCTGGAACCCGCCGGAGTCGGTGAGGATGGGGCCGTCCCAGTCCATGAACTTGTGGAGGCCGCCCATCTGCCGGACGATCTGGTCCCCGGGCCGCAGGTGGAGGTGGTAGGTGTTGGAGAGCTCGATCTGGCAGCCCACCTCTTTCAGGTCGTGGGCGGAGACGCCGCCCTTGATGGCCCCCTGGGTGCCCACGTTCATGAACACCGGCGTCTGGACCACGCCGCCGTGGGCGCAGGAGAATTCGCCGCGCCGGGCGCGGCCCTCGGTTTTGAGAACTTTGAACATCCAGTGATCTCCTTATATTTTTATATGTTCCATACTTTTTTGGGGGGGGGAGTGCGTCCCATTGGACGCGGAAAATCAGCCATGAGGATGGCTGGACAGATGCGCCCCCCATTGTCGTCGTCGCAAAGTCCGCTAAGCTCCGTTTCCGCCTGCGGCGAAAACTGCGCCCGCTCCCTTGCTCCTCCTCTCCCCACCGCGCGGGGCGCGGTGGGGGCCCCGCATAGAGA
>DWZJ01000007.1 GCA_019118245.1 Candidatus Oscillibacter excrementigallinarum
TTGCTTGAAGAGATGCCCCCGTGTGATCCAGATCGAATCCGCGGACGAGCTCTCACCGGATTTTTTCGCTGGCTGTTCTGTTGCGGGTCTTACGGCTGGAGCCTCCACGCCTGCGGGCATCATTAAGGAGGGATATGCAACGATGAGCGAAGAAATCAAGGCGGCCGAGGGCAAAGAGGAGTCCTTCGAGGAATTACTGAATCAGTCTTTCAAAACTTTGAATAACGGAGATCGCGTCACCGGCGTTGTCACCGCCATCACCCCCACCGAGGTGCAGGTGGATGTGGGGGCCAAGCAGGCGGCTTACATCAAGCTCAGTGAGCTGAGCGACGACCCCAATGTCAAGCCCGAGGACGTCATCCACGTGGGCGACCAGATCGAGACCTATGTGGTCCGGGTCAACGACGTGGAGGGCTATGCCGAGCTGTCCAAGAAGCGTCTGGACGCCGCCAAGGTCTGGGAGAACATCGAGCAGGCCGTGGAGGACAAGACCGTCCTGGAGGGCACTGTCACCGAGGAGAACAAGGGCGGCATCGTGGTGTCCGTCAAGGGCGTGCGGGTGTTCGTCCCCGCCTCCCAGAGCGGCCAGCCCCGGGGCGCCGATCTGTCCAGCATGGTGAAGCAGAAGGTCCAGCTGCGCATCACCGAGGTCAACCGTGCCCGCCGCCGCGTGGTGGGCTCCATCCGCTCCGTCACCGAGGAGGCCCGGAAGGCCGCCCAGGCGGAGGTGTGGGCCAACATCGAGGTGGGCAAGCACTACACCGGCACCGTCAAGTCCATGACCAGCTACGGCGTGTTCGTGGACATCGGCGGCGTGGACGGCATGGTACATATCTCCGAGCTCAGCTGGAGCCGGATCAAGACCCCTGCCGAGGTCTGCAAGGTGGGCGACACCCTGGAGGTATACGTCATCTCCTTCGACCCCGAAAAGAAGAAGATCTCCCTGGGCGTCAAGGACCACAGCATCGATCCCTGGCAGGTGTTCATGGACAAGTATCAGGTGGGCGACGTGGCCTCTGTCCGCATCGTCAAGCTGATGACCTTCGGCGCCTTCGCCGAGGTCGTGCCCGGCGTGGACGGCCTGATCCACATCTCCCAGATCGCCGACCGGCGCATCGACAAGCCTGAGGACGTGCTGTCCGAGGGCCAGATCGTGGACGCCAAGATCACGGCCATCGACGAGGAGAAAAAGAAGATCTCCCTGTCCATCCGCGCTCTGCTGACCGCTCCCGCCGAGGAGGAGCCCGCAGAGGACGAGGCCCCCGTGGAAGAGTGATTTTCCTGAATCGGAAAAGAAAAGACAGGTCCCCGGCGGGACCTGTCTTTTTTCAAAAGTTTTGTGATTTTTTTCACGTTTGTGATTGCATTTCTCGTAAGGCCATGTTATACTCTTAACAAATCAAAGTCATACAACCGCGATGACATCATACAACGATTCAAACAGGAGGAACGAGGATATGAGCTACCAGGAAGTGTACAAACAGAAACTGACCACGGCGGACGAGGCGGTCAAGGCCGTCAAGTCCGGTGACTGGGTGGACTACGGCTGGAGCGTCTGCACTGCGGACGCGCTGGACAAGGCCCTGGCCCGCCGGATGGGCGAGCTGACCGACGTGAAGATCCGGGGCGGCATCCTGACCCACCGGCCCGCCATCTTCGGCGTGCCCAACGCGGCGGACCATTTCTGCTGGAACTCCTGGCACATGAGCGGCATCGAGCGCAAGGCTGTCAATGAGGGCCTTGCCTATTACATCCCCCTGCGGTATTCCGAGCTGCCGGGGTACTACCGCAACTGCATCAAGACCCTGGACGTGGCCATGTTCCAGGTGGCGCCCATGGACGAGCACGGCTGGTTCAACTTCGGCCCCGGCGGTTCCCACCTGAAGGCGGTGTGCGAGTGCGCCAAGACCGTCATCGTGGAGGTCAACAAGAACATGCCCGTATGTCTGGGCGGGTTTGAGAATTGCGTCCACATCGACGACGTGGACATGATCGTGGAGGGAGAGAACCCCATCCTGGACGAGCTGGGCGGCGGTGGAGCAGCCAGCGAGGTGGATATGGCGGTGGCCCGGCTGGTGGTGCCGGAGATCCCCGACGGCGCCTGCCTGCAGCTGGGCATCGGCTCCATGCCCAACGCCATCGGCAAGATGATCGCCGAGAGCGACCTGAAGGACCTGGGCGTGCACACGGAGATGTACGTGGACGCCTTCGTGGACATGTCCAAGGCCGGTCGCATCACCGGCCTGCGCAAGCCCTTCGACCGGGGCCGGCAGACCTACGCCTTCGCGGCGGGCACCCAGAAGCTGTATGACTTCATCAACAACAACCCCGAGTGCATGGCGGCTCCCGTCAGCTATGTGAACGACATCGCCCGGGTGTCCCAGATCGACAACTTCATCTCCATCAACGGCGCCGTGGACATCGACCTGTACGGCCAGGTGTCCTCCGAGTCCTCCGGCATCCACCACATCTCCGGCGCCGGCGGCCAGCAGGACTTCGTCATGGGCGCGTACCTGTCCAAGGGCGGCAAGAGCTTCATCTGCTGCTCCTCCTCTTACATGGACAAGAAGACCGGCCAGCTGAAGTCCCGCATCCGGCCCACGCTGCTGGAGGGCTCCGTGGTCACCGCCACCCGCACCAACCTCCACTATGTGGTGACGGAGTACGGCAAGTTCAACGTGAAGGGCAAGTCCACCTGGGAGCGGGCGGAGGGCCTGATCTCCATCGCCCATCCCCAGTTCCGGGAGGAGCTGATCGCCGAGGCGGAGAAGATGCACATCTGGCGCCGCTCCAACAAGAGATGATCCGTGCATGACAAGAGCCGGACGGCTGCGCAGCCGTCCGGCCCTTTTTTCGGCTTTTCAGGGGATGAAGGCCTGGAAAATGTCTGCAAAATAGTAAAAAAATTTCAAAATACGCTTGTAAACCGGCCCATAAGCCGTTATAATGATATTTGTGAAAACAGAAAAGTGGAAAGTGTGAGAGCGGGTTCCAGTCACCGCCCGGCGGAAGTGGGAAGGAGTTTACCATGTTCAGCGTTGGGGATCTGGTCGTTCATCCAATGCACGGGGCCGGCGTGATCGACGCCATTGTTCGCGAAAAGGTCGCGGGGAGTACACAGGACTACTACGTGTTCAAAATGCCGGTGGGTGGACTGCTGCTGAAGATCCCCACCGCCAACAGCCAGGCCATCGGGATCCGCTCCATCATCCAGCGGCCGGAGGCGGAGGCGCTGATCGACGCCATGCCCGCCATGCCGGTGGAGGAGAACAGCAACTGGAACAAGCGCTACCGGGAGAACATGGCCCGCCTGAAGAGCGGAGACCTGTACGAGGTGGCCCGGGTCATTAAAGGCCTGCTGTTCCGGGAGAAGCGGCGGGGCCTGTCCAACGGGGAGCGGAAGATGCTCCACAGCGCCAAGCAGATCCTGCTGTCAGAGCTGGTGCTGGCGGAGGACAGCGGCTATGAGGAATTGGAGAAGCGGGTGGAACTGGCCATGTTCCAGGCGCCCGTCTCTCCGGGGTAAGGTGTTCGCGGGCAAGCGGTCCGCGAACATTCTGCTGTATAGAGAAGATTCCAGGGAGGTCGGATCATGGGATTTTTCAAGAGATTCCGGGAGGCCCAGCGCCCCCGGTGCGCCGCCCTGGTGGCGGCGGCGGGCAGCTCCGCCCGGATGGGGGGCGTCAACAAGCTGATGGAGCCCCTGGACGGGGTGCCGGTGCTGGCTAGGACGCTGACGGCGCTGCAGCTGGCCCAGCGGGTGGACACCATCATCGTGGCCGCCCGGGAGGAGGACTTCCTGGCTATCTCCCAGCTGTGCAGGACCTACGGCATCACCAAGTGCGCCAAGGTGGTCCGGGGCGGGGAGAGCCGGGCCCACTCGGTGCTGCTGGCGGCCCTGGAGGCCGGGGAGGACGCGGAGCTGCTGGCGGTGCAGGACGGCGCCCGCCCCCTGGTGACACCGGAGCTCATCGACGCGGTGGCGGAGCAGGCGGCCCAGCGGGGCGCCGCCGCCCCGGCGGTGCCGGTGAAGGATACCATCAAGACCGTCCGCCCGGACGGAACCGTGGCCGAGACGCTGGACCGGAGCGTCCTGCGGGCGGTGCAGACGCCCCAGATCTTCCAGCGGGACCTGCTGAAGGCGGCCCTCCAGGCGGCCATCGAGGGGAACATCCCCGTGACGGACGACTGCGCCGCCGTGGAGTGGATGGGCAAGCGGGTCTATCTGGTGGAGGGAGACGAGGAAAACCTGAAGATCACCACCCCGGTGGACCTGATTTTGGCGGAGGCCATTCTGCATGACAGGGAGGAGCGGCGATGACGGATCTGCGGATCGGACACGGGTACGACGTCCACCGGCTGACGGAAGGCCGGCGGCTGGTGCTGGGAGGCGTGGACGTCCCCTATGACCGGGGGCTGCTGGGCCACTCCGACGCGGACGTACTGACCCACGCGGTGATGGACGCCCTCTGTGGCGCCGCCAGGCTGGGGGACATCGGCAGGCTGTTCCCGGACAGCGACCCCGCCTATGCCGGCATCTCCAGCCTGGCGCTGCTGGAGCAGGTGGCGGCGCTGCTGCGAGCGGGCGGCTGGGCCGTGGTGAACATCGACGCCACCCTCATCGCCCAGGCCCCCAAGGTGGGCCCCTACCGCCGGGAGATGGAGGCGAATCTCGCCGCCGCCCTGGGAGTGGAGGCGGACCGGGTGAATGTGAAGGCCACCACGGAGGAGCGGCTGGGCTTCACCGGGGACGGCTCCGGCATGGCGGCCCACGCGGTGGCGCTGCTGGAGCGGCTCCCCTGAAAAAAGGACACGCCCGCAGGCGCGTCCTTTTTGCACGTCCATACCTCTCGCCCATACAATGGGGAGAGAGGAGGAGTGTCTGTGGAGCACTATTTGATCATCGCCCGCTCGGTGACCTACGCCCAGCGGATGCAGCGGGCGCTGGCCCGGGCGGGGGTCCGCTGCCGTATCTTCCGGGCTCCCCGGGACCTGACGGACCGGGGCTGCGCCTATGCCGTGCAGATCGCGGACTCCGCCCTGGCATCTGCCCTGACGGCCCTTCACAGGGAATCCCTGGACCCTGTTCAGATCTTCCTGTCCCAGCGGGGGACCTACCGGGAGGTGAGACCGTGATCTACCTGGACAGCGCGGCCACCACCTTCCAGAAGCCCCGGACCGTGGTGGAGGCCATGGCGGAGGCCATGGGCACCATGAGCTCCCCCGGCCGGGGCGGCTATCCGGCGGCCATGGCTGCGGCGGAGGCCGCCTTCGACTGCCGGACGGAGCTGGCGGAGCTGTACCATCTGGAGAGTCCGGAGCAGGTGGTGTTCACCATGAACGCCACCCACGGCCTGAACATCGCCATCAAGAGCCTGGTGCCCCCCGGCGGCAGGGCGGTGATCTCCGGCTACGAGCACAACGCCGTCACCCGGCCCCTGGAGGCCCTGGGGGCCCGGGTGTCCGTGGCGGCGGCGCCCCTGTTCCGCCCGGAGGAAGCAACGGCTGCCTTTGACCGTCTCATCGTCCCCGGCGTGGACGCGGTCGTCTGCAACCACGTGTCCAACGTGTTCGGCTTCGTCCAGCCGGTGGAGACCATCGCGGCCCTGTGCCGAAAGCGGGGGGTGCCCTTCATCATCGACGCCTCCCAGTCCGCGGGGATGCTGCCCCTGGACATGGAGGCCCTGGGGGCGGCCTTCATCGCCATGCCGGGCCACAAGGGGCTGTACGGCCCCCAGGGCACCGGGGTGCTGCTGTGCGGGAGGGATGTTCCCATCCGTCCCCTGCTGGAGGGCGGCACCGGCAGCCTTTCGGAGCAGCAGGCCATGCCGGACTTCCTGCCGGACCGGCTGGAGGCGGGCACCCACAATATGCCCGGCATCGCGGGGCTGCTGGCGGGGGTCCGGTTCGTCCGGAAGCTGGGGCCGGAGGCCATCTGCCGGGAAGAGCGGCAGCTGACCCGCCTGGCGGCGGAGGGCCTGCGGCGGATCCCGGGGATCGAGGTATACGCCCTGCCGGACCTGGAGGCCCAGGCGGGGGTGTTGTCCGTCGTCCCGGAGCACATGGACGCGGAGGCCCTGGGGAACGCTCTGGCGGACCGGGGCATCGCCGTGCGGGCGGGGCTCCACTGCGCGCCCCTGGCCCACCGCACCGCCGGGACCCTGGCCACCGGCACCGTGCGCATCAGCTTCTCCCACTGGAACACCCGGGAGGAGGTGTCCCGCTTTTTGCGGTCCATGGAGGAGATCTGCCGGTGATTTTCTGAACAGACCGTGAATTTTAGCCCGGTTTACCTTGCATTCTACTGGCAGATTTTATATAATCTAAGTATTCATGTCATGGCCTGAAAGGGATGATGTCGTCCAATGGATTTTATCACGTTCTCCACGCTGCCGGGGATCATCGGCCGGTATCTGATGATGCTGAAGATCACGGACGTTCTGGACATGGCCATCATGGTCTTTGTCTTTTACAAGATCCTGACCCTGATCCACAGCACCCGGGCCGCCAGCCTGCTCAAGGGCGTACTGGTGTTCCTGGCGGCGCTGATGCTGTCCACCGTTTTGAATATGAACAGCATCACGTTCCTCATGGACCAGCTGGTGCGCTGGGGCGTGGTGGCGCTGATCGTTCTCTTTCAGCCGGAGATCCGGCGGATCCTGGAGGAGATGGGCAGCCGGCGCTTCATCGCCTTTTTCTCCAAGACGGAGGCGGGCAGCGCCGTGGAGCAGGCCATCGACCAGACGGTGCTGGCCTGCACGGAGATGTCCCAGTCCCGCACCGGCGCCCTGATCGTGTTTGAGCGGGAAAACGTGCTGGACGACATGGTCCGCAGCGGCACGGTGCTGGACGCGGCGGTGTCCAGCGAGTTGCTGAAAAACCTGTTTTTCGTCAAGGCCCCCATGCACGACGGCGCCGTCATCGTCCGGGACGGGCGGGTGCTGGGCGCCGGCTGTATGCTGCCCCTCAGCAAGAATGTCAATCTCTCCCGGGACCTGGGGATGCGCCACCGGGCCGGCATCGGCATGAGCGAGAACTCCGACGCCGTGGTGGTCATCGTCTCCGAGGAGACCGGCTCCATCTCCGTGGCCATCGGCGGGATGCTCAAGCGCCACCTGAAGCCGGAGACCCTGTCCAACATCCTGCGGAACGAGCTGCTTCCGCAGGAGACCGGGGAGGACAAGCCCAGGTTCAGCCTGGCGAATCTGCTGCGGGCCGGGACCACGGGAGGCGACGACCATGAAAAGTAATCGCAGGCAGAAGGCGGTATACATCGCCCTGTGTGTCCTGGCGGCCATCGTGGTATGGGTGTTCGTGGACAACTTCGGAAACAACGGCGGCCCGGTGATGCACACCAAGTGGTTCCGGGACGTGCCCGTCACCTATACCGGGGAGACCGTCCTCACCGAGCGGGGCTTCATGCTGCTGGAGGAGGACACCGTCAGCACCGTGGACCTGGAGATGGAAGGGACCTTGGTTGACCTGGCCCTTCTGGACAAAGACTATATCCGGGTGACGGTGGACCTGTCCAACGTGAGCCGGACGGGCGTGCAGACCGCGTCCTCCGTGATCTACGGCTATACGGAGGAGTATTTCCGGCAGAACATCACCGTCAGCGACCGGACGCCCTCCACCATCACCATCAACGTGGCGGAGCTGTACCACAAGACGGTGGACGTCCGGTGTGAACTCACCGGCAACGTGGCGGAGGGCTACTCCGCAGGGGAGCTGCAGATCAGCCCCACGGAGATCGAGGTCCGGGGCGATCAGGCGGATGTGGACGCCGTCAGCTACGCCAAGGTGACGCTGGACCTGGGCCAGGACGCCACGTCCACCGTCACAGGGGATCTGCCCGTCCAGTTCTATGACGAAAACGACCAGCTGCTGGAGGATACCAGCCTCCAGACCACGGAGGAGACCATCCAGGTGACACTGCCGGTGTACGTGACCCGGGAGCTGATGCTGACCATGGACTTCCAGGAGTCCGCCGGCGCCCGGCTGGACAACGTGACCTGGCGGATCGCGCCGGAGACCATCCTGGTGTCCGGCCCGGCGGAGGTGCTGAACGGGATGGACAGCATCGTGCTGGACGAGTTCGACCTGGCCAGCCTGGGCAGCACCACCAACTACAGCTATGCCATCCCCATCCCGGAGGGGTGCGAAAACCTCAGCGGCGTCACCCGGGCCACACTGCAGATCTCCTTCAACGATCTGCAGCGGACCACGGTGACGGCCACCAACTTCATCCTCACCAACGCGCCGGAGGGCCGGGACGTGGACCTGCTGACCGAGCAGCTGGAGATCTCCATCTTCGGTACCAGTGAAGACGTGGCGGCCATCACGGCGGACAACATCCTGGTGACTGTGGACCTGTCGGACTTCGGCTCCGCCGTGGGCACCTACACCGTCCCCGCGGAGGTGACGGTGGTGGGCCGGGATGTGGGCGTGTCCGGCGGGCCGTACCGGGTGCGCCTGACCATCAGTGAGCAGACGGCCGATGCGCCGGCGGAGCCTGACACCCCCGCCGAGGAGACCCCAAGTACAGGAGACGAGACAACATGACACAGATCGCGACAGTTGAACGAATCTTAGACGCGGACCACGCGGAGATCTCCGTGCCCCGCAAGTCCGCCTGCGGACACGACTGCGAGGAGTGCGCCGGCTGCGGCGTCTCCGGCGCGTCGGTGTACGCCCGGGCCAGCAACCCCATCGGCGCCCAGCCCGGGCAGAAGGTGGTGGTGGAGAGCAGCACCCAGAAGATGCTGCGGATCGTGGTGCTGGTGTACCTGATCCCGGTGGTGCTGTTTCTGGCGGGATATGTGATCACCTCCATGCTGACCGCCAGCGTGGCGGTACAGTACGCGGTGGCGGGCGCCGGCTTCGTGCTGGGCATCGTGTTCGCCATCCTCTACGACCGCAGGCTGCGGGCCAGAGGCGGGCTGACCTTCAACATCGTCCGGCTGTTCTGAGGCGGTGTTCGGCTATGTGCGGCCCCCGCTGGAGGCCCTGCCCCAGGAGGAGGCGGACCGCTTCCGCCGGGCCTACTGCGGACTGTGCCACGCCCTGGGGGAGCGGTACGGCCCGGCGGCCCGGATGATCCTGAACTACGATTTCACGTATCTGGCCATCCTGCTGTCGGACCCGGAGGAGGCGGCGCCCTGCCGCCGGCGGTGCGTGTCCAGCCCCGTCCGGCCCCGGGATTACCAGCCCGCCTCGCCGGCCCTGGAGCTGGCGGCGGATGAGAGCGTGATCCTGGCCTACTGGCAACTGCGGGACGGAATCGCGGACCACGGCGCCCTCAAGGGCACCGGATACCGGGCTGCCGCCGGGGCCCTGGGCGGCGCCTACCGCAAAGCCGCCGCGGCCCGGCCGGACTTTGACGCCAGGGTGCGGCAGCAGCTGGCGGCGCTGGACGAGCTGGAGAAGGCACAGTGCCCCTCCATGGACGCGGCGGCGGACACCTTCGCCCAGCTGCTGGCGGAGGCCGCCGCCACCGTGGCAGACCCGGTGCGGCGGCGGGTGCTGCAGCAGATGCTCTATCACCTGGGCCGGTGGGTCTATCTCATCGACGCGGCGGACGACCTGCAAAAGGATGCCGCCTCCGGGAACTATAACCCCGTGGCCCTGCGCTATGGGCTGACGGACGGCAAATGGGACGAGGAGAGCCGCCAGGCCTTTGCCAGGACCCTGGACCACTCCGTCCACATGATCGCCACGGCCTTTGAGCTGTGGGACTTCGGCGTCTGGCGCCCTGTCCTGGAGAGCACGGTGTACACCGCCCTCTTCGCCGTGGGCCGGGCCGTGCTGGAGGGGACCTTCCACAAGATGCCCCCCAGAGAACAGAGAAAGAAACACAAGAAGGAGACCACATGAACGATCCCTATCAGATCCTGGGCGTATCGGAGAACGCCTCCGACGAGGAGATCAAAAAAGCATACCGGGAGCTGGCCCGGAAGTATCATCCGGACAACTACCACGACAATCCCCTGGCGGATCTGGCCCAGGAGAAGATGAAGGAGATCAACGCCGCCTACGAGCAGATTACCAAGGAACGCTCCTCCGGCAGGCGGGCAGGCGGCGGCTCCTCGTCCTATGGGGGCGGCGCCTCCTACGGCGGCTACGGCGGGTATCAGGGCTACGGCGGCTCCCGGAGCTACAGCGGGCAGAGCTCCGTGCTGCAGCAGGTCCGCATCGCCATCCAGACCGGCAACATCAGCCGGGCGGAGGCGCTGCTGGACAACTACAGCGACCACAACGCGGAGTGGAACTTCCTGAAGGGGGCGGTGTGCTACCGCCGGGGCTGGCTGGACGAGGCGCTGCGGTATTACCGCGCGGCGGTCAAGTTGGACCCAGGCAACGCCGAGTACCGGCAGGCGCTGGAGTATATGGAGGGCACGGAGGACACCTCCTACAGCCCCACGGGCAGCTTCGGCACACTGTGCAGCGGCAACCCCTGCCTGAGCCTGTGCTGTCTGTATACGCTCTGCAACGGCGGCGGATATATTTTCTGCTGCTGACAGAGTCAAGAGGAAGGAAGTTGGAACCATGATCAAAAGCATGACCGGCTACGGCCGGGCAAGGCAGGAGCTGCACAAGCGGGACATCACCGTGGAGGTCCGCTCCGTCAACAACCGGTATCTGGACTGCGCCGTGAAGATGCCCCGGATGTACACCTTCGCGGAGGACGCGGTGAAAAAACACGTCCAGCAGGCGATGTCCCGGGGCAAGGTGGATGTGTTCATCACCGTGGACGCCACCGCCGCGGACGTGTCCAAGGTGGCAGTGAACGGGGACCTGGCGGCCCAGTACGCCGCCGCCCTGCGGGAGCTGGCCGCCGTCTGCGGCGCGGAGAGCTACCAGCCCTCGCCGGAGACCCTGGCCCGGTTCCCGGACGTCCTGACGGTCACCAAGGAGGACGAGGACCTGGAGACCGTTAGCGCGGACCTGTGCGCGGTGCTGGACCAAGCGTTGGATGCGTACAATGCCATGCGGGCCGTGGAGGGAAAAAAGCTGGCGGAGGATATCGCCGGCCGGCTGGACGCCATCGAGCGCTACACCGGGCAGGTGGAGGCGCGGTCCCCGGAGACGGTGGCGGAGTACCGCGCCAAGCTCACCGCCCGGATGGAGGAGGTCCTGCAGAGCACCGCCATCGACGAGCAGAGGATCCTGACGGAGGCCGCCATCTACGCCGACAAGGTGGCCGTGGACGAGGAGACCGTCCGCCTGCGGAGCCATGTGGCCCAGCTGCGGACCATGCTGGAGAGCGACGAGCCCATGGGCCGGAAGATGGACTTCCTGATCCAGGAGGTCAACCGGGAGTCCAACACCATCGGCTCCAAGTGCAACGATGTGGCCATCGCCGAGATCGTGGTGGGTCTGAAGGCGGAAGTGGAGAAGATGCGGGAGCAGGTCCAGAATGTGGAGTGAGGGAAGATGAAGCTCATCAACATCGGATTCGGCAATCTGGTCTCCGCCGACCGCCTGGTGGCGGTGGTGGGGCCGGACTCGGCGCCCATCAAGCGCATGGTACAGGAGTCCCGGGAGCGGGGGATGCTGATCGACGCCACCTACGGCCGCAAGACCGCGTCCATCTTCATCATGGACAGCGACCATGTGGTGCTGTCGGCCCTGCCGCCGGAGCGGTTCGCACCGAAAGAAGAGAGAGAGAACGAGGAATAGGAGCGTGTGTATATGAGAAGAGGGAGGACCTTTGTGGTCTCCGGGCCCTCCGGCGTGGGGAAGAGCACCGTGCTCAAGGCCCTGCTGGAGTCCCGGCCCAATCTGTATTTTTCCGTGTCCGCCACGACGCGGGATCCCCGGCCCGGGGAGCTGGACGGCATCCACTACCACTTCATGGACGTGGAGTCCTTCCGGAAGTGGATCGCCATGGACCAGTTCCTGGAGTATGCGGAGTACGTGGGGAACTTCTACGGGACTCCCAAGAAGTTCGTGGACGACGCCATGGAGGCCGGCAAGGACGTGATCCTGGACATTGAGATCCAGGGCGCCATCCAGGTCACCAGCAAGCGGCCGGACACGGTGCGCATCTTCATTGCCCCGCCCAGCTGGGACGAGCTGGAGCGCCGTCTGCGGGACCGGGGCACCGACAGCCCGGAGAAGATCCAGAAGCGGCTGCTGCGGGCCAAGGTGGAATTCCAGACGGCCCACACCTATGATTACTTTGTCATCAACGACACCGTGGAGAACGCGGTGGGGGAGCTGAACGCCATCATCACGGCGGAGCACTGCAAGCCCCAGGAGCGGATGGAGATCATCAGCGGACGCTGAGCTCCCGCCCCTTCGCCTGAATAAATTTACGCCTGCAAGGCAGATAGGAAGTTGATCCATTATGATGCTGTATCCCGCAATGAACAAGCTGACCGGCTACATTCCAAACCGCTATATGCTGGTGGACGTGGTGGCCCGCCGGGCCCGTCAGATCGCCGATGAGGCGGAGGAGACCGGCGAGCACCTGACGGAGAAGCCCGTCACCCTGGCCATCCAGGAGGTGGCGGACGGCAAGCTGGACGCCAGAAACATGGACCTGACCATCGAGGAGCCGGAAGACGTGCTCCCGGCGGAGGAGCAGGCGGAGTAACAACAGGAGGGGCGAGGCATGGAAACCGCTGAGATCGTAAAAGTCGCGGTGGGCGCCGCGCCCTATTCCATTGACAAGCCCTATGACTACCTGGTGCCCCGGTCGCTGACGGAGACGGCGGTGCCCGGGGTCCGGGTCACCGTGCCCTTCGGCCGGGGCAACCGCACCAGTGAGGGCATCGTCCTGGCCCGGACCCAGGGGGAGAAGGGGCCAAAGCTGAAACCCCTGCTCTCGGTCCTGGACCGGGAGCCGGTGCTGGATGGCGACGGCATCGCCCTGGCCCTGTGGCTGCGGCAGCGGTACTTCTGCACGCTGTTCGAGGCCGTCAAGACCATCCTGCCCGCGGGCCTGTGGTACCAGCTGCGGGAGGTGTGGCACCTGGCGGAGGGCTTGGACCGCTTCACCGCCGACGGCATGGCCGCCGGCATCCGGCGGGCCATCCCGGTGCTGAACGCGCTGTTCGCCGCCGGAGGCACCGCTGAGCTGAGCGACCTGGAGGCCGCCTGCGGCAAGGACACCGGCGCGGTCCTGCGGGCGCTGCAGAAGGCGGGGGTCACGGTGTGCGAGACCGCCGCCAAGCGAAAGACCGGCGACAAGCAGCGCCGGATGGTGGAGCTGGCTGTCAGCGCGGAGGAGGCCGCGGCACTGACAGAGAAGCGGTCCTCCCCCCAGCGGCGGGAGGCGGTGCGCCTCCTGGCGGCGGAGGGCCGGATGAGCGCGGCGGAGGTCTGCTACTACACCGGCGTCTCCATGGCCGTGCTCCGGAACCTGGAGAAGGCGGGCATCGTGGCCTTTTCCGAGGAGGAGGCGCTGCGGCTGCCGGACTTCTCCCGAGTGGAGCCCGCCGGGCCCATCGTCCTCAACGAGGAGCAGGAGACGGCGTACCAGTCTATCCTGGCCCTGACAAAGACCGGGAAGCCGGAGGCGGTGCTGCTCCAGGGCGTCACCGGAAGCGGCAAGACCCAGGTCTATCTTCGACTGGTCCAGGAAATACTGGATCAGGGGCGGCGGGCCATGGTACTGGTGCCGGAGATCGTGCTGACCCCCCAGATGATGCGGCGGTTCGCCGCCTGCTTCGGCGACCAGGTGGCCCTGCTCCACAGCGCCCTGCGGATGACGGAGCGGTACGACCAGTGGAAGCGGATCCGGCGGGGAGACGTGCAGGTGGTGCTGGGCACCCGGTCCGCCATCTTCGCGCCGCTGAAAAACGTGGGGCTCATCGTCCTGGACGAGGAACAGGAGAGCAGCTACCAGTCGGAAAACCCGCCCCGGTATCACACCCGGGACGTGGCCAAATACCTCTGCGCCCGGGACCGCGCCACCCTGGTCCTGGGGTCCGCCACCCCGGCGGTGGAGACCGCCTGGAACGCGGAGCAGGGGACCTACCACAAGGCGCTGCTGCGGCGGCGCTACAACCAGCAGTCCCTGCCGGAGGTGCTGGTGGCGGACCTGAAAGAGGAGATCCGGGCGGGCAACGCCGGGATGGTGGGTCACATCCTCCGGGCCGAGCTGTCGGAGAATCTGGCGCGGGGGGAGCAGAGCATCCTTCTCCTGAACCGCCGGGGCAGCAGCCGGTACCTGCTGTGCGGGGAGTGCGGCCATGTGCCGGAGTGCCCCCGGTGCAGCGTGGCCCTGACGTACCACTCCGCCAACGGGCGGCTCATGTGCCACTACTGCGGCCATTCGGAGCGCTCCAGTGACACCTGCCCCGTCTGCGGCGGCATCATGAAGCACGTGGGCACCGGCACCCAGAAGGTGGAAGAGGAGCTCCGCGCCCTCTTCCCGGAGGCGGCGGTGCTGCGGATGGACGCGGACACCGCCGCCGGCCGCCACGAGCAGCTGCTGGACCGCTTTGAAAAGGAGCGGATCCCCATTCTGCTGGGCACCCAGATGGTGGCCAAGGGGCTGGACTTCCCTAATGTGACCCTGGTGGGGGTGCTGGCGGCGGACTTGTCCCTGTACGTGGACAACTACCGGGCCGCCGAGCGGACCTTCAGCCTGCTGACCCAGGTGGTGGGCCGGGCGGGCCGGGGCGGCAGCGCCGGGCGGGCGGTCATCCAGACCTACACCCCGGAGAACGACGTGATCCAGTGCGCCGCCCGGCAGGACTACCAGGGGTTCTATGAAAACGAGATCCGTCTGCGGCGGCTGCGGCGGTTCCCGCCCTTCGCGGATCTCTTCACCTTCACTGTCTCCGGGGCGGAGGAGGGGGCGGTCCTCCGGGCCGCCGCATCGGTGCGGGAGGAACTGCGCCGCCTGGCCCAGCTGCCGGAGCTGGCCGCCGCCTCGCCGGAGGTGCTGGGGCCCGCCCCGGCGCCGGTGATGAAGCTGAACGACCGCTACCGCTACCGCTGCCTGCTGGTGGGGAAGAACGACAAGCCAACCCGGGAGGCGGTGAGCTGGCTTTTGAAGTGGTTCGCGGGGGACCGCGCCAACCGCGGGATGAATCTATTTGTGGACTGCAACTCCATGGAGTGAGCAGCCGTTTCTAAAGGAGGTCAAACACGATGGCTTTGCGTAAGATCGTGGTGCAGGGCGAGGAGTGCCTGACGAAGGTGTGCCGTCCCGTGACGGAGTTCAACACCCGCCTGCATCAGCTGCTGGACGACATGACGGAGACCCTGGAGGACGCCAACGGCGCCGGTCTGGCGGCCCCCCAGGTGGGGGTGCTGCGCCGGGTGTGCGTGGTGCTGGACGAGGGCTCCGAGGAGTATATCGAGCTGGTGAACCCGGAGATCGTGGCTCAGAGCGGCGAGCAGACCGGCCTGGAGGGGTGCCTGAGCGTGCCCGGCAAGTGGGGCATCGTCACCCGGCCGGAGGTGGTCCGGGTCCGGGCCCAGGACCGGTACGGCGACTGGTTCGAGGTGGAGGGCGAGGGCCTGACGGCCCGGGCCTTCTGCCACGAGATCGAGCATCTGGACGGCCACCTGTTCGTGGAGCACATCGACCACTTCCTGTCCGACGAGGAGCTCCGTGATTACATGGAGCAGGAGGAGCGGGAGGCCCGTGAGGCCGCGGAAGCCCAGGAAAAGGGGGAGTGACCCGTGCGCATCCTGTTCATGGGCACGCCGGACTTCGCCGTGGCGTCCCTGCGGCGGCTGGTGGCCGACGGCCATGAGGTCTGCGGCGTGTTCACCCAGCCGGACAAGCCCAAAAACCGGGGTCACAAGCTGGTGCCAACACCTGTAAAGGAATATGCTTTAACGCAAAATATCCCCGTCTACCAGCCGGAGAAGCTGCGGGACGGCACGGCGCTGGAGCTGGTGAAGTCCCTGGCGCCGGACTTGACGGTGGTGGCGGCCTATGGCCGCATCCTGCCGGAGGATATCCTGGAGGCGCCGAAGTACGGCTCCATCAACGTCCACTCGTCCCTGCTCCCCAAGTACCGGGGAGCGGCCCCCATCAACTGGACCATCCTGAACGGGGAGGAGACCACCGGCGTCACCATCATGTATATGGCGAAGGAGCTGGACGCCGGGGACATCATCCTGCAGAAGGCGACCCCCATCGGCCCGGACGAGGACGCCCAGGCTTTGACGGCGCGCCTTGCGGAGCTGGGGGCGGAGGCCCTCAGCGAGGCGGTGGCGGCCATCGGAAACGGGACCTCTACCCGGACGCCCCAGGACGAGGGACACCAGACCTACGCCTCCATGCTGACGCGGGAGATGTCCCCCATCGACTGGACCCGCACCGCCCGGGAGATCGACTGCCAGGTGCGGGGGCTGATCCCATGGCCCTGCGCGGCCTGTGAGCTGGCGGGCCGGCGGTTCAAGATCTTCCGCACCGCCCCCGGCGGCCCCACGGAGGCGGCCCCCGGCACGGTGCTCTCCGCCGGGAAGCAGGGCATCCAGGTGGCCTGCGGCGGGGGAGAGAGCCTGTATCTCACGGAGCTTCAGGCGGAGGGCGGCAAGCGCATGGCCGCCGGGGCCTATCTGCTGGGCCACCCGCTGGAGGTCTGAGCGTTTATCATTCCGGAGGTTTTCTATGCCTTATTACGGTTACGGCTATTACAGTTACACCGATTTTCTCGCCAACCATCTGTACTTCCTGCTGCTGATCCCGGTGCTGCTGCTGTCTCTGTGGGCCCAGTTCCAGGTGTCCGGCAGCTTCCGGCGGTACAGTCAGGCCGCCACCCGCCGCCGGTTCACCGGCGCCATGGCGGCGGAGGCGGTCCTGCGGTTCAACGGGGTGTACGACGTGCCCATCCGGCCCTGCCGTGGGAATCTGACGGACCATTACGATCCCCGGGACAACACCATCTACCTGTCCGAGGGGGTCTATGACGCCCCCACCATCGCGGCGGTGGGGGTGGCGGCCCACGAGGCGGGCCACGCCGTCCAGTACGCGCAGAACTACGCCCCCATCCGGGTGCGCTCCGCCATCATCCCCCTGACCCAGATCGGCTCCAGCCTGTCGTTCATCCTGCTGTTCGCGGGACTGTTCCTGTACAGCCAGTCCCTGTTTCTCATCGGCATCGTGCTGTTTTCCTTCACCACCATTTTCCAGCTGGTGACGCTGCCGGTGGAGTTCAACGCCTCGTCCCGGGCCATCCGGACCATTGAGGAGATGCAGCTGCTGTACGAGGATGAGCTGCCCGGCGCCAAAAAGGTGCTGCGGGCCGCGGCGCTGACCTATGTGGCGGCGCTGCTGATGAGCCTGCTGCAGCTGCTGCGGTTCGTGCTGATCTTCATCGGCCGGGGCGGCGGACGGGACCGGGGAGGCAGCCGATGAGGGCCCCAAATGCCCGGGACGCCGCCCTGGGGGTCCTGGTGCGCTGCCGCACCGCCGGGGCCTGGGCGGACGCCGCCCTGAAAGCGCAGCTCCGCAGGGACGGGCTGTCCGGGGCGGAGGCGGCCCTGTGCAGCCGCCTGGTCTACGGCGTCATGCAGAACCGGCTGCTGCTGGACTTCTACCTGGGGGCCTACTGCTCCCAGAAGATCGACCATCTCCAGCCGCCCCTGGCGGAGATCCTGCGGATCGGTGCGTATCAGATCCTGTTCCTGGACAAGGTGCCGGACAGCGCGGCCGTCCACCAGGCGGTGGAGCAGGCCAAGGCCAACGGCCGGGCCAAGGCGTCCGGCCTGGTGAACGCGGTGCTGCGGCAGGTCTCCCGGAACAAGGAGGACCTGCCGCCCATCCCGGACCGGGACGAGGTCCAGTACCTCTCCATCCGGTACAGCCACCCCAAGTGGCTGGTGAAGCGGCTGCTGGCCCTGCTGGGCCGGGAGGAAACGGAGGCGGCTCTCGCCGCCGACAACGCCCCCGCGCCCCTGACCGTTCAGGTCAACCCTTTGGAAACGAACGCGGAGGACCTGACGGCGGCGCTGGAAGCATCCGGCGTCACCGTCCATCGCCATGCCTGGGTGCCCGGCTGCCTGGAATTGGAGCGCGCCGGGGACCTGACGGCCCTGGCCCCCTTCCAGGCGGGAGGATTTCTCGTCCAGGACCCGGCGGCCCGTCTGGTGTCGAGGATCGCCGGGGTACGGCCCGGGATGCGGGTGCTGGACGTATGCGCCGCGCCGGGGGGCAAGTCCTTTGCCGCCGCCCTCCAGATGGAGGACCGGGGCGGGATCGTCGCCTGCGACCTCCACGAGAACAAGCTGAAACGCATCCGGGAGGGCGCGGAGCGGCTGGGCCTTGGGTGCATCCGCACAGAGGCCGCCGACGGCCGGGTGTTCCGGCCGGAGTGGGAAGGCGCCTTCGACGCGGTGCTGGTGGACGCCCCCTGCTCGGGCCTGGGCATCATCCGCAAGAAGCCGGACATCCGGTACAAGAAGCCCGACGAGCTGTTCGCCCTGCCGGTGATCCAGCGGGCCATTCTGGACAACGCCGCCCGGTATGTGAAGCCCGGAGGCGCCCTGGTGTACTCCACCTGCACCATCCTGCCGGAGGAGAACCAGGAGGTCACCGACGGCTTTCTCGCCGAGCATCCGGACTTTGGCCGGACGCCCTTCGCCCTGCCCGATCCGGTGGGGGAGACCGAGGGCCAGGTGACCCTGTGGCCCCACCGCCACCACACCGACGGCTTTTACATCTGCCGCATGGAGCGGCTGCTTAGGAGCGACCCATGACCGATTTGAAATCACTGACATTGCCGGAGATGACGGCCTTCCTCCAGTCCCTGGGGGAACCGGCCTTCCGGGGCAGGCAGGTGTTCACCTGGCTCCACCGGGGGGTGACGGACTTCGACGGGATGACGAATCTCTCCAAGTCCCTGCGGGAAAAGCTGAAGGAGACCTGCATCCTCACCGCCCCCAAGGTGGCCCGGAAGCAGGTGTCAAAGCTGGACGGGACCATCAAATACCTCTGGGAGCTGGCCGACGGCAACTGCATCGAGACGGTCTTGATGCAGTACCACCACGGCAACACCGTGTGCATCTCCTCCCAGGTGGGGTGCCGGATGGGGTGCGCCTTCTGCGCCTCCACCATCGCCGGAAAGGTCCGGGACCTGACCCCGGCGGAGATGCTGGACCAGGTGCTGTTCACCCAGATCGACTCCGGCCTGCCCATCTCCAACATCGTGCTGATGGGCATTGGGGAGCCCCTGGACAACCTGGACACGGTGCTGAAATTTTTGGAGCTGGTGAACCACCCGGACGGCATGAACATCGGGATGCGGCACATCTCCCTCTCCACCTGCGGCATCGTGCCGGGCATCCGGCGGCTGGCGGAGCTGGAATTACAGCTGACGCTGTCCGTGTCCCTCCACGCGCCGGACAGCGAGACCCGCTCTAAAATCATGCCCATCAACCGAGCCTATGACGTGGAGGAGCTGTTCCGGGCCTGCCACGACTACTTTGACAGGACCGGCCGCCGCATCTCCTTTGAGTACGCCATGATCGACGGCGTCAACGACCACGACTGGCAGGCGGACCTGATCGCCAAAAAGCTCCGGGGGATGCCGGGCCATGTGAACATGATCCCCCTGAACGACGTGGTGGAGAGCCCCTACAAGCCCTCCCGCCGGATCGGGGCCTTTCAGAAACGGCTGGAGTCCCACGGCATCACCGCCACCGTGCGGCGGAGCCTGGGTGGAGATATCGACGCCTCCTGCGGACAGCTCCGCCGGAAGGCCATGGAAGAAGCGCAGAAAGGGGAGACATCCCAATGAACCAAATGAACGTCTGGGGCATGACCGACATCGGCCTTGTCCGGAAGGAGAACCAGGACGCCTACGCCACGTCCCAGCACGCGGCCTCCGGCCGCACGGTGGGCGTGGTGTGTGACGGCATGGGCGGTCCCGCCGGCGGCCGGGTGGCCAGCCAGATCGCCGTCTCCGTCTACCTGGAGGAGCTGGAGAAGCTGCTGACGGCGGACCAGACCCCCCAGCAGCTGCTGGAGGCCTCCGCCCAGGCGGTGTCCCTGGCCAACCAGGCCATCCAGCAGGAGGCGGAGCGCCGGGAGGAGTGCCGCAACATGGGCACCACGCTGGTCTCCGCCATCTCCTATGACGCCGGTGTGGTGGTCACCAACGTGGGGGACAGCCGGGCTTACCACATCACCGAGGACGGCATCACCCGCATCACCAAGGACCACTCCCTGGTGGAGAGCATGGTGGACCGGGGGGACATCACCGCCGAGGAGGCCCGCCGCCACCCCAGCCGCAACCTGATCACCCGGGCCCTGGGGCCGGACATCTCCGCGGACTGCGACGGGTACATATGCCCGATGCAGCCGGGGGAGTACCTGCTGCTGTGCTCCGACGGGCTGGTGAACACCGTCACCGACCAGGAGATGCTCTTCGAGGTCATCCACGGGGACGGGCCGGATACCTGCCTGGACCGGCTGCTGGCCATTGCCAAGCGCCAGGGCGCGCCGGACAACGTCACCGCCGTCCTGATGCGGAAACAGTAAGGGGGGAGACACATGGAACACAAGGACCCTTATATCGGGAGAATGCTGGACAACCGCTATGAGATCCTGGAGCGCATCGGCACCGGGGGCATGGCGGTGGTCTACAAGGCCAAGTGCCACCGGCTGAACCGCCTGGTGGCCGTCAAGATCCTCAAGAGCGACCTGGCCCAGGACGAGGACTTCCGCCGCCGGTTCAATGCGGAGTCCCAGGCCGTCGCCCAGCTGTCCCACCCCAACATCGTATCGGTGTACGACGTGTCCCGGGGCGGCGATATCGAGTATATCGTGATGGAGCTCATCGACGGCATCACCCTGAAGCAGTACATGGAGAAGCGGGGCCAGCTGAACTGGCGGGAGTCCCTGCACTTCATCACCCAGATCATGCGGGGCCTCTCCCACGCCCACAGCCGGGGCATCGTCCACCGGGACATCAAGCCCCAGAACGTGATGGTGCTGCGGGACGGCAGCGTGAAGGTGGCCGACTTCGGCATCGCCTGCCT
>DWZJ01000069.1 GCA_019118245.1 Candidatus Oscillibacter excrementigallinarum
TGTTTCAAAAACTGGGAGTATAGTTATATCAACTGAAGTAACTGCAGATAATAAATTGACGATTTTTGACCACCTACCGGCCTTTATAGATGGCTATGTAAATGCAGAAATCTATGACGGTGAGAAGAAGATCGGCACGGCGAAGATGATCTTTCCGGCTCTTGGCAGTATGTTCTATTATTTGGACGAGAAACGTGCTCGTGATGGATTTCTCAGTATAAACGGTATAAAAAAGGACTCTCAAAAACCAGTAAAGCTGGAGGGAATCTGCCTATTTTGCGGTGAACCGAGCCATAAGTACACCGTCAAATTCGTCCCCGGCGACCTTTGGGCCATGGAAAAGTGAAGCACAGAGCCCGCCTCTCACGAGGTGGGCGCTGTTTCTCCCTTGGAACGCTCACGTCTCCTCCCCGCCGCCGGCGGCCTGGCGCAGCAGCTCCTCCGCCGGCACGCCGAAGAGCTTTGCCAGGGCCAGCAGGTTGGAGGTACTGGGGTCCGCCGTGCCGGTCTCCCACTTGCTGACCGCCTGGCGGCTGACCCCCAGGGCCTCCGCCACGAACTCCTGGGTCATCTGGCAGCGCATCCGGTGGGCCTTCAGGACCTCCCCCAGGGTGCGGCGGGTCTCCGCCTTTTCCCGCCGGGCCTCCCCGCCCCGCAGGTACTTCCGCAGGGCCCGGATCAGTAAAATCAGCAGATAAATGAGCCCCGCCCAGATGGCCAGGACCAGGAGCAGCAGCGGGATCATCACGATGGATGCCATTCTCATTGGAATTCCTCCTTTTTGTTTGGTGACTCCAGCATACCCGGCAGAGGCGGTTGCGTCCACCAGCTATCGCGCAACTCTGGGTTGATGAGCCGAAAAAAGCTCCGGCGGGCAGCGCCGCCGGAGCTGATGGTTCCCTTTTTTGCCGGGCCGGCCCCTCAATTCGCCGTCAGCACGCCGGAGAGGTCCACCGGCTTGCCGTCGTGCCACAGCCGTTCCAGAGAGTAGAACTCCCGGGCCTCGGCGGAGAACACGTGGACCACCACGCAGCCGTAGTCCAGCAGGACCCAGGTGCCGTCCCGGTAGCCCTCCCGGCGGAGGGGGTCCTCCCCCGCCTGCTCCTTCATGGCCTTCTCCACCGCGCCGCACAGGGCGTTGATCTGGGTGTTGGAGCTGCCGGTGGCGATGACGAAATAGTCCGCCAGGGTGGTCTGCTCCGTGATCTCGATGGCGGCGATGTCGCCGCCCTTTTTCTCGTCCAGGGCCTTGGCCGCGATCAGGGCCATTTCCTTTGGTGTCATGGACTCATCCTTTCTGATCTGTTGAAGTTTCTGCGGCCTGCGCCGCTCAGTTCACGATGATAAAGCCGTCGTCCGGGGCCTGGGCCTCGCCGCCGGCGGGCTCCTCCGGCGGCGGCGAGGCGGTCTCCTCATCGGAGGGCTCCGGCGTCTCCGGGGCGGTCTCGTCCGTCTCGCCGCCTTCGCCCGCCGTGTCCCCGCTTCCGGGGACCTGGCCGATCACCTGTCCGGTGCCGGGGTCCAGGATCTGGCCGGTGGAGGGATCGATGATGCCGCCAGTCTCCGGGTCGATCTGCTGGCCGGTGCCCGGCTCCCAGGTCCCCGCGCCGGGGTCAACCACCTCTCCGGAACCCGGGTCAGTGGTCCCGCCGCCGGTGCCGGGATCGGCGGTCTCCCCGCCGGTCACCGGCTCTCCGGTAATGGGGTCCGTGGCGACGGGATTGCCGTTTTCATCCACAGGGGGCGCCTCCTCCGGCTCCTGAGGTGTCCACTGTGCCTGCCAGTAGGACCGGGGATTCGCGGCGTCGGGGTCCTCCAGACGCCCGGTGGAGGAACTGACAGAGCCGTCTGCGTTGACGGACATGATATCCAGATCGCTGAGGGTGAATACCTCTTTGTAGGGGCTGAGCTGGTTGTTCACCAGCTCCAGCAAATCACCGGCATTGGGCACTACATAAGACTGTTCGGAGTAGCGGCCGTTCGCACGGCTGGTGGAGGCGCTGTAAGCGTACTTGGGCGTGTTGGGCATGGTGACAAACTCCACGTTCTCCACCTTCAGGCCGCCTAAAAAAGCAGCCTGTGCAAACCAGAGGATGTTTCGGAACGTCAGGTTTGTCTCCACATTGTCCTGAAATACCTGAATGAACTGCCGGACTTTAGGCACGTTTTCCACTTTCAGCAGCTGCTCCACCATCGCCTTCAAAAACGCCTGCTGGGTCTTGATCCGGCCCACATCTCCCTCCGGGTATCCCAGCCTCACACCGTTCTTACGATTGTCATGGCGGTAACGAAGGACTTCCATGGCATCCTCCCCCGTGAGCAGGCGGTAGCCTTTCTCCTGGTGAATATGGAGGTTTTGAAGGGGATCATCATAGTTCATATTCCGGGGCACATCGAACCAGACGCCGCCCATGGCGTCCACGATTTCCCCCACGGCCTCCCACTCGACGATCACCTGATAATCCGGCGCAAAGCCCACCAGCTGGGAGATTTCCTTGTACAGGGCCTGGATGCCCCGGTCTCCGCCTCCATAGGTATTATAGACGGAGTTGATTTTCTTGATGTCCCAAGAGACATTCACCATAGTGTCCCGGGGGATGGACATGACGGTGGCCTTCTGGTTGGTGACATCATAGCTGGCCAGCAGCATGGTGTCCGTGTTGCCGCCGCCGCCCGTGTCCCGGCCCAGGATCAGGACGGTGTAATAGTCCTCGCTCTTCCGCTCCCCGTCGCCGCGGGGGCGGATGCCCTCGCCCCAGTCGATCTCCTCCACCGGCTCGCCGGTCTCCGGATCCTCCTGCTGCTCTGTCTTTCCGGTGTTGAGCTCCGGCCGGACGAACAGGCTCTGCCAGGCCAGGACGCCTGTCAGCGCCACCGCCAGTACGGCAGCCACGGCAATCAGGCCCTTCTGCCCTCTGGTCAATTTAGAACGCTTCCGCCTGGGATCCTTCTTTCCATCTGTCTGGTCCGCCATCCTGCCACCTCTTTTTATCGATTTCGGTCCGTCAGTCCACTCAATTTACAATGACAAAGCCATCATCCGGGGCCGCTGTGGAGCCGCCGGAGTCCCCGGTGCCGGCGGTCTGGCTGTCGCCGCCGGAGGTCCCCGCGCCGGAGTCCGTGGTCCCGCCGGTGCCGGGATCTGTGGTGCCGGGGGTCGTTCCGCCGGTACCCGGGTCCGTGGTGCCGGGGGGGGTCTCGCCGGTGCCGGGGTCCGTGGCACCCGTTCCCGGGGTGGTCTCTCCCGTACCGGGGTCTGTGGTGCCGGGGGTGGTCTCACCGGTGCCCGGGTCCGTGGTGCCGGGATCTGTGGTCTCTCCGCCGGTCACCGGCAAGCCGGTGTCCGGATCGATGGCATTGCCGTTCTCATCCACCGTGGGCGTCTCCTCCTCCGGCTGCTCCGGCGTGCTGGGCTTCGAGGGCCGGACCGGCGGCTGGGCCGCCCGGCTGTCCTCCACACGGCCGGTGGAGGAGCTGAGGGAGCCGTCGCTGTTCACGGACATGATGTCCAGGTCGCTGAGGGTGAACACCTTGGTGAAGGGGCTCAGCTGGTTGTTCACCAGGTCCAGCAGCTCATCCGCATCCGGCACCACATAGGACTGGTAGTTCTGATATGTCCGGCTCCATGCGGAGACATTTTTGTTGGGCATGGTGACGAACTCCACATTTTCCATGCTCAGTCCACCCAGGATCGCCTGCTGGGCGAACCAGAGGATGTTCTGGAAGCTCAGGTCCGTCTCCACGTTGTTCTGGAACACCTGGATGAACTCATTGATCTTGGTGATGTTCCCGAGCTTCAGCAGCTGTTCCACCATGGCGGACAGGAATGCCTGCTGGGTCTTGATGCGGCCCAGGTCGCCGTCCGGGTAGCCATAGCTCATATCGTTGTCGTGGCGGTAGCGGAGGACCTGCATGGCGTCATCGCCGGAGAGCAGGCGGTAGCCCTTCTCCTGGTGGATGTGGAGGTCCTGATAGGGGTCATCGTAGTTCATGTTCCGGGGCACGTCGAACCAGACGCCGCCCATGGCGTCCACGATCTCGCCCACGGCCTCCCATTCCACGATCACCTGGTAGTCCGGCTCAAAGCCCACCAGCTGGGAGATCTCCTTGTACAGGTACTGGATGCCCTCGTCCCCGCCGCCGCCATAGTTGTAGACGGCATTGATGCGCTTGATGTCATAGGGGATGTTCACCATGGTGTCCCGGGGGATGGACATGACGGTGGCCTTCTGATTGGTGACGTCGTAGCTAGCCAGCAGCATGGTGTCCGTGTTGCCGCCGCCACCCGTGTCCCGGCCCAGGATCAGCACCGTATAGTAGTCCTCGCTCTTCCGCTCTCCGCCGCTGTGGGGCCGGTTGCCCTCGCCCCAGTCGATCTCCTCCGTCTCGGCGCCGTCCTCCGTGCCTGTGCCCGGCAGGTCCGGCCGGACGAACAGGCTCTGGCAGGCCACCACCGCGATCAATAGGATGGCCAGCACCACGGCCACCGCGATCAGCAGCTTCTGCTGCCGAGTCAGGCGGCTGGGCCTTTTCTGTTTTTTGGGTCTGTTTTTCTTGGGCGTCCCACCCGCCAGATGCTTTCCGGTTTCTCTGTCCACAGTCTCTTCTATCCTTTCAATGCGTCCCGCGCCTCAATGGTGGCGTGGTGCACAGGGTTTCCCATATTGGTCATCTCTTCGATGCTCATCTCCAGGCCCAGCAAAAGGCCCTCATCCAAGTCTTTATAACACACACTGCGCAGTTTGTCCACACCCGGAAAATCCCGGGAGGGCTCGATATAGTCCGCCAGATAGATGATCTTCTCCAGCAGGGTCATATTCGCGTGGCCGGTGGTGTGCCACCAGATGGCCCGGTAGATCTCGTCATCCACGCCGAACACGTCCCGGGCGATGGCGGCGCCGGTCTTGGAATGGAGGAGCTTCAGGGCCTTTTGCTCCAGCTCGTCCAGCCGGATGCCGTACCGGCGGCAGAGAGCCAGCTGCTGCTCCATGTCCAGCTTCTTGGTGCAGTCGTGGAGCAGCGCCGCCACCTGGGCCTTTCCCACATCGGCGCCGTACCGCTCCGCCAGGCGGACGGCCTCCTGCTCTGTCCCCAGCACATGGGGGATGCGTTTGTACTTCAGATAGCTGAGGGCCACCGGCCGCAGGGTCCGAAGAGGCAGGTGCTTCAGATCCGCCCGGGTGTCGTACAGCCCCTCCCGCAGGATGCAGCCGTACACCGCCGGCGGCAGCAGATGGCCGCCCTTCCCCTGGGCCAGCATGGCCCGCAGCTCCGTGGAGGACACGTCCACCACGCCAGGGATCGTCAGGGTGAAGATCCGGGCCTGGGGATACGTCCGGTACAGGTACTCCCGCTGGACGGAGAACAGCTCCTCCGTGTCCGCCTCCGTCCGGCCGAAGGCGGCGATCCCGGCCAGGGACAGAATCTTCTCCGGCGCGTGCCAGGACTGGAGGGTCAGAAACATATCCGTCCCCATCAGCAGCCACAGCTCATCCTCCGGATACTGCTCCTTCAGCTGGGCGAGCGTCTCCGAGGTGTAGCTCCGTCCCTCCCGTTTCAGCTCCACGTCCAGGACCCGGACCTTGTCTCCCAGGCCCAGCTGCTCCGCCGCCAGGCGGGTCATCTCCAGCCGCTGCTCCGGGGTGGGGCTGCCCTCCGGCAGCGTCTTGTGGGGCGGCTGCCGGTCCGGCACCACCAGCAGCAGATCCAGCTTCAGCAGCTCAAAGACCGCCCGGGCCGCCGTCACATGGCCCAGGTGTGGCGGGTTGAACGTCCCGCCGTATACGCCGATTTTCATGATTGCCCTTCCTTGTTCTTAGAGTAACGCTCACAGAGTGGAGAGTAGAGAGTGGAGAGTGAAGATGTCGTGTCCGGCATTGCCGGACAATTCAAATTCATTCGCCTCCGGCGAATTCCACACTCCACTCTCAACTCTTCACTTTTCACTCTTCTTTTTCGTCTTTACCAGTTGGATCCGCTTCTCTTTCGGCTTACTGTGACTCTCCCGGTACAGCACGAACTTGGAGCCGATGACCTGCACCACCTCGCTGCGGGTGGCCTTGGCCAGCTCCTCCGCCGCGGCGCGGGCGTCGTAGTCGATGTTGTTGTCCAGCACCCGGCCCTTGATGAGCTCCCGGGCCTCCAGGGCGTCGTCGGCCTGCTTGACGAGGTTCTCCCCAATGCCGTCCTTGCCGATCTGGAGGATGGTGTCCAGGCTGTTGGCCAGGGCCCGCAGCTGGGCCCGCTGCTTGCTTGTCAGTTCCATAGCATTCCTTTCACGGGCCACGCCGGGCCCCGTCATCTTTGATCTGGCCCCCTGCCGCCGCAGGGGAAATCTCCTTATTGGTATAGACGTTATTTCTTCAAATAAGTTGCCAGCTTTTCAGAAAATGCCCGCAGGGCGCGCCCCCGGTGGGAGATGGCGCTCTTCTCCGCCGCCGTCAGCTGGCCGAAGGTCTTGCCCCTCTCCGGCACCAGGAACACCGGGTCGTAGCCAAAGCCCTCCGTCCCCATGGGGGCGAAGGCGATGGCGCCGTCGCAGCGGCCCTCCGCCGTCAGCTCGTCGCCGTTGGGAAAGGCGCAGGCGATGGCGCAGGCAAAGTGGGCCGCCCGGGTGGTCTGGCCCCGCATGTTCTGCAGCAGCAGGGTGTACCGCCCCCGGTCGTCCAGGCCCTCCCCGCCGTAGCGGGCGGAGTAGACGCCGGGGCCGCCGTTCAGGGCGTCCACGCACAGGCCGGAGTCATCCGCGATGGCGGGCAGGCCGCTGGCGGCGCAGATGGCCTTGGCCTTCAGCATGGCGTTTTCGGCAAAGGTGGTGCCGGTCTCCTCCACGTCCACAGTGACGCCCGCATCCGCGGGGCTCACCACCTCCACGCCCAGGTCTGAGAGGATCTCCCCCATCTCCTTCAGCTTGCCGGGGTTATGGGTCGCCAATACGAATTTCATACAGTTTCCTCCTGTTCCGCCGCCTGATCCAGGCGCTTGTTCCGCACGGTCAGCACCAGGTCGGTGGTGACCATGGCAATGTCCAGAATGTAAAATGCCGCCACGTACGTCACGTTCCCGCTGATGAACTTCCCCGCCAGGCCGCAGAGGTAGCCCACAATGATGCACACCTCGAACCAGAGGCTCTTGCCCTTGGCGGTGCGGGACCGGAGGGACTTGGCGATGTTGAAGGGCCAGGACAGGCCGAAGCAGATCAGCATGATCATCTCGAACACCTGTGCCGTGGGGACCATCTCCTTCCCTTTGATCTTGCGGCTTTACCGCTTCAAAATCTCCCGCTGGATGGCCAGCAGCTCCCGGTTGCCCTTGGCGCACAGGCGCACCAGCTCCTGCTGCTCCTGGGCCGTAAAGGCCCGGCCCTCGCCGGTGCCCTGGAGCTCGATGATCTCCCCCAGCTCGTTCATCACGCAGTTCAGGTCCACCTGGGCCCGGCTGTCCTCGCTGTACTGCAGGTCCAGCAGCAGCTGCTCGTCCACGATGCCGGCGGACACGCCGGTGATATAGTGCCGGATGGGGTCGGAGGCCAGCACGCCCTCCTCCACCAGCTTCCGGCAGGCCAGGCTGAGTGCCACGAAGCCGCCGGTGACGGAGGCGGTGCGGGTGCCTCCGTCTCCCTGGAGCACGTCGCAGTCGATGGTGATGGTGTGCTCTCCCAGCTTGTTCATGTCCACAGCGGCCCGGAGGGACCGGCCCACCAGCCGCTGGATCTCCGCGCTGCGGGGAGAGAGCTTCAGCTTGGAGACGTCCCGCTTGCTGCGCTCCCGGTTGGCCCGGGGCAGCATGGAGTACTCCGCCGTCACCCAGCCAGCGCCCTCCGGCACATGGGGCGGCACCCGGTCCTCCACGCTGGCGCAGCAGAGCACCATGGTGTCGCCGCATTGGATGAGGCAGCTGCCCTCCGCGAATTTCACAAAGTCAGGGGTAATGGTGACGGGGCGCAGCTCGTCAAAGGCCCGTCCGTCCTGTCTGGTCATGGTTCACATCTTCTTTCCTGAAAAGTTCAGCCATGCTGATGGCTGGGCAAATGCGCCCCCCATTTTCTTTTTGAGACATCAAAAAGAAAATGCGCCGCGCCCGGTGGAAAAGAAAAAATGTTCGGCGGGTCGGTCCGCGCAAGCGCAGACCTCCTGCCGCCGGCGGGGGATGGTTGACGGTCCCTTGCGGCAGTCAGGGACGGAAACGCGCTGCCCTTGGGGAATCCTCCAGTCCGGGGAAGTACAGGGATACACCCTGCGCCGATTTTCGCTGCCGCTAACCGGTGGTTGATGAAAGCCTCTGCAACGGGCCGATGTGGGCATCGGCCCCTACGACTGCCCGGGGAGCGCGTAGCGAAGCGGAACGCGCGGAAAGAGATGCAGGTCAAATGCGTCCTTGCACCCCGTTGACCTCTGCACCCGCGCCGCGGGAATCCGCCATCAAGCCTGTACCGCACCACGCCGCGCCCGTCGGAAGGCCATCGCAAACACGCAGGCACCATCTCACGCCGACCCCCGTACAGCGCGGAGGCGCGAAGGCGCCGGAGCGCGATAAAGCGATTTTTTCTCTTCCACCGGGCGCGGCGCATTCTCTTTTTGTCAAGAACAAAAAGAGAATGGGGGGCGCATCCCCCGTGGAAACGGCCCCCTGCGGGAGCAGAGATCTCCCCCTCAGATAATGGCCTCCACGTAGTCCTTTGCATCGAAGGGCTTCAGGTCGTCCAGGCCCTCGCCCACGCCGGCCAGCTTCACCGGCACGCCCAGCTCCTTGGCGATGGCGATGACGATGCCGCCCTTGGCGGTGCCGTCCAGCTTGGTCAGCACGATGCCGGTGAGGCCGGCGGCCTCCTTGAACTGTCTGGCCTGGATCAGGCCGTTCTGGCCGGTGGTGGCGTCCAGCACCAGCAGCGTCTCCCGGGCGGCGCCGGGGCACTCCCGGTCAATGATCTTGGAGAGCTTGGACAGCTCTGCCATCAGGTTGGCCTTGTTGTGGAGGCGGCCGGCGGTGTCACACAGCACCACATCCACGCCCCGGGCCTTGGCGGCCTGGAGGGCGTCGAACAGCACCGCGCCGGGGTCGGCCCCCTCGTGCTGGCGGACGATCTCACAGCCGGACCGTTCCGCCCAGATCTGCAGCTGGTCCGCCGCCGCGGCCCGGAAGGTGTCCGCCGCGCACAGCAGCACTCGCTTGCCCTGGCTCTTCAGCTGGTGAGCCAGCTTGCCGATGGAGGTGGTCTTGCCCACGCCGTTGACGCCGATGAACAGCACCACGCTGGGGGTGGTGGACAGGTCCAGAGCGGTGTCTCCCACGTCCATCTCCTCCGCCAGGATGTCCCGGAGGGCGGTCTTGACCTCCTCCTGACCCTGGAGTTTCTCCTTCCGCACCCGGGTGCGGAGCTTCTCCACCGCGTCCAGGGCCGTGTCCATGCCCAGGTCCGCCAGGATCAGGGTCTCCTCCAGCTCCTCGAAAAAGGCCTCGTCCGCCTCGGAGAAACCGGAGAACAGATTGGTTGTGATTTTTTTCAGTTTGTCAAAAAAGCCCATGGTCTCTCACTCCACTTTCTTGCCGCAGTAAGGGCAGGTCTTGTCCGGGCGGAGCTCCCGGACCGGCTTTCCGCAGTGGGGGCAGCGCAGCAGCAGCCACACCAGCCCCAGATCCAGCAGAAAGATCAGCAGGCCGGCATAGGTCATCCAGCCTCCCCGAAAGAGGAGCAGGCCAGCCAGCAAACCCACCCAAATGATCAGCATCTGTTTATGCTTGCGCTTCATGGATCGTCTCCTTATTTGATCTTCAATTCCTTCGCCATGTCGTTCAAGTTGATGGTCAAAATCTTGCTCACGCCCTGCTCCTGCATGGCGGCGTCGTCGCAAAGTCCGCTGCGCTCCGTTTCCGCCGACGGCGAAAACTGCTCCCGCTCCCTTGCTCCTCCTTTTCCCACCGAAACCGCTTCGCTGGGTTTCGGCGGGAGCCCTGAAGGCGGCGTCACCATGCTCACTTGATCTTCAATTCCTTGGCCATGTCGTTGAGGTTGATGGTCAGGATCTTGCTCACGCCCTGCTCCTGCATGGTGACGCCGTAGAGGACGTCGGCCTCCTCCATGGTGCCCCGGCGGTGGGTGATGACGATGAACTGGGTCCGGCCCGCCAGCGTCCGCATATAGCGGGCGTAGCGGGTGACGTTGGCGTCGTCCAGGGCCGCCTCGATCTCGTCCATGACGCAGAAGGGGGTGGGGTGGACCTTCAGGATGGCGAAGTATAGGGCAATGGCCACGAAGGCCTTCTCGCCGCCGGACAGCAGGGAGATGGTCTTGAGGGTCTTGCCCGGGGGCTGGGCCTTGATCTCGATGCCGCAGCCCAGGATATCCTCCTCGTCCTCCAGCTCCAGCTTGGCCTGGCCGCCGCCGAAGAGCTCCTGGAAGGTGGTCTGGAAGCTCTCGGACAGCAGCTTGAACTGCTCGGCGAAGATGCGGGTCATCTCGGCGGTGATCTCGCCGATGATGGTCTCCAGTTCACCCTTGGCCTTCTCCACGTCGTTGCGCTGGTCCGTCAGGTAGGTGTAGCGGGTGTTCACCCGGTCGTACTCCTCGATGGCGCCGATGTTGGGGGTGCCCAGGGCGGCGATGTCCCGCTTCAGCTCCCCGATCCGCCGGTTGGCCTTGGGCACGCTCTCCAGATCGATCCGCTGGGCCTGCGCGTCGGAGTGGGACAGCTCGTAGTGCTCCCACAGCCGGTCCAGGATCTGCTTTTCCTCCATAGCGGAAGTGGCCCTTCTCTGGTCCAGCTTGGCCACCGCCCGCTCCAGGTTCAGCAGGTTCTCGTTCATCTCCTGGCCCGCCCGGTTCTTGGCGGTCCGCTCCGCCTCCAGGGCATTCTTCTCGTCGTTGATGGCGGCCAGCCGCTGGCGGAAGGTCCCGCCCTGGCTGGCCAGCGCCTCCAGGGACACCTTCAGCCGGCCGATCTCCGCCTCCGCTTCGGCGATATTTCGGCGGTAGGTCTCCACCATCCGCTCCTTCTGTGCCCGGTCGCCGGAGAGGTCCGCGCACAGCGTCCGCAGGTCCGCGGCGCTGCGGGCCGTGGCCTCCCGCTCGGCGGTCAGGGCCGCCAGGGCGCTCTTCTTGGCGCTGATCTCCTCCGTCAGGGCGCCGGACTTTTCCAGCAGCTCCGTCTGGCCGGAGAGTGCCCGCTCCGCCTGGGCCCGCAGGTCCGCGGCGGCGGCCTCCTGCTTTTCGATCTCCTCCTGTGCGGCGGCAGACCGGGCCGCGTTGTCCTCCAGCCGGCCGGCCAGGCTCTCCAGCTCGCCGGTGAGGTTTTCCACGTTCTCCTCCAGGGAGCGCAGCAGCAGGTCATACTGTCCCTTGGTGCCCTCCAGCCGCAGGACCTCGTCCTCCGCCTGGCGGCGCTGGACCTCCGCCGTCTCCAGCTCGTACTGGGAGGCGGCCAGCTCCCGGGCGGCGGCCTCCTCCGCCTGCCGGGCCTCCGCCAGCTGCGTCTGCATGGCGGCGGACCTGGCGGTGAGCTGCTCCAGCTCCGCCGCCCGGCTGAGGACGCCGGCGGACCGGCTGGTGCTGCCGCCGGTCATGGAACCGCCCCGGTTGATGACCTGGCCGTCCAGCGTCACGATCCGGAAAGCGTTGCGGTACTTCCGGGCCATGGCGATGCCGCAGTCCAGGTCCTCCACCACCACGGTGCGGCCCAGCAGGTTGTAGATGATGCTCTGATACTTGGGGTCAAAGGCCACCAGCCGGGACCCCAGGCCCACAAAGCCGAATTCGTTCTCCACGCCCTTCTCCCGGAGCTCCTCGCCCCGGATGGCGGTGAGAGGCAGGAAGGTGGCCCGGCCGCCGTCCCGCTGTTTCAGGTAGTGGATGGCGGCCTTGGCGTCCTCCTCCCGGTCCACCACGATGTTCTGCAGTCCCGCTCCCAGGGCGATCTCGACGGCCAGGGAGTATTTCCCGTCAGTCTTGACCAGATTTGCCACCGGGCCGTGGATGCCCCGCAGGCCGCTCTGGCCGTGGCACACCAGCTTCACCGCCTTGGAGAAGCCCTCGTACTCCTTCTCCATCTCCGCCAGCAGGCGGCGGCGGTTCTCCAGGGCCCCGGCGTCCATGGTCAGCTGGACGCGGCGCTCCGAAGCGGCGGCGGCCTTCTTCTTCCGTTCCTCCATCCGCAGGCTGTGGCCGGTGATGACGTTGGCGGCGGCCTCCGCCTCGTCCCTGGCGTCCTCCAGTCGGCGGCGGTTCTCCTTTGCCTCCTGCCGGGCGGACTGGAGCTGTTCCTCCGCAGCGGCCTTGTCCCGCTCCGCAGCCTCCCGCCGCTCCGCAATCTGCTCCCGTTCCGCCTCCGCGGCGGCCAGCTCCGCCCGCGCGTCCGCGGCGGCGGCCACGGCCATGGCCTCCTGGCCCCGGAGGCGCTCCGCCTCCGTCTGGGCCCCGCCGGCCTGCTCCGCCATGGCCTGGGCGGTTTCCAGCAGGACGGCCAGGGCGTCGTGCAGTTCCCCGATCTGGCGGTCGATCTCCGCCACCCGGGCCTCCTGCTCCTCCGCCTGCCTGGCAAGGCCGCCGGAGCGGCTCTCGGCCTCCGCCAGCTCGGCGGCGGCCCGGTCGATGTTCTCCTGATTGTGGGCGATGGTGCTCTCCAGCACGGCGGCGGCGGATTCCTTCTCCCGGATCTGTTCCTCCAGCGCGGCGGACTCCGTCCGGATGCGCTCCGCCTCCAGGTCCTTCTCCCGCATCTTCTCGCTGTACTGCTCGCCCTCGGCGTAGAGGGCGTCCAGGGCGGCGCGGGCCTTGTCCCGCTCCTCCTCGGCGGCCCGGAAGTCCGCCTCCAGCTTCCGGGCGTCCGCCTTCAGCTGGTCCAGGTTCTCCAGCCAGACGGAGATCTCCAGCAGCCGCAGCTCGTCCCGCAGCACCAGGTACCTCTTTGCCTTCTCCGCCTGCTCCCGCAGGGGGTCCACCTGGAGCTCCAGCTCGGCGATCTTGTCGTTGATGCGGACCAGGTTCTCCTCCGTCCGCTCCAGCTTCCGCTCCGCCTCCTCCTTCCGGTGGCGGAACTTGGAGATGCCGGCGGCCTCCTCAAAGATCTCCCGCCGCTCCCCGCTCTTGGCGGAGAGGATCTCGTCGATCTTGCCCTGGCCGATGATGGAGTAGCCCTCCTTGCCCATGCCGGTGTCCAGGAACAGCTCCGTCACGTCCTTCAGCCGGACGGACTGGCGGTTGATGTAGTATTCGCTCTCCCCGCTGCGGTAGTACCGGCGGGTGACGGACACCTCGCTCTCCTCCATGGTGGGGAAGATGTGCTCCGTGTTGTCCAGCACCAGGGTCACCTGGGCAAAGCCCACCTGGCTGCGCTTCTCCGTGCCGCCGAAGATCACGTCCTCCATCTTGGCGCCCCGGAGGCCCTTGGCGCTCTGCTCCCCCATCACCCAGCGGATGGCGTCGGAGATGTTGGACTTGCCGGAGCCGTTGGGGCCCACGATGGCGGTGATGTCCTCGCCGAAGTTCAGGACCGTCTTGTCCGGAAAGGACTTGAACCCCTGGATTTCCAATGCTTTTAGATACACGCTTTCACCTCGCTCGGCCTCTCGGCCGGTCCACATACTATAACTAGAATAGTATAGCAGACAAGTCCCCCCATTTCAAGGAAAATTCTCCGGTTTGGGGGCGGTGTGCGGCGCGCTCCCCCGTGATACTCGAAACAGATCTCGCTTTTTCGTCCCGAACGTGTTATTCTTTAGAAAAAATAGCGAAAGAAGGAGGGAGCTCGTGGGAGAAAAACGTCCCCGCCTGGTGGTGACCTTCTACACCACCGCCGGGGCCATCGCCACGGAGCAGCTCTGCCGCCGCCTGGGACTGGAGGGCAAGCTCATCTCCGTCCCCCGGCGCATCACGTCGGACTGCGGCATGGCCTGGTCCGCGCCCCCGGCGCTGCGGGAGACACTGGAATCCCGGCTGCGGGAGGCCGGGATCGAGACGGCTGGTTTTTATGAGCTGCCGCTGTGACGGCAAATCGATCCAAGATGTGTGTAAGGAGTGTATCTATGCGAGAAAAGAACTGGATTCGTGACTATGGACTGATCTTGGTGACGGGCGTGGCCGTGGGCATCGCCGCCCTGGTCCTCACCGCCGCCGGCAACCCCAAGAACATGGGCTTCTGCATCGCCTGCTTCCTGCGGGACATCGCCGGCGCCCTGGGGCTCCACAGCGCCGCGAACGTGCAGTACATCCGGCCCGAGATCGTGGGCATCGTCCTGGGCGCCACTGTTGCGGCCCTGGCGGCCAAGGAATTCCGGGCCAAGGCCGGCTCCTCCCCCGCCTGCCGCTTCGTGCTGGGGATGTTCGTGATGATCGGCGCCCTGGTGTTCTTAGGCTGCCCCCTGCGGATGGTGATCCGCCTGGGCGGCGGCGACCTGACCGCCGTGGCCGGCCTGGTGGGCTTCATCGCCGGCATCCTGGTGGGCGTGGTGTGCCTGAAAAAGGGCTTCTCCCTGGGCCGGGCCTATCCCGTCCGGATGGGCGAGGGCTTCGTCCTGCCTGGGATCATGATCGTTCTGCTGGGACTGCTGCTGTTGGTGCCCGGCCTGCTGAAATTCTCCGAGGCAGGCCCCGGCTCCATGCGGGCCTTCTGGGGCATCTCCCTGGCGGCCGGCCTGGTGGTGGGCGTGCTGGCCCAGCGGAGCCGCCTGTGCATGGCTGGCGGGATGCGGGACGCCGTGATGCTGCGGGATTTCAAGCTGCTCTCCGGCTTCCTGGCCATCTGGGTCACCGTCACCGTCGGGAACCTGATCCTGGGGTCCTATGATCTGTCCGCCCTGTCCCAGCCCATCGCCCACAGCCAGTACCTCTGGTCCGCTCTGGGCATGGCGCTGGTGGGCTGGGGCTCCATCCTGCTGGGGGGCTGCCCCCTGCGGCAGCTGATCCTGGCCGGTGAGGGCAACGGCGACTCCGCCGTCACCGTCCTGGGCATGATCGTGGGCGCTGCCGTCTCCCACAACTTCGGCCTGGCCGGCGCCGCCGACTCCATCGCGGAGGACGGTGCCTACGTGGTGGGCGGCATCGGCACCGCCGGCATGGCGGCCGTGGCCGTCGGCTTCGTGGTGCTGGCGGTCATCACAGCGACCCACTTACCGAAAAAGGAGGACGCATAACATGATCGATACCCGCGGATACATCTGCCCCACTCCGGTGCTGATGGTGCAGAAGGCCCTGAAGGACCAGCCCGCCACGGTGGAGGTGCTGGCGGAGGCCGGCGCGGCGGTGGAGAACATCACCCGCTTCGCCCACTCCCAGGGCTACCAGGTCAGCAAGACGGCAGACGGGCCGGACTTCAAGCTGACGCTGACGAAATGACACAAAGGCGGGGAGCCGAACGGCTCCCCGCCTTTGTGTCTGCTTTTGTCAGGATGGTCAGGCGTTCTCCTGTTCCCGTTTTCCCCGGGCCTCCTCGATTTGTCGGTAGAGGCACTGGAGGCCGTCAGAGAGGCCGCCCACCTGGTCGATGATGCCCAGGGACACCGCCTCCTCCCCGTAGATCACGCTGCCCACGTCCGCAGCCATGTCGTCCTTTTTCAGCATCAATGCCTGGAACTTCTGGGCCGTGATCTGGCTGTGGCTGGAGACGAAGGCCACGATCCGGTCCTGGAGCCGCTGGAAGTAGTTGTAGGTCTGGGGCGCGGCGATGACGGTGCCGCTCATGCGGACCGGGTGGATGGTCATGGCGGCGCTGGGGACGGCAAAGCTCCGCCGGGCCGCCACCGCCAGGGGCACGCCGATGGAGTGGCTGCCCCCCAGGACGATGGACACCGTGGGCTTGGTCATGCCGGCGATCAGCTCCGCGATAGCCAGGCCCGCCTCCACGTCGCCGCCCACGGTGTTCAGCAGGAAGAGGACGCCGTCCACCTCGTCGCTCTCCTCCAGCTTGGCCAGCAGGGGCAGCACGTGCTCGTATTTCGTGGTCTTGGCGCCGCTGGCTGCGGTGTTGTGGCCCTCGATCTGGCCGATGATGGTGAGGCAGTAGACGGTGCCGTGGGGCGTCTTGGTCAGGGCGGAGCCGAAGTCCACGATCTGCTGGGAGCCGTCCTTGCCGGTCTCCTCATGTTCTCCGGTGTCGTCCGCCGGTTTCGTGCGTTCTAACATGGTGATCCCTCCTGTTCCCCGGTAGCATCTGCAATTTTATGAAAAGTACGCGCCGGACTTTCCTTTTGCCCGTTGATGTGGTATGATAAGAGAACAAAATTTTGGAGATCTCCGGCTTTCAGAACAGGAGGGGCGTCTCATGGGAACGATCCGGCAGAAACTGCACGCGGTCCGGGAGCATTGGTTCCAGATCCTCATCGCCTGCGGGGCATTGGCCCTGGCCTTTGGGCTGGGGATGAGCTTCCAGGCGGAGCGGGAGGATGCGGAGGAGGAAGCGCAGATTCGGAACGCTCTCTCGAACTTCAGCCGCCAGATGGAAATATTCGCCAACGATGTGGGCCGGATGACCCGGCAGTCGGAGCAGGCAGAAGCGAATGAAGCACCCGTAGATGACCCGACGGAGCACTATGTGATCTCCCACAGTCTATCCTTCCTGCGAGAGAATGCCGCCACATTTTTTGACATTGCATATCTGCGGCAGTTCAACGATTATCGGAATGCCAATTTTTATCTGGACTGGCTGAAATTGGAATTTCTGGGCGGCAACTATCAAGACCTGCAAGGTCTTTCAGAGGTCGTGACCATCTTCCGGCCCCTGATCGAAGCGCGCCCCGGTGGCCCGCTGGAGGAGACCATGGCCCTTTTGGAGGAAAACGTGACCTCCGGGGATTACCAGGACGCATTGGACCTGCTGGGACTGGAGCTTGATGCCAGCGGTGATCTGATCCTGACCGGCACCTAAAGAGTTAGCTGAAAAGGAGGTACGTCTCATGGGAACGATCCGTCAAAAGCTGGCCTCCGTCCGGGCGCGGTGGCCCCGTATCCTCGCCGCCTGTCTGGCGCTGGTACTGGCCTTCGGGCTGGGGATGTACGTCCAGTCCCGGCGGGCTGCGGCGGAGGTGGAGGACGACCTCTATTGGGCCTGTGTGAACATGGAGTCACATCTGTCCTCTCCGGAGATCTGGCTCCGTCTCCCGTACTTTCAGGCACTGGAATCCCCCATGGAGGACCCTGGCATAAAAGCAGAAATGGCCCATATACGGCGCTGGGCTGCCAGAATTTTAGAGGCGGAACTGGCCGATCCCCGCGAAGCGGCCGACGCCCCGGTCTCCCACGCCTATCTGCACGCTCTGGCGGAAGAGGTGCTGGGCAGCAGCTATCCGGACATCCAGGCGGCGGACCGGCTCTTTGCCGCCTGTGCCCCGCTCCAGAACGCCGTGGAGGCCAGCACGTCACCGGAGGAATTCTTCCCGGCCCTGGAAAAAGAGCTGGCCGGCCCCTCCGGCCAGGATGTGCAGAAATTTCTGGAAATCTCAAGCGACAAGTGAACGACCACCCAAGGAGGAACGCAACTTTGGAACAGACAAAACAGCGCATCGTGGTGAAGGTGGGCACCTCCACCCTCACCCACCACTCCGGCGCGTTGGACCTGCGGAGCATGGAGCATCTGGTGCGGGCCCTGGCAGACCTGCAGGGCATGGGCCACGAGGTGATTCTGGTGACCTCCGGCGCCATCGCCGTGGGCACCGCCAAGCTGGGGCTCTCCGAGCGGCCGAAAGAGCTGCGGATGAAGCAGGCCGCCGCTGCGGTGGGCCAGTGCCGGATGATGCACATCTACGACAAATTCTTCTCTGAGTACAACCGCTCCATGGCCCAGATCCTGCTGACCGGCGACGACGTGGAGGACCCGGACCGGGCGGACCACCTGCGCAGCACCTTCTCCGCCCTGCTGGAGATGGGGGTCATCCCGGTGGTGAACGAGAACGACTCCGTCTCCTCCGCTGAGATCGAGACCGGCCGCCACAAGGTTCTGGGCGACAACGACACCCTCTCCGCCATCGTGGCGGATCTGTGCCGGGCGGATCTGCTGGTGCTGCTCAGCGACATCGACGGGCTGTACGACGCGGACCCCAAGACCCATCCGGAGGCGAAGCTCCTCCACACCGTGACGGAGCTGACGCCGGAGATCCTGGAGATGGCCGGCGGCGCCGGCAGCTGGCGGGGCACCGGCGGCATGGCCACCAAGCTCTCCGCCGCCCGGATCGCCATGAACGCCGGCTGCGACATGGTCATCACCAACGGCAGCCGGATGGAGGACCTGTACGGCATCGCGGAGGGGAAGGACATTGGGACGCGGTTTTTAGCGAAGAAAAATTAGGAGTTAGGAGTTAGGAATTAGGAGTTTTGGTGTCCGGCAAAGCCGGACGATTAAAAATCGTTCCGCCCATGGCGGAACACAACAATTCCTCATTCCTAATTCCTCATTCAAGGAAGTTCTTCATTCAAGAAAGGTGTGACGATATGACAGCACTACAGCAGCAGGGCAAGGCGGCGAAGGCCGCTACCTACGTCCTGGCCACCGCCGGGACAGCCAAGAAGAACGCGGCGCTGGCCGCCATCGCGGACATTCTGACGGAGCGGCAGGCGGAGTGGCTCTCCGCCAACGCGGAGGATGTGGCCGCCGCGAAGGAAGCGGGGATGCGCCCCGCCATGCTGGACCGGCTGACCCTGACAACCGAGCGGGTGGCGGGCATCGTGGACGGTGTGCGGCAGGTGGCCGCCCTCCCGGACCCCATCGGCAAGGTGGATAAGATGGAGACCCGGCCCAACGGCCTCATCATCGGCCGGCGGCGGGTGCCCCTGGGGGTCATCGCCATCATCTTCGAGGCCCGGCCCAACGTCACCGTGGACGCGGCGGCGCTGTGCCTGAAGTCCGGCAACGTGTGCATCCTCCGGGGCGGAAAGGAGGCCATCCGCTCCAACCGCTGCGTGGCGGAGCTGATGCGCCAGGCTCTGGCTTCCGTGGGCCTGCCGGAGGACTGCATCTCCCTGGTGCAGGACACCAGCCACGACACCGCCAACGAGCTGATGCATCTGGACGGGTACGTGGACGTGCTGATCCCCCGGGGCGGCGCCGGCCTCATCCGGGCCGTGGCCAAGGAGGCCAGCGTGCCGGTTATCCGCACCGGCGAAGGGGTCTGCCACATCTACATTGACGACGAGGCGGACCTGGACATGGGGGCCAGCATCCTCTTCAACGCCAAGTGCTCCCGCCCCTCGGTATGCAACGCGGTGGAGTGCGTGCTGGTCCACCGGGACGTGGCGGCGGACTTCTGGAAGAAAGCCCTGCCGGCGCTGGACGAGAAGGGCGTGGAGCTGCGGGCGGACGGAGAGGCCCTGGAGATTCTGGGCACCCGGGCGGTGCCGGCGGAGGAGGCCGACTGGGACGCGGAGTACGACGACTATATTCTGGCCGTTAAGACCGTGGGGGGCATGGACGAGGCCATCGGCTTCATCAACGATCACGGCACCCAGCACTCGGAGGCCATCATCACCAGGAACTACTTCAAGGCCCAGCATTTCCTGGACCGCGTGGACGCGGCGGCGGTGTATGTCAACGCCTCCACCCGGTTCACCGACGGCGGCGAGTTCGGCCTGGGGGCGGAGATCGGCATCTCCACTCAGAAGATGCACGCCCGAGGCCCCATGGGGCTGGAGGAGCTGACCTCCTGCAAATACGTCATCTACGGCGAGGGCCAGGTGCGGTGAGCGCCTGCGGAGGCCCAAAACGGATTTTGAGAAAGGATGATCTCAATGGCGGCAATCGTTCTCTCCCTAGCAGCGGCGGCAATCCTGCTGGCGGCGCTGCTCTTCCCCGCCGGGCGGGCAAAGCGGATGCTGGGCATCCTGGCGGCGGTCTGCGCCGCTGTGGCGATGGGACTGTTTTGGCAGCTGCTCTCCAGCTCCGGCGGCCCTGATGCCGGAATGGAGCTGGCGCAGCTGTACTTCCCCTGCGCCGTCTACGGGCTGGTGATCCTGGCCGGCGGTGCCATGGGGCTCGCCGGGTGGTGCCCTGGGAAAAAGCGGGGCTGACGGCCCGATCCTAAATCATAAAAGAGGTTGATGGAATATGGCGACATTTGGTTTTATCGGCACCGGCAACATGGGCGGTGCCCTGGCCCGGGCGGCCCGGAAGCGGCTGTCCGGCGAGGAGATCCTGCTGGCCAACCGCACCGCCGCCAAGGCGGAGGCGCTGGCAAAGGAGCTGGGCTGCCGGGCGGCGGACAACGCCGCGGTGGCCGCGAAGGCGGACTACATCTTCCTGGGCGTGAAGCCCTATCTGGTGGCGGGGCTGATGGAGGAGATCGGCCCGGTGCTGGCGGCACGGAAGGACCGGTTCGTGCTGGTGTCCATGGCGGCGGCGCTGACCATCTCCGATCTGCGGGCCCGGGGCTGCGGGGACTGGCCCGTCATCCGCATCATGCCCAACACCCCCTCTGCCATCGGAGAGGGCGTGATCTTCTACACCTGTGACGGCGTCACGCCGGAGGAAGAGGCGGGATTCCTGGAGAATATGGCGGGCGCCGGGCGGCTGCTGCCCCTGGACGACCACCTGATGGACGCCGGCAGCGCCGTGGCCGGCTGCGGCCCGGCCTTCGTGGACCTGTTCATCGAGGCCATGGCGGACGGCGGCGTGGCCTGCGGCCTCACCCGCCCCATGGCGCTGGAGTGCGCCGCCCAGACGCTGATCGGCACGGCGCGGCTGATGCTGGAGACGGGCAGGCACCCCGGCGCGCTGAAGGACGCGGTCTGCTCCCCCGGCGGAGCCACCATCCAGGGCGTCCGGGCGCTGGAGGCCGGCGGCTTCCGCAGCGCGGTGATGGAGGCGGTCATCGCCGCCTATGAGAAAAGCGCGGAGATGAAGTGAACGGCACAGGGCCGGAGGCGAACGCCTCCGGCCCTGGTATGTTTTCCCGGCCCCCGGGGGCTTGCCAGCGGCGGGGGACGTATGATATGATCGTCCTCCCATCTTTTTTCAGGAGGACGCGTATGGCACGGGACATCATTCTAAATCTGGCGATCAGCCTGGACGGCTTCATCTGCGACGAGGACGGCGGCTTCGCCTGGATCAGCGGCCAGGGAGACAGCCAGGCCGACACGGCGGACCACTTTGACTTCGACGCCTTTTTGGCGTCCTGCGACACCATCGTCATGGGCCGGAAGGCCTATGAGGACTGCTTCAGCTCCCTGACAGATGCGGCGGATAAGCAGTTCCTGGTGGCCTCCCGGACGCCCCGGAGGCCGGAGGGCAGCGTCGTCTTTCTCGCGGGGGACGTGGTCGCGGAGGTCCTGGCGCGAAAGGGCCAGCCCGGCAAACACATCTGGCTGTTCGGCGGCGGGGAGCTGGCCTCCGCATTCATCCGCGCCGATGTCGTGGACCGGTATATCGTGGGCATCCTGCCGGTGATCCGGGGCAGGGGCCGGCGGCTGTTTCAGGAGGGGCTCCCGCCGGCGGAACTCCATCTGGACCGCTGCACCGTGGCGGACGGCATCCCCATTCTGGAATACAGCCGGCGGGGCCAGTAAAACAGCAGCAGCCGCAGGGAACGTTCCCTGCGGCTGCTGTTTTTTGGTGTTGGAAAGCTCTTCCCGTCTGGGAGGTATCCTCAGGCGGCGTTGGCGCCCCGGTGCAGGAAGGTCACGATGTTGCCCCGGGTGCAGGTGTCATCGGGGGCAAAGGTGCTGGCGGTGCGGCCGGTGGTGACGCCCTGGGCCACGGCCCAGTTCACCGCGTCGGCGTAAGAGGCGTCGGCGGCCACATCGGTGAAGGAGGAAGCTGCCGCGTCATCGGGGGAGCCGGCGGCGACCCACATGAAGTACACCGCCTGGGCCCGGGTGCAGGCCGTGTTGGGATCGAAGGTCTCGTCGATCATGCCCTGCTCATAGGCCCACAGGGCGGCGTTATAGTAGTAGCTGCCGGTGTTGACGGCGGCGCCGAAGGGGTTCTCCGCAGTCTCGGCGGCGGGCTCGCCGTTGGCACGCCACAGGAAGGTCAGGATGTTGGCCTCCGTGCAGGTGTCGTTGGGGGCGAAGGTGGTGGCGGAACGGCCGGTGGTGATGCCCTCCTCCACGGCCCACAGCACGGGCTCATAGTAGTAGGCAGTGGCCGCCACGTCGGTGAAGGGGTTGATGCCCCGGATGGTGATGCGGCCGGCGGGCGCGCCGTAGGCCTCTTCGGTGACGGTTCCGTTCAGCTGGTCGGTGATGTAGTCCATGACCACCTCGTCCATGGACAGGCCCAGGTCATAGTTGACGGAGGCGGCAGCAAAGGCGTAGTAGGTGTCGCCGCCGGCGGCCATGAAGTCGTTGGTGGCGATGGTGTAGGTGGCGTCCTCATCGAAGGGCTCGCCGCCCACGGTCTGGATGGTGACCCGCTGGATGCTCTTGGGGCCATAGTAGGTGGAGCCGGGATACAGGTCGCCCTGATCATAGGCCTTGGTGGTGTCCACGGTGAACTCGATGCCGCTCACCTGGGGGAAGCCGCCGATGGAGGTGGGGGTGCAGTAGGTGGATGCCTCCAGGGCCTCCAGCAGCTCCGCGCCGGTGACCTCCACGATGGAGAGGGTGTTGCCGAAGGGCAGCACGGTGTTGATGTCCTTCTTGGTGATGTCGCCGGCGGCGATGGAGGCGCGGATGCCGCCGCCGTTGGTGACGGCCGCGTCCACCTCGGTGCCCTCACGCTCAGCGCCCCAGACCAGGGCGTCGGTGATCAGGTCACCCAGGTTGGTCTCCTCGGTGCGGTTGCCGGGCTCCCGCTCGCCGTTCAGGGCCACTTCAGTCTTGGCGAACACGGTGCCGTACTCGTCGTCGATCTCCTTCTGGATGGCGGCGGCGCGGGCGGCCACGTCGGCGTCCTCGGCGGTCAGGTCAGCGGTGGAGACGGTGGCAGCGTCGATGCTGCCGTTCTCGCCGTCGATGGTGACCACGCCGACGCTCTCCAGCTTGGTGCCGGTGGAGGTGAGGACGGTGCCGTTTACCATGCTGCTGTCCACAGAGATGTCCGCATCGCCCGCCTGGCTGGCCGCGGTCAGCGCAGCGGTGATGTCCGCCCGGGTGGAGTGGGAGTGGCCGTCGATGAAGAGGTCGATGCCGTCCACGTTCTCCAGCAGGTCGATGGAGCGGTTGCCCACGGACTCGTCGTCAATGCCCAGGTGGCCCAGGCAGATGACATAGTTGCAGCCCTCAGCCGTCAGGGCGTCCACCTGCTCCTGGGCGCAGTCGTACAGATCCTCGCCGGCCAGGAAGGTCACGCCCTGGATCTTGGCGGGATGGGCCTTGGTGGCGGTCTCAGGGGTGTCCAGGCCGAACACGCCGATCTTGGTGCCGGCGGGGGTGGTGAACACCATGTTGTCCTCAAAGGCCACACTGCCGTTGTACAGGACGTTGGCATCCAGGATGGCGAAGTCGGCGTCCGCCTCCAGATCCTTGAGGTTCTGATAGCCGTAGTCGAACTCATGGTTGCCCAGGCTGACCACGTCGTAGCCCGCCAGGTTCATCAGCTCCACGGCGGTGGCGCCCTCAGACGTGCTGACGGTGGGATCGCCCTGGATGAAGTCGCCGGCGTCCATCAGCAGGACGTAGGCGCCCCGGGCCTCATAGGCGTCCTTCAGGGCCGCCACCTTGGCATAGCCGGCGATGGCGCCGTGGACGTCGTTGGTGTGCAGGATGACGATGTCACCGTCCAGGTCCTGGGCCGTCTCCTCCGCCGCGCTGGCGGTGACAGCCAGGGAGAACGTCATGACCACCGCCATCAGCAGGGACAAGACTTTTCTTCTCATTCTGTTTCCTCCTCTGAAGTGATATGGGGCATCCTTTCCTAGGATAGCTATAGTATACCATCTCTGGCAAAAATGGACAGAGGGGGAGCCGCAGTTTTTCCCTGAAAAACCACCAGAAATGCACCCTCTTTTTTGTAGAAGAAGCGCAATTTTTTTCGGGTCGGATCCTGGTAATTCGGGCGGATGGGTGATATACTGAGAAAAACAGCGGCTGCCGGAGAAGTCCGGCGATCAGGCCGTCAGGCGGCCGCAAGGCGCCGCGGGCCATGCAAGGGAGGTTTTTTGATGACGACATTGCTCAAGGGCGGAACTGTGATCACCGGTGCCGGACAGCGGCGGGCCGACGTCCTGCTGGACGGGGAGAAGATCACCTGGATGGGCCGCGGGACTCAGACGGCGGACCAGGTGGTGGACGTGACCGGCTGCTTCCTCTTCCCCGGGTTCATCGACGCCCACACCCACTTCGACCTGGATGTGGCGGGCACCACCACGGCGGATGACTTCTACACCGGCACCCGGGCGGCCCTCCGGGGCGGCACCACCACGGTCATCGACTTCGCCTGCCCCAACAAGGGGGAGTCCCTCCACCACGGGCTGGACCTGTGGCACAAGAAGGCGGACGGCAAGGCCTTCTGCGACTATGGCTTCCACATGACCATCGACGACTGGAACGAGTCCATCCGGGCGGAGCTGCCGGATATGTTCGCCCAGGGCGTCTCCTCCTTCAAGATGTACCTGACCTACCCGGCCATGATGATGGGCGACCGGGAGATCTACTGGGCGCTGAAGGAGCTCAAGCGCCTGGGGGGCATCGCCGGGGTCCACTGTGAGAACGCTGGCGTCATCGACGGCATGATCGCCGAGCGGAAGGCCGCGGGCGAACTCTCCCCCGCCTCCCATCCCCGCACCCGCCCCCCGTATCTGGAGGCGGAGGCGGTGAGCCGCCTGCTGCGGATCGCCCAGGCGGCGGACGCGCCGGTGGTCATCGTCCACCTCACCAACCGGGAGGCCCTTCTGGAGGTGGACCACGCCCGGAAGCGTGGCCAGACGGTCTATGTGGAGACCTGCCCCCAGTACCTGCTGCTGGATGAGAGCGTGTATTTCAACGAGGACTACTCCTCCGCCGCCCGGTATGTGTGCGCGCCGCCCCTGCGGGACAAGGCGGAGCAGGAGTACCTGTGGAAGGGGATGCGGCGGGGCGCCATCCAGACCGTGTCCACGGACCACTGCTCCTTCACCCTAGCCCAGAAGGACATGGGCCGGGAGGACTTCACCAGGATCCCCGGCGGCCTGCCGGGCGTGGAGACCCGGGGCGAGCTGCTCTATTCCTACGGCGTGGCCAAGCGGAAGATCAGCGCCGCCCAGATGTGCCGGGTGCTGTGCGAGAACCCCGCCCGGCTGTACGGCCTGTATCCCCGGAAGGGCGTACTGCGGCCCGGCAGCGACGCGGACATCGTGGTCTACGACCCCGGCGCCAGCCACGTGATCCGGGCGGAGGACTGCGTGGCCAATGTGGACTACAACCCCTATGAGGGCTTCGTCACCGCCGGCGGCATCCGGCAGGTGTGGCTGCGGGGAGCGCTGTCCGTGGAGGACGGCAAGGTCCTGGCGGAGGCCCCGGCGGGCAAGTATATGGCCCGGGGCAAGAACTCCCTGTGAGCACGCGGCTATGAATCTGGTCATCATCGGGCACCTTCCCGCGGACACAGAGGCCCGGATCCGGGCCTTCTTCCCCCCGGACTGGAGGGTGGTCTTCGCCGGGCCGGACCTGGCCGGGTCCTGTTTGCGAGACGCGGAGGCGCTCATCCCGGAACACCTCCCGATCAATGCCGCCCTGTTGGACAGGGCCCCGAAGCTGCGGATGATCCAGACCGGAGCCGGGTATGACAACGTGGACCTTGCCGAGTGCACGAGGCGAGGGATCCTCGTGTGCAGCGCCGCAGGCGTCAATGCGACCGCGGTGGCGGAGCACACCATGGCGCTGATCCTGGGATGGTACAAAAGCATCGTCTATCTGGACACGTTTCTGAAGGCCCACCGGGACAGCCGGGAGCTGTGCTATTCCGGCGGGGAGCTCTGCGGAAGGACCGTGGGCATCATCGGCCTCGGGGCCATCGGGCAGCGGGTGTCCACCCTGTGCCGGGCCTTCGGCATGAACGTACAGGGGCACAGCCGCCACCCGAAATCCATCCAGGGTGTGGAAAACGTCGGTCTGGTGGAACTGCTGGAGCGCAGCGACGTGGTGTCCCTCCACGTGCCGGCCACGCCGGAGACCCGGCACATGATCGGCCGGCAGGCGTTCCAGCGGATGAAGCCCACCGCCATCCTGGTCAACACAGCCCGGGGCTCGGTCGTCCGCGAGGCGGACCTGGTCGAGGCTTTAGACACCCGTCAGATCGCCGGCGCGTGCCTGGATGTTTATGAGGAAGAGCCCCTCTCCCAAGCCAGCCGGCTGAGGGACTTCCCCAACGTGATCCTCACGCCGCATACGGCGGGGTACCCCGACGGCGTCAAGCTGCATGAGCGGCGCTGCGCCTTTTTTGCCGGCAACCTTCAGCGGGCCTGGCGGGGAGAACTGCCGGAGAACCTGCTGAACCCGGACACCTGGACTGGCTGGAGATAATCCCCTCCGCTGACTGGCGGTCCCTGCGCGCAAAAGGGGCTTTGCCCGCGACTGATCAAACAGGCGCCCGCCTCATTTTCAATGAGGCGGGCGCCTGTTCTGCTGTTGATGTGTTTTCAGCCCTCTGCAGGCTCCTCCCAGGTCACGTCCACGATGGTGCCGCCCAGGATCTCGATGTACTCGCTCTTGAGGATGTAGTCCGTCTTGCCGATCCGGACCTCCTGGTCGCCCACCTGGGTGGTCATCACCTCGCCCGCCGGGGTCTCCGTGGTGGCGGTGAAGTACAGCGTCACATGGTCCGGGTCCTCCACCCACTGTCCGTCGGGGCCCAGGACGTAATAGGGTGCCTTCTCCACGCTCTCGATCTGGCCGCCCACCAGGGCGCCGGAGGCCATCAGCGGAGAGGGCAGATGCTCCCGGCAGTTCTCATACAGCTCCACCGGGACGCCCTCGGCCCGGACCACATAGGTCACCTTCACCATGCTGCTCTCCCCGGCCTCGCCGCCATCTCCGCTGCCCAGCAGCTTCCAGGCGCCAAAGGCCACCACCGCCACGATCAAAATAACGGCAATGATGTCGATGACATTGAATTTTCCAACGCGCTTTGCTTTCTGTTCCATGGTCTCCTCCGTAAACGGCGCGGATGCGCCTGTATTTGGCGTTTGTCTTCTGGACAAGATCTGGTTGGTATTGTATAATATTTTCCGCGATTCCACAACCCCCATTTGCGAAAGAGAAAAGAAAGGCACTTCATGAAAGTCATCCATCTCATCAGCGGCGGAGACTCCGGCGGGGCAAAGACCCATGTGCTGAGTCTGCTGCAAAATCTGAACAAGACCATCACCGCCCAGCTGGTGTGCTTCCGGGACGGCCCCTTTGCCGAGGAGGCCCGGCAGATGGGCATCCCCACCATGGTATGCGGCGGCAACAATGTCTTCCGCACCCGGCGGAAGCTGGTGGCCTATATCCGGGAGGGCGGGTATGAGATCATCCACTGCCACGGCTCCCGGGCCAATATGATCGGCGCCATGCTCCGCAAGCCAACCGGGCTGCCGGTGGTGACCACCGTCCACAGCGACTACCGGCTGGACTATATGGGCCGGCCCTTCAGCCATCTCACCTTCGGCACCATCAACGCCCTGGCCCTGCGGAAGCTGGACTACCGGATCGGCGTGTCCGACGCCATGGTGGATCTTCTGATCTCCCGGGGATTCCCCCCGGATCGGTTCTACGCCATCTATAACGGCATCGACTTCACGCCCCCGCCCCCCCAGGGGGACCGGCTGGCGTATCTGCGGAGCCTGGGCGCGAATGTGGACAGAGACAGCGTGGTGGTGGGCATCGCCGCCCGGCTGAACCCGGTGAAGGATATGTCCACCCTGATCCGTGGCTTTGCCGCGGGATACGCCCAGTGTCCCCGGCTGCGGCTGGTGATCGCCGGCGAAGGCCCGGAAAAGGACAAGCTCGCCGCCCTGGCCCGGGAACTGGGCGTGCAGGAGCAGGTGTGCTTCGCCGGCTGGATCTCCGGCGGTATGGACCCGTTCTATGCCGCCCTGGACATCAACGCCCTGACCAGCTTGTCCGAGACCTTCCCCTACGCCCTGACGGACGGGACCCGGTTCCACCTGGCCACCGTGGCCACCGCCGTGGGCGGCATCCCCTATCTCATCGATCAGGATGTGAACGGCTACCTGTTCCAGCCCGGCGACTGGCAGGCGCTGGGCGGCTATCTGGCCGCCCTGGGCAATGACGACGACCTGCGGCACCGGCTGGGGGAGAAGCTCTATGAAAAGGCCGCCGCCCGCTTCTCCATCCAAAGGACCGTGTCCACGCAGCTCCAGATCTACGCGTCCATCCTCCGCCGCCACCAGCGGCCCGCCGCCGCCCGGGACGGGGTGGTGATCTGCGGCGCCTATGGCCGGGGCAACGCCGGCGACGACGCCATTCTGGAGGCCATTCTCCAGGAGATGCGCTCCATCGACCCGGATATGCCCATCACCGTCCTCAGCAAGGACCCCAAGAGCACCCGGCTCACCTACCGGGTGCGGGCGGTCCACCGGTCCAATCTGCTGGCCTGGCACACCGCCATGAGCAGCAGCCGTCTGTATATCAACGGCGGCGGCAGTCTGATCCAGGACGTGACCTCCCGACGGTCCCTGTGGTTTTATCTGGCCAACATCCGGGCGGCCAAGCGGGCCGGATGCCGGGTGCAGATGTATGGCTGCGGCATCGGCCCCGTCATCCGGGAGAGCCACCGGAGGCTGACCGCCCGGATCATCAACCAGAGCGTGGACGCCATCACCCTGCGGGAGCCGGACTCCCTGGAGGAGCTGCGGAGCATAGGCGTCACCACGCCGGAGATCCTGCTGACCGCCGACCCCGCTCTGACGCTGCCCAGGGCTCCGGAGGACGAGACCGACAGCCTGCTGCTGCGCTCCGGCATCCGGCCCCATGGGAATTATCTCTGCTTCGCCCTGCGGCGGTGGAAGGGCTTTGAGGAGAAGGCCCACCTCTTCCGGGCGGCGGCGGAGTACGCCTACCGCACCTACGGCCTGACGCCGGTGTTTCTGGCGGCGGAGAAGCACCAGGACCCCGGCGCGGGACAGCTGGCGGCCAGGGGACTCACCATTCCCCACTACTTTTTGAACGACCCCGGCGGCGCCGGGACCATCATCGGCACCCTCAGCCGGATGCGGGCGGTGGTGGCCATGCGGCTCCACGCCCTGATCTTCGCCGCAGGGCAGGGCACCCCCCTGGCGGGCGTGGTGTACGATCCCAAGGTCTCCGCTTTCCTGCGGTACATCGGGCAGGAGCAGTTCGTGGATCTGGCGGATCTGACAGAGGAAGCTCTCCGGTCCATGATCGACCAGTGCATGGTCCAGGCGGAGCATCCGGAGGCCCAGGCCGCCGCAGTGCGGCGGCTCCAGGACATGGAGCACAAAAACGTGGAGGTGGCCCGGCGGCTGCTGGCGCGCTGATACCGTCTCCTGACAGGAGGAATCTCATGAAGATCTGTGTATATGAGGCCCGCCCCGACGAGCGGGGCGCGCTGGAAAGGCAGGCGGCGCTCCACGGCGTGGAGCTGACCGTCACCGACCAGGTGCCCACGCTGGAAAACACATCCCTGGCCGCCGGCTGCGAAGGCGTGTCCACCCTGGGCCAGGGCCGGGAGATGAAGGACCTGACCGTGGGCATCATCGGCACCGGCCGCATCGGCGTCCAGGTGGCCCGGAACCTCTCCGGCTTCGGCTGCCGGCTGCTGGCCTATGATCCGCGTCCCAATCCGGCGGCGGAGGGGCTTGTGACCTATGTGGACCTCGACGCCCTGCTGACCCAGTCGGACGTCATCACCCTGCACATGCCCCTGCTGGACTCCAACCGCCACCTGATCAACCGGGACACCATCGCCAAAATGCGGGACGGCGTGGTGATCATCAACTGCTCCCGGGGGGAGATGGCGGACATCGAGGCACTGATCGAGGGCATCGAGACCGGCAAGATCGGTGCCCTGGGCATGGACACCGTGGAGGGGGACGAGGGCATCATCCACGCCGACCACCGGGTGGATATCCTGTCCAACCGGAACTGGTTCTATCTCCACCAGTTCCGCAATGTCATCATGACCCAGCACATGGCCTTCTACACCGACGCCGCCGTGGCCAGCATGGTGGCCTGCGGCATCGGCGGCATCTGCCAGATGGCCGCCGGGGAAGACTGCCCCACGGAGCTGACGAAATCGCTGCCGTGAGCCGCCCGCCCATCGATATAGAATACAAAGAGCCGGTCCGCGCGATGCGCGGACCGGCTCCGTTGTCTGTCCAGGCGTTCTCCGGCGCCTCCTGCCTCACTCCTCCGGCTTCTCCGGCGCCTGATGGAACGGGTCCACCGGCTCCCCGGCGTGGTAGGCGTTGGTCCGGACGTTGATATACTGGGCCTTCAGCTTGGAGTAGACGATGGTCTGGCTGGAGTACAGCCCGTTGTAGCCGGAGAGCACATAGCTGATGCCGCAGACCAGGGCGAAGTACAGCAGCCCGCCGTCCCCGAACAGCTCCACGGACAAAAAGATGGAGGCCAGGGGGCAGTTGGTGGCCCCGCAGAACACCGCCGTCAGGCCCAGCGCCGCGGCAAAGCCCGCGGGGATCCCCAGCAGCGGGCCCACCACACAGCCGAAGGTGGCTCCCACGAAGAAGGAGGGCACCACCTCCCCGCCCTTGAACCCGGCGGAGAGGGTCACGGCGGTGAACAGGATCTTCAGCGCGAATGCCTCCGGCCGGGCGGTGCCCTGCTCCACGGCGGCGGTGATGACGTCCATGCCGGCGCCGTTGTAGTCCCGGGTGCCGCAGAAGTAGGTCAGGGCGATGACGGCGCAGCCGCCCACCACCACCCGCAGCCAGGCGTTGGGCAGCCGCTTCTTCATCTGGTGCTCCGCGAAGTGCAGCGTCCGGCACAGCAGGACGGACACCAGGGCGCAGCCCACCCCCAGCACCGCCACCCGCAGCAGCATCAGCTCCTCCAGCTCCGGCGCCGCCACAGTGAAGCGGGTGGGCGCCACCCCCATCTCGAGGGAGATCCAGTAGGACACCAACGAGGCGGTGAGGCACGGGATGAAGGCCACATGGTACACCACGCCGATGCTGATGACCACGATGGCGAACACCGTGGCGGTGAGGGGCGTGCCGAACAGAGCGGAGAAAAAGGCGGCCATCCCCGCCATGGTGGCGGTGCGCAGATCCCGGTCATCCAGGTTGAACAGGCTCCCCGTGTGGCGGCCGATGGTGCCGCCCATCTGGAGGGCCGCCCCCTCCCGCCCGGCGCTGCCGCCGCACAGGTGGGTGAGGACCGTCCCCAAAAAGATGGCCGGCAGCAGCCAGATGGACAGGGGCTTACCGTGGTGCACCGCGTCGATGATGTCGTTGGTGCCCTGGCCCTCCGTCTTCGTCAGCTTATAGAAGGCCACGATCACCAGGCCCGCCGCCGGCAGGCACCACAGCAGCCAGGGATGCTGCTCCCGCAGCTCCGTGGCCAGCTCCACGCCGATGTGGAACAGAGATCCCACCACGCCGCAGCAGCAGCCGGTGACCAGCGCCACCGCCAGCCACTTGGCCATGGCCCGGATATACAGGCCCGCGTGGGTGCGTCCCTCCCGCGTCTCTCGCGCCAAGCTGTTCCCCTCCTTACTCTCCCGGCGGACTGCCGGGCCGTTTGCTCTGGCAACGATTATACGGCAGAACGGGCGCTTTTGCAACTGCCGCAGCCGCCTCCGGCGGTCTCTTTTTCGGTTGATTCTTTTGAATTCTGTGCTATACTGAAAGTGGATACAGACGAATGTCTGCGCGCCGATGCGAGAACCAAAAATCAAAAAAGTTTGGAGGAAATGAGCATGAAGTACGGACGTACCTACAACTTCTCCGCCGGACCCGCCATGATGCCGGAGGAGGTCCTGGAGGAGATCGCCGCCGAGATGATGAACTACCAGGGCAGCGGGATGTGCGTCATGGAGATGAGCCACCGCTCCAAGGTCTTCCAGCAGATCCGGGACGAGGCGGAGGCCGATCTCCGGACACTGATGGGCATTCCGGACAACTACAAGGTCCTGTTCGTCCAGGGCGGCGGCACCGTGCAGTTCGCCATGGTGCCCATGAACCTGATGAAGAACGGCGTGGCCTGCTATGTGGAGACCGGCAACTGGTCCAAGAAGGCCATCAAGGAGGCCCAGAAGTACGGCGAGGTGAAGATCGTCGCCTCCTCTGCGGACAAGAACTTCTCCTACATCCCCGACTGCTCGGATCTGGACATTCCCGACAACGCGGATTATGTCTACATCTGCGAGAACGAGACCATCAACGGCACCACCTATTTCAATCTGCCCAACACCAAGGGCAAGGTGCTGGTGAGCGACCAGTCCTCCATGTTCCTCTCCCGCCCCTGCGACGTGACCAAGTACGGCCTGATCTGGGCGGGCGTTCAGAAGAACGTGGGCCCCGCCGGCATGGCGGTGGTCATCATCCGGGAGGACCTTCTGCGGGACGACCTGCCCCAGTTTGTGCCCACTTATCTCAGCTACAAGACCCACGCGGACAACGACTCCCTGTACAACACACCCAACTGCTGGGCCATCTACTGCTGCGGCAAGGTGTTCAAGTACCTGCTGAAGAACGGCGGGCTGGAGGCCATGCATCAGCGGAACGTTGAGAAGGCCGCGGTGCTGTACGACTTCCTGGACCAGAGCAAGTTCTTCACCGGCGCCGTCCGGAAGGAGGACCGCTCCCTGATGAACGTGCCCTTCGTCACCCCCAGCAAGGAGCAGGACGCCGACGTGGTGGCCGCCTCCAAGGCCGCGGGCTTCGACAACCTGAAGGGCCACAAGAGCGTGGGCGGCCTGCGGGCGTCCATCTACAACGCCATGCCCAAGGAGGGCGTGGAGGCCCTTGTGGAGTTCCTGAAGAAGTACGAGGAAGCTCACGCTTAAAGAGGGGACTGCGTCCCCCCTTTACGCTCCGGCAGACCTGCGGTCTGCCTCTGCTATTCCCCCTCACCAGTGACGTCGGTCACTGGTGTGTGCGCCCCAAGGGCGCACGGGTCAGGGAATTTTCGGCAGGTACACGCCCTGCCGAAAATGATTAGAATTTATTCTTTCGCCGGAGGCGAAAGAACTGGGGAAACCAATGGTTTCCCCTAGCCCCCTTCCTTTTGAGGGGCGGAGCGTTTGGTGGGATGCCATAGGCATATCTCCACTCTCTACTCTCCACTCTTCACTCTGGCGAAGCCTGACGCTTTGCCTCCCCCTTCCGGTTTGCCGGAGCCGCCTGTCCCCCAATGGGCGTTTTGGGATTTTCCGACGTTGGCACCCCTGGGGTGTGCCGGAAATGTATGAAAGGGGTATTACATATGGCATTGAGAGTTTTGGTGACCGACGGCATGGACGCCGGCGCGATGGAACAGCTGCGCAAGGACGGATACGAAGTCGTCGAGCAGTTCTATGAGCCCGATGAGCTGGGGGCGGCCCTGCGGGATTTCGACGTGGTCATCATCCGCAGCGCCACCAAGATCAAGGAGCCTCAGATCGACGCCGCCAAGGGCAGCCGGCTGAAACTCATCATCCGCGCCGGCGTGGGCGTGGACAACATCGCAGTCAAATACGCGGAGGAAAACGGCATCCAGGTCAAGAACACGCCCCGCGCCTCCTCCAACGCGGTGGCGGAGCTGGCCCTGGCCCTGCTGTTCTCCTGCGCCCGGAACATCTCCATCGCGGGCCACACCATGCGGGAGAACAAGTGGGAGAAAAAGGCCTACTCCAAGGGCTTTGAGCTCTCCGGCAAGACCATGGGCGTCATCGGCTACGGCCGCATCGGCCAGATGGTGGGCGCCAAGGGCCAGGCCCTGGGCATGAACGTCCTGTCGGTGGTCCACCGGAACAAGCCGGAGGGCTGCGAGTGCGGCACCATGCACTTCGTCTCCATGGACGAGCTGCTCTCCCAGTCCGACATCATCGTCCTCTGCGCTCCCAGCGGCGACAAGCCCCTGGTAGACGCGGACTCCCTGGCCAAGATGAAGGACGGCGTGGTGATCGTCAACGTCTCCCGGGGCGCCAACGTAGACGAGGCCGCCCTGCTGGACGCCCTGAACTCCGGCAAGGTCAAGGCCGCCGGCCTGGACGTGTGGATGAGCGAGAAGGACCCCAACTGGGCCCTGGCCTCCCATCCGGCCGTCTCCTGCACGCCCCACATCGGCGCAGGCACCAAGGAAGCCCAAAAACGCATCGGCGCGGAATTGGTGGATATCGTGGAACACTTCGAGGCATAACGCGCGCTTTCACAGGCAGCCCCTCCCGGGAAACTGGGAGGGGCTTTTTTCGGCCGTTTGCCCTCATTTCTGTACTTTTTCTGTAAGATCCTCCCAAATTTTCATCAAACTTTAACTGCCATTCCTATTTACATTTCGAAGTTGTCAGTGTATAATAAAAACCATCCAATCGCGGAACAGGAGGGATGGATCTTATGAGGCAGGCAGTTGTCCCGGCCCAGTATTTGCAGATCGCGCTGGATCTGGCCACCCGGATCGCCCAGGGCGAGCTGCCGGAGGGCAGCCGGATCTACGGACGGTCTGTGATGGCGTCGGAGTACAACGTCTCTCCGGAGACCATCCGCAAGGCCCTGCGGCTGCTGGCGGACATGAAGGTTGTGGAGGTGAAGCCCCAGAGCGGGGCCGTGGTCCTCTCCGCCGACAACGCCCGGCGGTATATGGAGAACTTCGCCGAGGATGCGGACATCCACTCCCTGCGTCTCCAGCTGAAAGAGCTGTTGGCGGAGTCCATCGAGGTGAACCGGCGCATGACGGAGACGGTGACTGCCCTGGTCAAGGGACAGGAGACCTTCGCGGCCGCCGGTCAACCGCTTCCCAACTACGAGGTCCCTGTTCCCAGGGACTCCCCCCTGATCGGGAAAAGCATTGGAGAGCTGCAGTTCTGGCAGTCCACCGGCGGCACCATCGTGGCCATCCGGCGGGGCCAGACGGTGATCCTCTCCCCAGGCCCCTACGCCGAGCTGTACGGCGGTGACGTCATCATCCTGGTGGGAAGCCCCAGCGCCGCGGAAGCGGCCCACCGGCTAGTAACGACAAAGGAGTGAAGGCAGCAGTATGATCCAGTTTGAACACGTATCCAAGAGCTATGGCAAGACCCCGGTCCTCAAGGACCTGAACTTCACCATCCCCGATGGACAGTTCGTGGTGCTCATCGGCCCCTCCGGCTGCGGCAAGACCACCACCATGAAGATGATCAACCGCCTGCTGGAGCCGGACACCGGGTCCATCCGCATCGACGGCAAGGACGTCCACAGCCAGGACAAGGTGGAGCTGCGGCGGCACATCGGCTACGTCATCCAGCAGATCGGCCTGTTCCCCAACATGACCGTGGCTCAGAACATCTGTGTGGTGCCCAAGCTGCTGAAGTACGACAAGGCCCGGTGCGATGAGATCGTTCAGGAGATGCTGCAGCTGGTCCATATGGAGCAGTATGCCAATAAGTATCCCTCGGAGCTCTCCGGCGGCCAGCAGCAGCGCATCGGCGTGCTGCGTGCCCTGGCGGCCTCTCCCCCCATCGTGCTGATGGATGAGCCCTTCTCCGCTCTGGACCCCCTGACCCGGGAGTCCCTGCAGGACGAAGTGAAGAACCTGCAGCAGAAGCTGAACAAAACCATCGTCTTCGTCAGCCACGACATGAGCGAGGCGCTGAAACTGGCGGACATCATCATCTTCATGTCCGCCGGCGAGATCGTCCAGATGGCCTCTCCCGAAGAGATGCTGGAGCACCCCGCCAACGACCTGGTCCGCACCTTCATGGGCAAGCACACGCCGGACACGGTGCCCACCAAGGTGGAGAGCTTCATGCGCACCAATGTGGCCAGTGTCCGCAGGGACCGGGGCGTACTGGAGTGCGCGGAGCGCATGGCCCGGGGCAGCGTGGACACCCTGCTGGTCACCGACGAGCAGAACCGGTACTTAGGCACCGTCTCCATCGGCGACATCCGCCACTGGGGCCGGGAGCTCACCAGCATCGAGCCCCTGATCCGCCAGACCGCCCGGACCGTCCGGGTGGGGGACGAAGCCAAGGAGAGCTTCGACTATCTGCTGGACTCCGGCGCCAACTATGTGGTGGTTCTGAACGCGGATGACACCATCGCCGGCATCGTCACCAAGACCAGTGTGGCCCGCTCCGTGGCGGAGAATCTGTGGGGTGATTCCAAATGACGACACTGATCCAGGACTATGGCGCCGACCTACTGCGGGCCATCGGGCTGCATACGGTGTATGTGCTGGTTTCCGTGGTGATCGGTTTCGCGGCGGGATTGGTGTTCGGCATCCTCCTCTCCCGGATCCCCCGGTGGCTCTCCGGCATCATCATCCCCATCCTCTCCATCTTCCAGACCATTCCCGGCCTGGTGTTCATCGGTGTGCTGTTCATCTGGTGGGGCAACATCTATCCCACGGTCATCGTGGCCCTCAGTGTGTACGCCATGTTCCCGGTTTTGAAAAACACCTACACCGGGATCCTGGAGGTGGGCCCGCAGTACATCGAGGCAGCCAAGGGCTGCGGCATGTCCCGGTTCCAGACCCTGGTGCGGGTGGAACTGCCCCTGGCCATGCCTGTGATCATCGCCGGCTTACGGATGGCCGCCATCTACACCGTCTCCTGGGCGGTGCTGGCCTCCATGATCGGCCTGGGCGGCCTGGGGGACTTCGTGTACCGGGGCACCAGCTCCAACAACAACACGCTGATCCTGCTGGGCGCCATCCCGGCGGCCCTGCTGGCCATCGTCTTCGGCGCGGTAATCGACCTGCTGCAGAAGAAGGTCACCCCCCGGGGACTTCGAAAGGAGGCGGGTAAATGAGCTGGGACCTGATCTTCCAACACCTGTTTATCGTGCTGGCGGCCAGCCTGCTGTCCATCGCCGTGGGCCTTCCCCTGGGCATCTGGGCCTATGTGTCCAAGGTGGCCCGCCCTATCATCCTGCGGATCGTGGACCTGCTGCAGACCATCCCCTCCCTGGCGCTGCTGGGCATCATCATGGTGGTACTGGACCCTGGTAAGCTGACGGTCATCACCGGCATCACCCTGTACTCCCTGCTGCCCATCGTGCGGAACACCTGCCTGGGGCTCCAGGAGGTGGACCCCGGCGTGAAGGAGGCTGCCCGGGGCATGGGCATGAGCAAGCCATACCGGGTGCTGATGGTAGAGTTCCCCCTGGCCTTCCCCACGGTGTTCACCGGCATCCGCATCGCGGTGGTGAACGCCATCGGCACCGCCGTGTTCGCGGCCTTCGTGGGCGGCGGTGGTTTGGGCGGTGTCATCACCCAGGCCATCCGCATCGCGGATATGCCCTTGATCCTGGCGGCCACCGGCGTTTTAATGATCATCGCCGTGGTCCTGGACCTGGTGATGAGCTGGTTCGAGGGTCAGATGCGCAAGAGCCGCGGCGGCTCCAAGAAGATGTGGATCCCCGTGGCACTGATCGTGGCGGCCTTCATCGCTCTGCTGCCTTACGGCCAGGGCGGCACCGGTGACATTCTGCTCTATGACGGCGACTACTCTGAGACCCAGCTGATGCACCATATGGTAAAGATGCTGGTGGAGGACCAGACGGACCTGACCGTCACCATCCAGGACCAGATGTCCCAGGTGAACAACTGGAACGCCCTGAAGGACGACAACCACACCTGCGACCTAATGATCTCCTACGACGGCACCCTGCTGACCACCTTCTTCCACCAGGATACCCCCGACGTGCCGGAGGGCATGACCATCTACGAATACGTGAAGGAAAAGGCCCTGGCGGACTATGATATCCACGTGCTGGGCCGGCCGGGCTTTGAAAACACCTACGCCATCGGTGTGCCGGAGGAGCTGGCGGAGGAATACGGCCTGGAAACCATCAGCGACCTGATCCCCATCGCGGACCAGCTGACCTTCGGCGCGGAGCAGGAGTTCTTTACCGCGGAGGGCAGTATGAAGTACGATCCCTTCGTGGCCTTCTACGGACTGAACTTCAAAAACCACGTATCCGTGGACATGGGCCTGAAGTACTCCGCCATCGAGAACGGCACCTTTAACGTGGCGGTGGTCTACTCCACAGACGGCCTGAACATCAAAACCGGCCTGAAGGTCCTGGAGGACGATTTGGGCTTCTTCCCGGATTACTACGGTATGTACATCGTCCGGGGCGATCTGCTGGAGAAGTACCCGGAGGTGGAGGGCATCCTGGAACAGCTGACCGGAAAGATCTCCACCGAGCAGATGACGCAGCTGACGTATCAGGTGGACGTGGAGGGCCGCACAGTGGACGAAGTGGCCCACGAGTTCCTGGTAAGCCTGGGCCTGCTGGACGCCTGATATCGCTTTTTGCAAAACCGCTCTGGAGCGCTGAGGCCCCAGGGCGGTTTTCTTTGGAAAATTTCAGTCCCCGCGCAACCGGCGTCCATTTTTCTCGTCTATATGGGTGAGAAGATCTCCGGCGGACGCCGGAGACAGGAGGGAAGCCCATGAAGCTGCAAAAGCGGTACATTCTGATCGTCGGCGTGGTCCTGGCCGTCCTGCTGGCACTGGCGGCGGGACTGCTGTTCTGGGGCAGAAGGCCCTTCCGGGATCTGGAGGCGGCGGATATCGCCGCAGCCTCCGTCACCCTGATGCCCCCGGATGTGACACTGGAACTGGACGAGGCGGAGATCAAGACCCTGGCGGAGCTGCTGGGGGACCTGCGCATCACCCGGCCGGACCAATCCTATACGGAGTATGCGGGGCAGGCCGTCCAATTCACCGTGACATTTGCCGACGGCACCGAGACGGAGGTGACGGATTACAATCCGTTCCTGATCATTGACGGCACAGGCTGGCGTACCGCCTACGGGCCCTGCGAGGCGCTGAACCGCTTCGCCAATGAACTGCTGCGGGAGAGAGGAGGATAACATGGAGGACGCGGAGATCATCGACCTGTACTGGCAGCGGGATCAGCGGGCCATCGACGAGACCCACGGCAAATACGGCGGCTTCCTCACAGGCATCGCCTGGAACATCCTCCGCTGCCACGGCGACGCGGAGGAGTGCGTCAACGACACCTACCTGCGTACCTGGAACGCCATTCCCCCCGCCCGCCCCTCCGCCTTCCGGGCCTGGTTGGGACGCATCGTCCGGAATCTGTCCCTGGACCGGTGGAAGCAGAGCCGGACCGCCCGGCGGGGCGGCGACGGCATGGAGGTGCTGCTGGGGGAGCTGAGCGACTGCGTCCCCGCTCCCCACGGCACGGAGAAGGCCCTGGAGGACCAGGAGATCGCGTCGCTCATCAGCGATTTTCTGCGGCGGCAGCCCCAGGAGAGCCGGGTGTTCTTCCTGCGGCGGTATTGGTATGGGCAGAGTCTGTCCGAGATTGCGGAGGCGCTGGGCTGCGGAGAGGGAAAGGTGAAGTCCGCCCTCTTCCGCACCCGGAAAGCCCTGCGGACTTATCTGGAACAGGAAGGGGTGCTGTTATGAAAGCGGAGCGGTTATTTCGCATCCTGGGTCTGGTGGATGAGAGCCTCGTAGAGGAGGCGGTGTCCGCCTCCTCCCCCGCCGCTGTGCAGCGGCGGCACCCCTGGCGGCGCCTTGCGGCCGCCGCCGCGTGTCTGGCGGTGATCTGCGGCGGGGTGTTCCTCGCCGGTACCTTCCGCATGGGCGGCAGCACTGGCGAAGCGGACGGAGGGAGCGTACCCGGCGAGAGCGGGGACGGCCACAACGCGGGCACCACGTTCATGTCCTATGCCGGGCCGGTGTTCCCCCTGACCACGGCTGAGACGGACACGGGGCTGACGGCGGAGCGGACCGTCACCTGGGACTTTGCCCCGGGGACGTACCAGGACGGCTCTCCCCGCCAGTGGGGCGCGCAGGTGACGGATGACTATGTGCTGACCAATCCCACGGAGGCGGATGTGACGGTGACAGCCCTGTACCCCTTTGCCGGATCCCTGGCGGACCTGGGCACCATCGCCCCCGCCGTTTCGGCGGACGGCGTGCAGGCGGAGGCCACGCTCTATGCCGGGGCCTACGCCGGCGGGTTCCGGGACGCGGGCGTGGACGACGGCTCCACCTGGAATCTGGCCCCGCCCGCCTCCTGGGAGGACTACGCAGCCCTGCTGGAAAGCGGCGATTATCTGGCCCAGGCCCTGGGAGCGGCCCCCGTCCTGGACATCCCCGTGACCGTGTATCGTTTTTCGGACTTCCAGGCCCCCCACGAGGAATATGACGCCGCCACCCAGGCGGTGGAGTTCACCATCGATCCGGAGCAAACCACAATCCTCTCCTATGGCTTCAACGGCCTCTCCCTGGATGATGAGACCGGCTGGCGGCGCTATGACTACTTTGTGCCCGACGGGATCCGCAGCGAGTCAGAGCTGAAGCTGCTGGTGGTCTTGGGAGCGGACATCGGGGACTACACCCTCCAGGGCTATGCCAATGGCGCCTGTGAAGAAGCGATCGGCGGCGTCTCCTGCACCGTCACCCGGCAGGAGACCACCCTGGACGCGGTGCTGACGGAGCTGTGCCAGGCGGAATTGCATGACAGCGGTCAGAGCGCCCAGTGGCCGGGGCTGGATCAGCTGCCGATCCCCCTGTACCAGCGGGCAGTGACTGAGGCGCTTCTGACCTCCGGGCTCCTGGCCGACACACCGGCGGACCGCTATACCGACGGGCGGCTGGACGACTTCCTCTGGGATGTGCTGGTTCAGGAGCGGGTGCTGTACCTGGCCTTCCCCGTCACAGTCCCGGCGGGCGGCAGCGTCACCGTGTCAGCGGAGCTGTGGAAAGCGCCCAGCTATGACTACGGCTGCTCCGGCTCGGAGAATGTGGGCCTTCAGGGCTATGACCTGGTGACGTCCCTGGGCTCTGCTCTGGACTTCACCGGCCAGACTGCCGCTCTGGTGAATACGGACACCATTGAGATCGTCCGCCAGAACCTGGGCTTCGACCTGGAAAACGGCGTCACGGAGGTGGCGATGGACCTGACAGAGCCTCATTACTATCTGGAGATCCGACCTCTGGAGGAATGAAAAAACGCAAGCCCCGCGCCGAAACAGCGCGGGGCTTTGCCCTTATTTCTCGATCTTCACGAACTTCTCCGCCGGGGCGTGGCACAGGGGGCACCGGAATTCCGGCGGCAGGGACTCCCCCTCGTACACATAGCCGCAGACGGTGCAGCGGTAGCCGTTGATCTCCACGGTGCGGTAGACGGTGGCGGTGGGCGGCGTGGCCTTGCCCCGGTCCGTGTAGGCCTGGAGGGTCAGCACCTTCCCCTCCCCCAGCACCTCCGCCTCCGTGGCCTGGCCCACAAAGAGGAGGAAGCTGCCGATCTCCAGCTGGTCCACCACCTTGCAGGCGATGCGGGAGACCATGTGCTCCTTCAGATAGGGATTGCCATTGCCGTCGGTCTCCACCGCCCGGCCGGCGAACTTGTCCGTCACCCGGCCGGACTTGTAGCCGAACACATCGATGAGCTCCCCCGGCGCGTCCGCGTCCAGCAGCGTGACGGAGAAGCTCCCCGCCGCCTGGACGGCCTTGCAGGTCTCGTGGTCCTTGTTGACCGCCACCGTGAACTTGGGCGGGAAGGAGGAGGTCACCTGGTGGAAGGAGTTGACGATGCAGCCGTGGCGCTTGCCGTCCGCCGCCGCGGAGAGCAGGCAGAGGGCGTAGTCCATCTTCTGATATGCCTTGTTGTTCATGTTGCCTTCCTTTCTGGCGGCCCGCGCCGCCGGGCATCCCGTGCCTTGCTGGCTGTTGAGACCAGTGTATCAGAAAGTCCCTTCCGGCGCAATCGCATCCGCAACGGGTGTCGTGCCAAAATTTTCTCCCATTTTCTGTGGACAAATACCGGATTTAGGCGTATACTCTCCTTAACCAGATGCCATTATTCAGATTTATGCCTTTTATAAGTCCGGATAATGGCTAAAAATCTATCTGAAAAGGAGTGGTCTCATGTCTGAGAGCTACGCGGGCAAAATCAACCGGAAGCTGCTGAAAAAGCGCCGCATCATCAACGCCGCCGCAGGGCGGGAGCCGGCGGACCTGGTGCTGAAGAACGCCACCTATGTCAACGTCTTTGCCAACCAGCTCTGTCATGCCGACATCGCTGTGGCGGAGGGGCTGATCGTGGGCATGGGCCAGTATTCCGGCACCGTGGAGGAGGACTGCACCGGGAAGATCGTCCTCCCCGGCTTCCTGGACGCCCACATCCATCTGGAGAGCTCCCTGGTCTCCCCCAAGGAGTTCGTGAAGGCCGTGCTGCCCCACGGCACCACCACCGTCATCACGGATCCCCACGAGATCGCCAACGTCATGGGCACCGACGGCATCGAGTACATGCTCCAGGCCACGGAGGATCTGCCGGTGGACGTGCGGTTCATGCTGCCCTCCTGCGTGCCGGCCACGCCTTTGGACGAGTCCGGGGCCGTGCTGGACTACCGCAGCCTGGACTCCTTCTACGACCATCCCCGGGTCCAGGGCCTGGCGGAGATGATGAACTTCGTGGGCATCATCTCCGGGGACGACCAGCCGGTGGAGAAGATCGTGGCCGCCCAGGCCCACCACAAGAAGATCGACGGCCACGCGCCGGACCTGGTGGGCAACGACCTGAACGCCTACATCGCCGCCGGCGTCTACTCCGATCACGAGTGCCACGACCTGAACGACGCCATCGCCAAGCTGGAGCGGGGCCAGTTCATCATGATCCGGGAGGGCACCGCCGCCCGGAACCTGGAGGCCCTGGCCCCCCTGCTGTGCGACAAATACTCCGAGCGGTGCATGTTCTGCACCGACGACAAGCACCCCAACGACCTGCTGGAAAAGGGCCACATCGACTACATTGTGAAGCGTGCCATCGGCCTGGGGGTGGATCCCATTACCGCCGTGAAGGTGGCCTGCCACAACGCCGCCCGGTACTTCCTGCTGAACAACCGGGGCGCCATCGCCCCGGGCTATCTGGGGGACTTTGTGATCATCGACAACTTCCAGGACTTCAACATCGAAAAGGTGTTCAAGCGGGGCGAGCTGATGGTGGACCACGGCGTGGTGAAGGACTTCCCCACTCCGGCCATCGACCCCTACCTGACCGAGCGTGCCCACAGCACCTTCCACGTCCAGCATCTGACGGCGGAGGACTTCACGGAGGCCCGGCCCCGGGGCATCATCGGCATGGTGAACGGGGAGATCACCACGGTGGACGCCGGGTACTCCGACCGGATCGACGTGGAGTACGATGTGCTGAAGATCGCCGTGGTGGAGCGCCACAAGAACACCCACCACATCGGCATCGGCTTCCTCCAGGGCTACGGCCTGAAGTCCGGCGCCGTGGCAACCTCCGTCTCCCACGACTCCCACAACATCATCGTGGTAGGCACCAACGAGGCCGACATGGCCGCCGCCGCTAACCGAGTGGTGGAGCTGAACGGCGGCATCGTGGTCTGGGACCAGGGCGCGCCGGTGGCGGAGGTCCCCCTGGCCATCGCCGGCATCATGAGCGACGAGCCCCTGACCACCGTCAATGAGAAACTGGAGCACGCCAAGGAAAAGGCCCATGCCCTGGGGGTCAACCCGGGCATCGACCCCTTCATGACCCTGAGCTTTATGGCCCTGCCGGTGATCCCCTCCCTGCGGATCACCACCCGGGGCGTGTTCGACGTGACCACCCAGAGCTATGTCTGAATCCGCTGGTTTTTAGCACTCTCAAATCAAGAGTGCCAAAATTCACAGATCGTTCACAGAAAGAACACACAATATCCGATTTTCCATCCTATCATAATACTTGAAAAGAAGGACAGGAGGTCTTGAGAGAGGCACCTGTTCCACCCGGCGGCACATCCTCCATGATCCATCTGCCGCCGGTCCCAACCACGGATCATCCGGATTTGATAGGAGGAATTGATTATGTTTGAACTGAGACCTTACCGCAGAAACACCATGAGCAGCTGGAACCCCTTCTCTGAGATGGAGGAGATGGAGCGCCGCTTCTTCAACAACGACTTCTTCACGGGCCGGGGCCTGGCGGAGTTCAAGACCGACATCACTGATGAGGGCGACCACTACGAGCTGAAGGCCGACCTGCCCGGCTTCAAGAAGGAGGACATCAGCCTGAATCTGGACGGCGACACCCTCACCATCCAGGCCCAGCGCCACTCCGAGCATGAGGAGCAGGAGAAGAAGGGCAAGTATGTGTGCTGCGAGCGCTCCTACGGCTCCTACAGCCGGAGCTTCGACGTCTCCGGCATCCGGACGGAGGGCATCACCGCCTCCTACGACAGCGGCGTGCTGGATCTGAAGCTGCCCAAGAAGACGGTGGAGGTCTCCTCCAGCCGGCAGATCAATATCGAGTGACCTTGCGGCCAGACGCGAAGAGGCCCGGAGACGGTTTGTCTCCGGGCCTCTTGATCTATAAAGTTCTGATCCCGCTCACGCCGTGGGGCTGGCCACCAGGAACAGCATATCGCTGCCGCCCTCCTCCTCGGGGAAGGCGCCGTACATGGTGAAGTTGTACAGTAACCGCTCCGCCGCGTAGACGCCGTAGCCGTCCTGGTTGTGGTCCGTGGTGTCGTAGGGGTCCGCCACCAGGAACACGTCGTCCTGCTCCGTCTCGGTGCCCATGGTGTCGTAGCCGATGATGACCTGCCAGTGGCCGCCCCAGTCGTTCCAGCAGATCATGACGGGCTTTCCCTCGGCCAGCCAGCCCCGGATATCCTCCAGCCAGATACCGTCCGGATAGTCCTCCGTGGTGACGGTCTCAAAGCCGCCCACGCCCTCGAAGATGTCCACCGCCTGGGCCAGGGTGGTGCCGGGATAGCCCTCCAGCTCCGTGCCGTCCAGGGAGTGCCGCAGCGCCGCCAGGGACTCCTCGTTCCAGTCGCCCAGCTTTCCGTACCACTCCAGCACCATCAGGGCGGAGGTGACGCCACAGGACCACTCGCTGGTCTGCTGCTGGGTCTTGAAGTTGTGAAGGACCGTCAGGGTGTCCGTGGACTCCATGTTGTACACGTCCGGGTGGGCGAAGTAGGGGGAGCTCTCATGGTCTCCCGCCCGCTCCACGGAATCCGCCCCGTCCTCCGGGGACAGGTCTGTCGCGTAGGGGATCTTCATTTCATCAGAAAAGTTCTCTGCCGCGGAGGTCTCCTGGATCTCCGTGGTCGTCTGGGTCTCGGCGTTGTCAGCCGGTGTGTCATCGGCGCACCCATTCAGGGTACCAAGCAGCATGGCAAGGGTCAGCGCCAGGGTGACTGTTTTTTTCATTGTCGCTCTCCTTTTCGGGGTGTTTCCCCGTCCGATTTCGTATGCGTGTGCACACGTTGGGTCTCATTATAGAGGACAGGGCGGCTGTTTCGCAATGATGAGAACTGTAAAAAAAGCGGGGCGTCCGCCCCGCTTTTCCAGATGATCATCCAAATTTTCCCGCATTTTCGGATCTCTGCGCCTACGGCGTCCCTCACGCCTCTCCGCGCTCCAGCAGCAGGAAGGCGCGGAAGAGATACCGCCCGTCCTCCGTCTCTTCCAGGGTCAGTTTCTTGCCGCCTCCGGTGAGGATCAGAAGATCCCCTTCCCGCCGTCCGGTCTCGCAGATGAACATGCCTGGGCCGGCATCACTGGTGAAGTTGTAGAAGGCGTCGTACTCCGGCAGATACAGCAGGTCCGCGGTGCTGTCCGGGAAGGCCGTCAGGTCCGCCGTGGTGATGCCGGCGTGCTCCTCCAGATAGGCGTCCACATCCGCCCGGCTGTACTTGTGGACCGGCACCGGCATCTGGTCCAGCCGGTCCGTGGAAAAGGGCCAGCCCTCCGCCGCCTTCAGCGCCTCAAACTCCGCGTCATCCCCTACCGGGCTCTCCCCAAGTCCGAAATAACGCAGGAACTCCACCAGGTCCAGATCCTCCGGCCGTTCATAATAGGAGGTGAAGAAGCTGCAGACGGGATTCATGTATGAGCCGTTTTCCCGTTCATCAAACGGGGCAAACGCATCGTTCACCTGGGCGATCTCCTCCGCCGTCAGGGCGTCGGGATCCGCCGGTGTCTCCGGCGCCGGTTCCGCCGTCTCTCCATATGCCGTCTCCGCGGGGAGGTCTTTCCCGGCCTCCGGGGCGGACGACTCTCCTCCGCAGCCCGTGAGCAGCAGGGCCAGAAGCAGCGCCCCGGCGCAGATGCCGCTGTGTATCCGCATACGATCCCCTCCTTTTTGTCCAGCATATCACGGGACATCTGGCAAATCCCCACAAAGCAGCCACAAATTCCATCAAAACCGTTACAAAAAAGCGAGGCCCCGGAGACTGCTCCGGGGCCCTTTGCTCACATCTCGTGCTCCACCGTGATCTGGCAGGGTTTCATGGCCGCCAGGGCGGTCCGATGGCTCTCCGGCGTCACGCCGGCGCAGCAGGCGGCATCCACCGCCACCTCCGCCTCCGGCAGGAAGGCCTTCGCCAGCAGGGCATTGGAAATGACGCAGATGTCCGTGCACAGGCCGATGAGCGTGATCCGCTCCACGCCCGGCTTTCCCTGGCGGCGCAGGTCCTCGTCCTGGGCCTTCAGCAGCGCCCCCAGGACCTGGCTGCCAAAGGTGGGCTTGTCGATGGGGTGTTCCGCGTATTTCCGCAGGGGCTCCACGATCTCCCATCCCTCCGTTCCCCGGACACAGTGGGGCACCGGCAGGTTTCTCCCCTCCTGGGTGTCCAGGTAATCCGCCTCATGGGTGTCCCGGGTGAAAAGCACCCGTTCTCCCCGGCGTAGGCCCTCTTCGACACGGTCCACCACCCGGGGCACGATCTCCCGGGCCTCCGGCGTCCCCAGCGCGCCGGAGACAAAGTCGTTCTGCATATCCACAACGATCAGCACATTCATGGCAATGCCTCCTTTGCCCCATCATAGCAGACTCCCATCAACGCCGCAAGGTCTTTCTCCGGCGGACCGGGAAAAGGAGGTTGACTTCTCTATCCATCCGGGTTAAGATAGGTGAGGTCTGTTCGCAGGACGCAGTCCTGCGGACATGAAAAGAGAGAAGGAGAGAGAATCTTGCGTCGAGAAAACTTCCGGTCCCGTTTGGGATTCATCCTGGTGAGCGCCGGCTGCGCCATCGGCATCGGAAACGTGTGGAAATTCCCCTACGTCACCGGTGCCAACGGCGGCGGCGTGTTCGTGCTGTTTTACATCATTTCCCTGATCATCATGGGCGTGCCCATCCTGACCATGGAGCTGGCGGTGGGCCGTGCAAGCCGCAAGAGCGCGGTGCTGGGCTACAAGGCCCTGGAGCCCAAAGGCAGCCGCTGGCATGTCCATGGCTGGCTGTGCGTCATCGGCTGCTGCCTGCTGATGATGTACTACACCACCGTCTCCGGCTGGATGCTGGGCTACTGTGTCAAATTCGCAACCGGCACCTTCAGTGGGATGCAGCCCTCCGACGTGGATGCCGTATGGTCCGCCCTGCAGGCCAATCCCGGTGAGATGGCCCTGTGGATGGTGATCACCGTGGTGGCGGGCTTCCTGGTGTGCAGCTTCGGCCTGCAGAAGGGGCTGGAGCGGATCAGCAAGTGGATGATGATCTGCCTGCTGGTGCTGATCGTCATTCTGGCCATCAACAGCCTGACCCTGGAGGGCGCCATCGAGGGTGTGAAGTTCTACCTGGTGCCGGACTTTGCCCGGGCCGCGGAGGTGGGCATCGGCAACGTGATCGTGGCCGCCATGAACCAGTCCTTCTTCACACTGAGCCTGGGCATCGCCGCCATGGAGATCTTCGGCAGCTATATGTCCGACGCCAACCGCCTCCCCGGCGAGGCCGTGCGGATCTGCTGCCTGGACACCTTCGTGGCCTTCATGTCCGGCATGATCATCTTCCCCGCCTGCTTCAGCTTCGGCATCGAGGCGGACAGCGGCCCCAACCTGATCTTCCTGACCCTGCCCCGGGTGTTCGTCAGCATGACCGGCGGCCGGCTGTGGGGCGCCCTGTTCTTCCTGTTTTTGACCTTCGCCAGCTTCACCACCGTGCTGGCGGTGTTTGAGAACATCATGGCCAGCTGCATGGACAACTTCGGCTGGTCCCGGAAGAAGGCCACCATCGTCTGCGGCGTGTTCATCCTGCTGGCCAGCTTCCCCTGCGTGCTGGGCTTCAACGTCTGGTCCTTCGGCGCTCCGCTGCCCAACGGCGCCACCGGCAATATCATGGACATTGAGGACTTCCTGGTCAGCAACCTGCTGCTGCCCATCGGCTCCATGATCTATCTGCTGTTCTGTGTCAGCAAGTGGGGCTGGGGCTTCGACAACTACCTGGCGGAGGCCAACAAGGGCACCGGCCTGGGAATGTCCCCCAAGCTGAAGCCCTACTTTCAGCTCATCCTGCCCCTGCTGATCCTGGTGATCCTGCTGGTGGGCCTGGACGGCTGGGGCTGGCGGACGCTGGTCTGCGCCGCCGTGGTCCTCTTCGTGTGGTTCATGGCCCGGCGCAGCGCCCCCAGGGCCGCCAGCTGAATCCTGTTTCCTTTTCCAAAGAGGGCCGCCAAATACCGGCCCCTCATACGGACAGCAAAAGCTCTCCGCGCAATGCCTTGGAGGTGCCGGTGACCGGGTCACTGGCACCTCCAAGGCATTTGGGGACTTATATGAAACGCATCGGGTCACGGACGGCTCTTCATGATCAGGAGAAATACAGGTGGCTGGTCAAATCAGATCCGCAGAGGCCATGCGTTTTATCCCTCCATGGCGCGCAGCAGATTCACCATCTCGATGGCGCCCTGGGCGCACTCAGCCCCCTTGTTGCCGGCCTTGGAGCCCGCCCGCTCGATGGCCTGCTCGATGGTGTCCGTGGTGAGGACGCCGAACAGCACCGGCACGCCGCTCTCCAGCGCCGCGTGGGCCACGCCCTTGGACACCTCGGCGCACACATAGTCGTAGTGGCTGGTGGAGCCCCGGATCACCGCTCCCAGGGCGATGACGGCGTCGTACTTCCCGCTCCCGGCCATCCTGGCGGCTACCAGCGGGATCTCAAAGGCGCCGGGGACCCAGGCCACGTGGATGTCGTCTCCCCGGACGCCCCGGCGCAGCAGGCCGTCCTCACAGCCGGAGAGGAGCTTGGAGACGATGAACTCATTGAACCGGGCGCACACCACGCCCACCCGAATACCTTCCGCGACCAGATTGCCCTCATAGACTTTCATATTGTTTGTCCTCCTCGAATAGTAAAATTATAATGATCCCTTATTCTGCCAACAGGGGCGGGGCTCAGTACCGTACCAGGTGCCCCATCCGCTGCTGCTTGGTCCGCAGGTAGTAGAGGTCCTCCGCCGTGGCGGGGATCTGGATGGGCACCCGCTCCACGATCTCCAGGCCAAAGTCCGACAGCTGGTAGATCTTGTCCGGGTTGTTGGTCAGCAGCCGCATGGTCCTGACTCCCAGGTCCCGAAGGATCTGGGCCCCGGTCCAGTACTCCCGCAGGTCCGGGGCAAAGCCCAGCTTCACATTGGCGTCCACCGTGTCCAGTCCCTGCTCCTGGAGGGCGTAGGCCTTCAGCTTGTTGATGAGACCGATGCCCCGGCCCTCCTGCCGCATGTACAGCACCACGCCCCGGCCCTCTGCCTCGATCTGGCGCATGGCTGCGGAGAGCTGCTCTCCGCAGTCGCAGCGCTTGGAGCCGAACACGTCCCCGGTGAGGCACTCGGAGTGGACCCGGCACAGCACGTTTTCCCCGCCGCCGATGTCCCCTTTTACAAGGGCCACGTGGTGTTCGCCGGTCAAGTCGTTGACGTAGCCATAGATCCGGAAGTCGCCGTATCGGGTGGGCATTTTGGCCGCGGCCTCCCGGACCACGTGCTTGTCGTGGCGGCGGCAGTAGTCCTGGAGGGCCTGGATGGTCAGCACCTTCAGCCCCCATTCCTTTGCTTTCTCTAGCAGCTCCGTGGTGCGCATCATGGTGCCGTCGTCCCGCATGATCTCACAGCATAGTCCGCATTGGGGGAGCCCCGCCAGCCGGCACAGGTCCACGGTGGCCTCTGTGTGGCCGCTGCGCACCAGCACGCCGCCCCGCCGGGCTACCAGCGGGAACACATGACCGGGCCGGCGCAGGTCCTCCGGCCGGGTGGCCGGGTCCACGCACTTGCGGCAGGTGTAGCCCCGCTCCTCCGCGCTGATGCCGGTGGTGGTGTCCACGTGGTCGATGGACACCGTGAAGGCGGTGGAGTGGTTGTCAGTGTTCACCTTCACCATCTGCTCCAGGCCCAGCCGGTCTGCGACCTCGGCGCTCATGGGGGTGCAGATGAGACCCTTGGCGTGGACGGCCATAAAGTTGACGTTCTCGGTAGTGGCGAACTGGGCGGCACAGATCAGGTCCCCCTCGTTCTCCCGGTCCGGGTCGTCAATGGTGATGATGAGGTGGCCGGCGCGGAGTTCCTCCAGCGCCTCCGCCACCGTGCAGAATTGGGAATCCATGGGTCGTTCCTCCTTGTTCAAAATCCGTTTTCCATCAAAAATTCCAGGGAGATGCCGCCCTTGGGGGCGGTGTCCGCCACCGGGCGCAGCAGCTTCTCCACATACTTGCCGATGATGTCCGTCTCCAGGTTGACGATGTCCCCCGGCCGTTTGCGGCCCAGCACCGTCACCGCCGCCGTGTGGGGGATGACGGACACGGAGAACCGGTCCGCCGCCACGGACGCCACCGTCAGAGAGATGCCGTCGATGGCGATGGAGCCCTTCTCCACGATGTACCGCAGCAGGGCCGGGGCGGCGGAGACGGTGTACCACACGGCGTTGTCGTCCCGCCGCGTTTCGGCGATGGTGCCGGTGCCGTCGATGTGGCCGGAGACGATGTGACCCCCGAACCGGCCGTCCGCCGCCATGGCCCGCTCCAGATTCACCGGGCTTCCCGGGATCAGGACCCCCAGGGAGGAGCGGCGGAGCGTCTCGTGCATCACGTCAGCAGTGAAGCCGTGGCCGTCCACGGAGGTGGCGGTGAGGCAGACCCCATTGACCGCCACGCTGTCGCCGAGCTTCAAATCGGACAGCACCGTCGCCGCCCCGATGGACAGCACCGCCGAGTGGGCGCCCCGCCGGATGGAGCGGATGGTGCCCATCTCCTCAACGATCCCCGTAAACATCCGTGTCCACCTCTCCTTCCAGCAAAAAGTCCTCCCCCAGCCGGGTGACGGTGGTGTTCCGCAAACGCGCCGCCTGGGCCGGGAGCTCCACTCCCGTGCCCTCCACCGGGGATTTGGCCCCGACGCCGCCGAAGAGCTTGGGGGCGATGTAGGCCTGGACCCGCTGCACCAGTCCCGCCTCCAGCATGGACCAGTTCAGGGTGCCGCCGCCCTCCAGCAGCACGCCGTCGATCTCCGCCGCCCCCAGGCGGTCCATCAGGGCAGACAGGTCCACATGGCCCTCCCGCTCCGGCAGCTGCCACACCTGACAGCCGGCGGCGGTATAGGGGGCGATCCGCTCACCGTCCGTCTCGCAGGTGGCCAGGATGGTCTCCACCTCGTTGGCGGTGCGGACGATCCGGCTGTCCAGCGGCGTCCGCAGACGGGTGTCGCAGATCACCCGCACCGGGTTCCGGCCATTTTCCATCCGGCAGGTCAGCAGAGGGTCGTCCGCCAGCACGGTGCCCACCCCCGCCAGAATGCCCCGGTACCGGTGCCGGTCCTGGTGGACCCTCTGCCGGGCCGCCTCCCCGGTGATCCACCGGGAGGCCCCGGTGCGGGTGGCGATCTTTCCGTCTAGGGTCATGGCGTACTTCATCACCACGTAAGGCCGCTTGGTGCGGATGTAGTGGAAGAACACCGGGTTCAGGGCGTCACACTCCGCCTGGAGCACGCCGGTCTCCACCTCCACCCCATGGGAGCGGATGATCTCCACGCCCTTGCCCGCCACCAGCGGGTTGGGATCCATGCTGCCCACCACCACCCGGCGGATGCCGGCGGAGAGGATGGCGTCCGTGCAGGGGGGCTGGCGTCCGGTGTGGCAGCAGGGCTCCAGGGTCACATACAGGGCGGCCCCCGCCGGGGCCTCCCGGCAGTCCGCCAGGGCGGCCCGCTCGGCGTGGAGACCGCCGCACCGGGCGTGCCAGCCCTGGCCGAGAATGCGCCCCTCCTTCACCAGCACCGCCCCCACCAGGGGGTTGGGGCTGACCCAGCCCACGCCCCGCTCCGCCAGCGTCAGGGCCAGGCGCATATAGTCACAGTCGTTCATGGTTCGCCTCCGAAAAAAAGATGCCCTGAACCAGCGGTTCAGAGCGTCGTGAAAAAGCGGAACAGCCTCCGCCCACAGAACCAAAAACGCCCCGGAATGCACGCATTCCAGAGCGAACGTCCATGGACGCAGGAAACAGGTCCCCTGCGGTCGCACGATCTTCTTCCATCCAGACTATACTGTCGGCCCCGGAGTTTCACCGGGTCATGCCTTTCGGCTCGCGGGCTGTACCGCCGGTGGGGAATTGCACCCCGCCCTGAAGATCCTGATTCAGTTGGTCCGATTATACGCCTCGCTCTCCCCGTTGTCAAGATATGGGCCATCTGAAAAAAGGGGCGGCAAATGCCGCCCCCCTTTTGCCGCTCAGGCACCCAGGTATGGTCCCCAGAACCGCTCCAGCATCACCGCGAACTGGGCCCGGGTGGCGGTGCCCTGGGGATCCAGCCGCCCGTCGCTGGTGCCGTAGAGCACCCCCGCGCCGCAGGCCCACTGCAGGGCCGGGACGGCGTACTCCGCCGCGTCGAAGGCGTCGGGGTAGCTCAAAATATTGGTGTCCTCTCCCACGGACACGTCCATACCCTGGCTCTGGGCGAAGCGGTACAGCAGCGCCGCCAGCTGCTGGCGGGTCACCGCGCCGCCGGGGGCGGTACCGTCGGAGATGCCGCTCTCCACGGCCCAGGCCCGGGCCGCCGCCATGTCCGCCGGGGCCCCGCCGGAGAGCCGGGCCAAAATCATCCACACCTGCTGGCGGGAGATGGAGGCGCCGGGGCTGAAGGCGGCGGCGCTGGTGCCGCTGACATAGCCGTTTTCGTAGGCCCAGGCGATGGCGTCACGGGCCCAGTAGTCCTCCGGCACATCGGCGAAGGGCGTCCCCTGGGAGACCTCCCGGAAGGTCACTTCAATGGTCACCCGGCCCCGGGGCTGTTCAAAGGTGTACGTCCCGTCGCCGTTGTCCGTGACCTCCACCTCGTCCCCGTCCCGGTCGGTGACGGAGACCTCCTCCACCTCAAATCCCGGGTCGGGGGCAACGGTGAGGGTGACCTCCTCCCCCGCCTCCGGGGTGCGGGGGTTCACCTTCACCGTGCCGCCGTCCCCCACGTCCAGCACCGGGGAATAGGTGGGGCGGCTGGAGCCGCCGCTGGAGTTGCTGGCAAATTCGGCGGTCAGGCTCCGGTCCCCGGTCAGGGGGAAAGCATAGCTTTCGTCGGCGCTCACCTGCGCGCCGTTCTCCGTCCAGCGGATAAAGCGGTAGCCGCTGTCGGGGACGGCAGTGACGGTGACGGTGGAGTTTTCTTCAAAGGTCCCGCCGCCGCTGGCCGTGCCGCCGTCCCCGGCGGTGACGGTGACGGTCCACAGTTTCACCCACTTGGCATAGTAGGTTTTGGCCCCCGTGTCGGCGGCGGTGATCTCCGCCACCGGGCTGCCGGAGAAACCGCTGTCCTCATACCAGCCCTTGAACGCATAACCGTCCCAGGTGATGTCCTCCGCCGTGGGCAGCGCCGCGCCCGTACCGTAGGTATAGCTGGTAACATCTTTCCCATCGGCGATAGTGCCGCCGTTGGCCTCCAGCGTGACGCTGTAATCCGCGAGTTTCCACTGGGCATAGAGTATGACGGTCCCACCGTCTGTGTCGGTCAGTTTTTTTACCTTCTGTTTGTCCGTATAGGAAGTGCCGCTGCCGTCCGCCTTTGTATTCCACCCGGTAAAATCATGGCCCGTCCAGGTAAAGCTGTTGGCGGTAAGGGCCTTTTCCTCGTCGTAGTCGAACGACTGGTTGGCCATCGTGCCGCTGCCGCCGTTTCCGTTGAAGGTGACAGTATACCCTGTCGGCTGAGGCTGTGTGTCCGTGATGTGCACGTAGTCAAAGGAGGTGGCATAGCCGGATTCGGACCAGTTGCCGATGACAAGGGTTCTTTCGCCGCCCACATCGGCGTCGGCGATATAGCCTATATCATTGCCGTTGAGGATGACGTGCAGGGCGTTGTCCGTCTCGATCCACACCTTAAGCGTGTTTGTGCCGCCATCGGACACAGCGCCTACGGCGCTCCCAACGCTTTGACCGCTGAGTGAGACTTCCAGCTCGCCAGTGGTGTAGGCTTCTGCGGAGAGACTGCCCAATGTGAAAAGCTCCGTCCGAGCGCCTTCGCCCGTACTCGCCGCCCTTATAGTTCTGAAGGCCATGGAAAGGCTGAAGCCTGCCCCTCCGTTGAGCTCCAGATCGACCGAGGCATTGCCAACTTGGCCCTCCTGCGTTTTCATCCAGCCGTCTTCAAAAAAGATAGCGCCGTCCCTGGTGAGCGTGTTGTCGTTGCCGCTGCTGTCGGAAGTGTCGTTGTCGTTGAAGTCCCATGTCCCCACAGGCCGCGTCTGAGAGGGAACAGCTTGCGATCCGCCGGCCGGCTCCGCCGCCAGCGTCGTGGCGGGCAGCAGGGTCCAACACAACGCCAGGGCCATGCAAACGCTCCAAAACCGTCTTTTCATGCAAGGTACCTCCTGTTCTTTGACCAGGTCTGGTTGTCGTATGGGTCCCCCATACGACACAATGGCCATGGCCATTGTGATTTTTTTGTTGGGTGAGGCAAAACCGGACCTCTACGCCGCTATTATACCACAGCTTTTTCCGCCGCGCTATTCTCACTTTTGAGCCGAAAAAGGTGTGTCAAAAAATTTCAAAAGATTCTATGCGCCATTGCGAACAGAAAGCTGGGCTCACGCCAGCATATAGCCTGCCAGCTCCTGCCGGCTCTTGGCCCCCAGCTTTTTCCTGATATGGGCCTGGTGCCTTCGGATGGTGGAGATGGACACGCCCATGTGGGCGGCGATCTCCTCGGTGGTCCAGTCCTGGACCACCAGCATGGCCACGGTGAACTCCGTAGTGGTGAGATTGTCCGCCACCGCTTGGCCGGTATCCGGGTTGTGGATGTACCGCCACCCCTCCGAGAAACGGTAGGTGATGTCGATGATGCGCTTGAAGTCCTCCGGCCACCGGGGCTTGATGACGGATTCCAGCATCCCGCCCAGCAGGCCGTGGTGCTCGCCAAAGCCCTCCAGCAGGTCGTCGGGCCGGGCCAGGGCCCAGGCCGAGAGCAGATGCTCCTGGGCGGGCTCTGTCCTTCTCAGCCGCATATAATCCATGACGGCGATCAGATGCAGGTAGATGGCGGGGATGGGGTACTGCTCCGCCCCCATGGACAACGCGGCCTCCACAATGCCGATGCTCTGGGCATAGTTGTGCTTCAGATAGAGGTAATGGGCCTGGACATACAGGGCAAAAGCCCGCAGGCCGATAGGCAGCAGGGGCAGAAACTCCCTGGTGGCGGGCAGGGACCTGGGCAGGGGCAGGTGGAGCAGCACGGCGGAGGTGGCCGCCACGAACGCCCCCGCCGCCCGCAGCTGTGGGGCCTTCTCTCCGCCTGCCGCCAGGAATTTCTGGATCTCATCCAGGGCAAACCGGGCGTGCCGGATCTGCTGGAGGGGGAGGTTGGCGTAGGCGTAGATCAGGCAGGCGGACAGGCGCGCCCCCGCGTCCGGGCTGGTGAGATAGGCACTCGCCGCCCGCGCCGCCTGCTCCGGCCGGCCGGTGAAGTAGTAATACTCCGCCTGGGCGATGTCCCGCCGGGGGCCCTCCTCCATGGCCTCCACCGCCGCCAGGCATTGGCCGGGCTGGAAGGGGGTGTTCATCAGAGGCATCAGGCCGGCGTGGTCCAAAAGGCCGGCGGCCGGAGCCGTCTGCCCGCGGACAAGGCGGGGGTCCCGGGGCTTTTCCGCGTCGGCGGGGATGGCCCAGGACTTGCCGAATTTCCGCGCGCCGGGGATGCGGCCGTCGATGCAGAACTGCTGCACCATCCGAAGGGAAAGGCCCCATTTTTCAGCGGTCTCCCGCACAGTGCGATATTCCATGGCAAAACCTCCGAAGATGAATTTCCCCGCATGTCGCATGTATTATCTATTATAGATGCATCTCCTCAGGAGCACAAGCGCTTTTCAAGCCCGCAGAGACCCGTGAAAGGCTCATAGACAGAAGGTCCCCTGTCTCCGCAAACTGTCTCCGGCGTCCGCGGTTTCCTGCGGATTTCTTGTCAAGTCCTCTGAATTTGCAGGATGCGGGGCTTTTTCCTGCAAAACGGCTTTTCATTCCCGGCGGTTTATGGTATATTGAATAGAAATCACACGGCTTCTCCGTGACACACAGGAGGTCCTTTGATATGATCACACTTCACGACAGCGGCGTGTTCCTGGCGGGCGGCGTCCCCAGTGATGCCGGCCCGGTCTCCCCGGAGGAGGGCCGGAAGCGCACCATGGCCTGGTCCATCCTCCAGGCCCACAACACCTCCGGTGACCCGGCGCATCTGCAGATCCGCTTTGACGCCATGGTATCCCACGACATCACCTATGTGGGCATCATCCAGCAGGCCCGGGCCTCCGGCATGAAGGAGTTCCCCATTCCCTACGCCCTCACCAACTGCCACAACAGCCTGTGCGCCGTGGGCGGCACCATCAACGAGGACGACCACGTGTTCGGCCTGTCCGCTGCCAAGAAGTACGGCGGCATCTATGTGCCCGCCAACCAGTCCGTCATCCACTCCTACGCCCGGGAGCAGATGGCCAGGGGCGGCGCCATGATCCTGGGCTCCGACTCCCACACCCGGTACGGGGCTCTCGGCACCATGGCCGTGGGCGAGGGCGGCCCGGAGCTGGCCAAGCAGCTGCTGAAAAACACCTGGGACATCAACTATCCCAAGGTCGTTCTGGTATACCTGACCGGCGCGCCCCGGCGGGGCGTGGGCCCCCACGATGTGGCCATCGCCCTGGTGAAGGCCACCTTTGCAAGCGGCTTCGTCAACAACTGCGTGCTGGAGTTCTGCGGTCCCGGCATCGCCAGCCTCCCCATCGACTACCGCAACGGCATCGACGTCATGACCACGGAGACCACCTGCCTCTCCTCCATCTGGGAGACGGACAGCGTCACCGAGGGCTTCTACCAGGCCCACCAGCGGCCGGAGGACTTCCAGGAGCTGCACCCGGCGGACGGCGCCTATTACGACAAGTACATCGAGATCGACCTCTCCAAGGTCGAGCCCATGATCGCCCTGCCCTTCCACCCCTCCAACGCCTGGACCATCCACGAGTTCCTGGAGAACGCCGCCGACATCCTGGCGGCGGTGGAGGCGGACGCCCAGAAGCGGTATCCCAAGGCCCATGTGAAGCTGACGGACAAGGTCCGGGACGGCGGCGTGTGGGCGGACCAGGGCGTTATCGCCGGATGCGCCGGCGGCCTGTTCGACAACATCACCGAGGCGGCGGACATCCTCCGGGGCGGCTCCACCGGCAACGGGGCCTTCACCCTGGACGTATACCCCACCAGCGTGCCCGTCAGCCTGGAGCTGACGAAGATCGGCGCCACCGCCGACCTGCTGGCCACCGGCGCCATCATCAAGCCCAGCTTCTGCGGTCCCTGCTTCGGCGCGGGAGACGTGCCCGCCAACAACGGTCTCAGCCTGCGGCACACCACCCGGAACTTCCCCAACCGGGAGGGCTCCAAGCCCGCCGAGGGCCAGTTCGCCGGCGTGTGCCTGATGGATTCCCGCTCCATCGCCGCCACGGCCCTGAACGGCGGCAGGATCACCGCCGCCACGGACATCGACTACGAGCCCGTCCACCACGACTACCACTTCGACAAGGGCGTCTACGACCGGCGGCTGTACTACGGCTTCGGCAAGGCGGACCCCAGCGTGGAGCTGGTGATGGGCCCCAACATCACCGACTGGCCGGAGATGCAGCCCCTGGCGGAGAATCTGCTGGTGGAGCTGGCGGCGGTGCTCCACGATCCCGTCACCACCACCGACGAGCTGATCCCCTCCGGCGAGACCTCCTCCTACCGCTCCAACCCCCTGCGGCTGGCGGAGTTCACCCTGTCCCGCCGGGAGCCGGCCTACGTGGGCCGGGCCAAGGCCGTGGCGGAGGTCGAGGCGGCGCGTCTGGCTGGGAACGCCCTGGAGAAGCTGACCTCTATCCTGGACAAGGTGGGCGACGGCGCGGCCTTGGCGGAAACCACCCAGTTCGGCTCCTGCGTGTTCGCCAACAAGCCCGGCGACGGCTCCGCCCGGGAGCAGGCCGCCTCCTGCCAGAAGGTGCTGGGTGGCTTCGCCAACATCTGCTACGAGTTCGCCACGAAGCGGTACCGCTCCAACTGCATCAACTGGGGCATCCTGCCCTTCACCCTGGATGAGGGCACGCCCTTTGACTACGCCCCCGGCGACTGCGTGTTCGTCCCGGGCATCCGGAACGCCATCGAGACCGGCGTGGAGGACATCCCCGCCAAGGTCATCAGACAGGATGGCACTGTGGAGGACCTGATGCTCCACATCAAGGGCCTGACGGACGATGAGAAAGAAATCATTCTCGACGGCTGCCTGATGAATTACTACGCCAAGAGATCGTAAAGAGGGAGCAGGCTCCCCCTTTAGATTCCCCACCACCAGTGACGTCGGTCACTGGTGTGTGCGCCCCAAGGGCGCACAGGTCGGGGTATTTTCGCCACGTACACGCCGCGGCGAAAATAATTGAAATCAGTCCGGCTGCGCCGGACTCCGAAATTCCTAATTCCTAACTCCTAATTCCTAATGATTGGTGAGGTTAAGACCATGGACAAAATCAAAATGACCACTCCCCTGGTGGAGATGGACGGGGACGAGATGACCCGGGTGCTGTGGGCCTGGATCAAGGAGAAGCTGATCTGTCCCTTTGTGGACCTGAAAACGGAGTATTATGACCTGGGGCTCCTGCACCGCAACGAGACCCGCGACCAGGTGACGGTGGACGCCGCCAACGCCACCAAGCGGCTGGGCGTGGCGGTGAAGTGCGCCACCATCACTCCCAACCGTCAGCGGATGGAGGAGTACCCGGAGCTGACGGAGATGTGGAAGAGCCCCAACGGCACCATCCGCTCCATCCTGGACGGCACCGTGTTCCGGACGCCCATCATCATCGACGCCATCAAGCCGGTGGTGAAGAACTGGAAGAAGCCCATCACCATCGCCCGTCACGCCTACGGCGACGTGTACAAGAGCGTGGACTTCCACACCGACGAGCCCGGCGAGTGCACCATGACCTTCAAGGGCGCCTCCGGCGCGGAAAAGACCGTGGTGGTCCAGAAGGTGGACGGCCCCGCCGTGTGGCAGGGTGCCCACAACAAGGACAGCTCCATCCGATCCTTTGCCCGGGCCTGCTTCCAGTACGCCATCGACACGAAACAGGATCTCTGGTTCTCCACCAAGGACACCATCGCCAAGGTCTACGACGGGGACTTCAAGCAGATCTTCGAGGAGGAGTACCAGCAGACCTACAAGGTCAAGTTTGAAGAGCTGGGCCTCACCTACTTCTACACCCTCATCGACGACGCGGTGGCCCGGGTCATCCGCAGCGAGGGCGGCTACATCTGGGCCTGCAAGAACTACGACGGCGACGTGATGAGCGACATGGTGTCCACCGCCTTCGGGTCTCTGGCCATGATGACCAGCGTGCTGGTGGCCCCCGACGGCACCATGGAATTCGAGGCCGCCCACGGCACCGTCACCCGGCACTATTACAAGTGGCGGAAGGGTGAAAAGACCTCCACCAACCCCATGGCCACCATCTTCGCCTGGTCCGGCGCATTGAAGCGCCGGGGCGAGCTGGACGGCCTGACGGATCTGGTGCGGTTCGGCCAGGCGCTGGAGGACGCCTCCCTTCAGACCCTGATGGACGGCGTCATGACAAAGGATCTGCTGGGCCTGGTGGAGCCTGGTTTCCAGGCTCGCGGCGTGGACAGCGAGGAATTCCTGGACGAGATCGCCAAGCGGTTGGCTGATAAGTTGGCGTAAAAGAGCAATATAAGCGCCCGAACGCTTCTCAAGTGTTCGGGCGCTTTGCGTTTTTCCGAAAGCAGAGACCTGTGCGGTCATTTCAAAATTGATTGGAGAAGCTCGGACGGATGGAATAATAGTAGCCCGACATCAGCAGCGGCACATATGCCTCATCTGTGGCAATGATGGTCCCGTCCTCCAATCGAAGCCCGAAGGACTGCATACTCTCCGTCATATACAACATCCGCTCGACACCGAGAGAGAGGAAGTCCCCCGCTCGGTAAAACAGAATATCCTGGGCGCCTTCCCACATGGCATCCCACCGAATCTGTGCCTCCACTCCCTCCCGGCAAGTGGGTTCCACAGCGTCAATGGCAAACCGGCCCACAAAGGAGCGGTCTCCCAGGATGCACACCGTGCCGTCGATGGTGACGGCGGTCTTCCCTGCCGGTGTCCCTTCCGCGTTGTATACAGTGGCCGGTACTTCCAGTGTAATCTCCTGAAGGAATACTCCTGCTCGGTCCAGAATCGCAAATAGGATAAAAGAGGCCATCAACAGGGCAAATGTCCCGCCCAATATTTGGCTCCATCTTCTCCGGGTCCGTTCTCTGGCCTGCCTGGCCAGAAAGGTCAGCGCCTGCCGGACCGTGATCTCCGGTTCCTCCTCTGTCCGCTCCCCTCGCAGCAGGTCCAGGACACCCAGCCCCAGGGCGTCCGCCAGGGGCTCCAGCAGGGAGATGTCCGGGAATCCGGCGCCTCGCTCCCATTTGCTGACCGCCCGGTCCGACACATGGAGGGCCGCCGCCAGCTCCTTCTGGGTCATATCCTTCTCCTTACGGGCCGCCGCGATCAGGGCCCCGGTCTTTGCCTTGTCCATGCTTCATCACCTGCCGCCAGTTTACCACACCCACCCTCTCTCCGCAACAAACGGAGCGTGGAGTCCCCGTCAAATGGCTGAAATGGAGCGGAATCTGTCATTTCCCCTTGCCATTTTCCGGAATCATGCTATGATAGAGGCAGCACACAGGGGAGGTAGAGACCTATGCTGGACATTCTGGAATTTCTGCGGGATGAGGGCGTCAGCGCCGATATCATCGCGGAGGTCAAAAAATTTCGTGACACCTATCCGGAGGCGGACGCGCTGCTGCAGCGCCGGATCCCCGACCCCCGGTATCTCTATTACGGCAAGGACATCTGGGAGGAGGCCATCACCGCCATCCTCTGCGGGGAGAACCTGCTGCTGGTGGGCCCCAAGGCCACCGGCAAAAACGTGCTGGCGGAGAACCTGGCCACCGTATTCGGCCGCCCCAGCTGGAACGTGTCCTTCTACATCAACACCGACGCCGCCACCCTGCTGGGGACGGACACCTTTGAAAACGGCGCCGTGGCGCTGCGGAAGGGCCCCATCTACCAGTGCGCGGAGACCGGCGGCTTCGGCGTGCTGGACGAGATCAACATGGCCAAGAACGAGTCCCTGGCGGTGCTCCACGCCACCCTGGACTTCCGCCGTTCCATCGATATGCCCGGCTATGAGCGGATCCCCCTCCACGACGCCACCCGCTTCATCGCCACCATGAACTACGGCTACGCCGGCACCCGGGAACTGAACGAGGCCCTGGCCTCCCGGTTCGTGGTCATCGATATGCCCGCCATCTCCACCCAGGGGCTGATGAAGCTCCTGAAGCGGGAGTTCCCCACCCTGAAGGATGTCTACGCCGAGCAGTTCGCCGGCCTCTTCCAGGACATCCAGAAGAAGTGCGACGGCGGAGAGCTGTCCACCAAGCCCCTGGACCTGCGGGGCCTGCTGGCCGCCGTGCGGCTGATGCGCACCGGTCTGGAGGGCAACCGGGCCCTGGACCTGGGCCTGGTGAACAAGTCCTTTGACGATTTCGAGCGGCAGCTGGTCCGGGATGTCATCCGCACCCGGCTGCCGGAGGAGCTCCACCAGGGGGATGTATTTGACTGATGGAAATTCGGGACAGCGAGAAGCGGCGGGCCCGGAACCTGATCTGGAACGCCGCCGCCGACTACTCCTTCGAGCCGGACTTCAAGGCCTATGACGAGGAGGGCCGGGCGGACCTGTACTGGAACAGCATCATCGGCGCCGTGCGGAAGAACTACGGGGCGGAGACCATCGAGGGCCTCTTTGAAGCCCTCCACGGCTGCACCCAGGAGCAGCTGTACGAGCAGCTGCTGTGGCTGGGGCTGGAGAACGCCGTCTACCAGCGGGAGGCTCCCCGCCGGCCGGCGCTGCCCTCCCTGCGGCGGAGCTATGCCCGCCGGGTTTTGACCGAGAACGCGGACCCGGATCCCAGCGATGTGCTGGCGGTGCTGGAGAATGCCCACTTCCGCCGGGCCCTGGGGGAGGCGGACCCCGCCATGCTGCCCCGGGACCGGGAGCTCCTGAACGCCCTGGAATTCCCCCCCGACCTGGACGGCCCCGCCATCGCGGAGCGGGCGCTGGACTTTCTTCACACCTACTTCCACTTCACCCCCGGGCAGACCCAGGCCCAGGAGGCGGAGGAGCGCCGGCGCCATCGGCCCCTTCTGGCCCTCTTCCGCCGCCGGTCCGAGGCGGACCTGCTCCCCTCTGTCCGGGCCTTCGGCCACGGTTTTGGCGAGCATCTGGTGAAGGGCCAGGGCGGCGGGCCGGACGCCATGCCGGCCCAGCGGCGGCTGACGGACTACAACCAGGCCCAGACCGAAGCCGCCCTGCGGAAGTATATGCGGGGCTACTTCGGCGCCCCCCTCTACGACCAGCAGCAGCTGGACGCCCTGGAGCGGGAGCTGTGCGTGGACGATCATCGGGGCTGCCACCTCTACTACGCCACCGGGGACGACACGCCCGAAAAGCTCAAGGGCTATGTGGCGGCCCAGCGGCGCAACGCCCTGAAGCAGATGGAGCTGAACCGGGCCGCCTATGAGGCGGACGCGGTCCGCCACCGCACCAGCATCCGCCGCCTCACCGCCCGTATCCGCAACGCCATGCTGGCCTATCTCCAGCCCACGCCGGTCCGGTCCGCCTCCGGCACCCTGGATGCCGGCCGCATCTGGCGTGGCATCTACCTGGACGACAACAAGGTGTTCACCCGCATCCTCCAGTCGGACCCCGGGGACCTGTCGGTGGACATCCTGCTGGACGCCTCCAGCTCCCAGATCGACCGGCAGGCTGTGGTGGCCGCCCAGGGCTACATGATTGCCGAGAGCCTGACCCGCTGCCATATCCCGGTGCGGGTGTCCTCCTTCTGCTCCCTCAGCGGCTACACGGTGGTGACCCGCTACCGGGACTACTTCGAGGCGGACAAGAACGAGCGCATCTTCAACTACTTCACCACCGGCTGCAACCGGGACGGCCTGGCCGTCCGGGCGCTGGCCAAGGGGCTGGAGGACTCCCCCAGTGAGCACAAGCTGGTGATCCTCCTCTCCGACGTGAAGCCCAACGACGTCATCCAGATCAACCAGGGCGGCAATTTCGTGGATTACGCCCGGGACGTGGGCATCCAGAACACCGCCATGGAGATCCGGGCCCTGACCTACAAGGGCATCCAGGTCATGTGCGTGTTCACCGGAAAGGACGACGACCTCCCCGCCGCCCACACCATCTACGGCCGGAATTTCGCCCGCATCCGCACCCTGGACCAGTTCGCCGACACCGTGGGCGCCCTGATCCAAAACCAGATCCGCAGCCTGTGAATCTCAGATCCCGGCGCGGGACGTGGCCCAAGGTCATGTCCCGCGCCCTGTGGATTCCAGGTGATCCCATCTTCTTCCAACAGATCGGAGGTCCCAGCCATGTCTCCCCTCTTTGATACGCTCCAAGCCCTTCTGCGACAGGACGCCCGCTTTTTCACGGAGGACGGCGTCCTCCTGCGGAACGCCGTCTGCGAGGCGGCCGAAAAAATGGATCCCGTCCTCCTCCGCCTGCTCCTGAGCCATCCGGACACCCGGGCCCGGTTCTTCACAGAGGCGGCGGGGGTCCTGGTCTTTGACAAGGCCCAGTTCTGCTGGACCGTCACCAGCCGGGAATTCCTGCCGGACTCCTACACCCGCTTTCAGAACCGGATCGGCCTGGCGGACCGGGCCGGGCACCTGCTCTCCGCCTCCGGGGACACGGTGCTGTCCTTCCCCTTCAAGGACTGCGTGCTGGAGGGCGGCCAGACCCGGGAGGACCAGCGGCGGGGCGAGGTGTTCTACAACGAGATCCTGGCCCCCCAGGAGATCGACCAACTCCTCTCCCCCAAGGTGCTGGTCCATCCCCGGCGGTGCACGGCGGCGGGGGAGCAGCCGGTCACGGAGATCCGGCCGGAGGACAGCCTGCTGATCCAGGGGAACAACCTGCTGGTCCTCTCCTCCCTCCGCCGCCGGTACGCCGGCAAGGTGCGCATGGCCTACTGGGACGTGCCCTACAACACCGGGTCCGACTGCTTCGGGTACAACGACCGCTTCTCCCGCAGCACCTGGCTGGTGTTTCTGAAAAACCGGGTGGAGCAGGTGCTCCCCCTGCTGGCGGAGGATGGGGTGCTGCTGATCCAGTGCAGCTTCCACCAGCAGGCCTATCTCCAGGTGCTGTTGGATGAACTGGTGGGCAACCACGTGGTGACCTTCCATGTGCTGGTGCGCCACCCGGACCGGACCCTGGCCGCCGACAAGGCCTTCAACGACGTGATCGAATACGTGCTGGTCTACGCCAAAAGCCCCCAATTTCAAATGCCCCGGATCGTTCAGGAGAAGGACGTGAACGACTACTGCTGGGCGGTGGAGGAGCTGGCGCCGGGAGATGCTGTCTCCCTGGGCGGCCGGCAGGCCCGCGTCCTCCGGCCAGACCAGTACCGCCTGGTCAAGCGGCCGGCGGACAAAACGCAGTTCAAGGTGGTCAGCGTCCGGGGCTCCATCCGGGAAAAGACCTCCTCCGGGCGGTTTTATGTCAAGTATTTACAGCCCCTGGAGGGGCAGTATCCTCCCAAGACCCTGTTCCAGGTGGAGGGCATCGGGGACGACGCGTACAGCTACCGCTACTTCTATCTTCCCCCAAAGGGGCGGAAGAACGGTGCCTACCTCCAGGGGATGCCCACCTCCTCCAGCCAGACCCGCCGGCCCTATCCCAATTTTCTGGACTTCGTGCAGGCGTACAACGCCGTCGACCGGGAGGGGACCGTGTCCTTCCGCAACGGCAAGAAGCCGGAATCCCTCATCGCCTATCTGATGGAGATCTTCACCAGACCGGGCGACTGGGTGCTGGACGCCTTCGCCGGCTCCGGCACCACCGCCGCCGTGGCCCTGAAGCTGGGGCGGCACTTTCTCTGCATCGAGCAGATGGACTACGCGGAGACGCTGACCAAGGAGCGGATCTGCGGCGTCCTGCGGGGCGGGGAAAACGACGTCCTGCCGGAGTCCGGGTGGCGGGGCGGCGGCTCCTTCCTGTACTGCCGGCTGGCCAAGCTGAACGAGGCCTTCGCGGAGGAGATCGCCGCGGCCGGTCCGGAGGACCTGCCGGACCTCTGCCGCCGGATGGTGGACACCGGGCTCATCAGCAGCCGCGTCACCCGTGCGGACCTGCAGGCGGCGGAGGCGGACCTTGCCGCCCTCTCCCTGCCGGACCGGAAGCGGTTTTTGCTGGAACTGCTGGACAAAAATCAGCTGTATGTGAACCTCTGCGACATGGAGGACGCGGAGTTCGCCGTCTCCCCGGAGGACCGGGCCTTCAACCACAGCTTTTACGGGGAGGGGTGAGGGATGTTCCTGTATGAGACCCTGGACGACCTCCGCTGTCGGGAGGCGCCCCAGCTTCCCGCCTGCATCCGGGAGAATCTGAACCCCCGCCTGCCCCTGCGGCCCTATCAGGAGGCGGCGTTCCAAAACTTCCTCCTCTACTGGGAGCGGCTCCGGCGGCCGGACCGCCCCTGCCAGCTCCTGTTCCACATGGCCACCGGCAGCGGCAAGACCCTGGTGATGGCGGGGCTCATAGCCGCCCTCTATCAGCGGGGCTACCGGAATTTTCTGTTCTTCGTGAACCTCACCGCCATCGTCCGAAAGACCCGGGAGAACTTTTTGGATCCCCGGTCCGCCAAGTACCTCTTCGCCCCGGAGCTGCGGGTGGACGGCCGCCGGGTGCCGGTCCGGGAGGTCTCCGGCTTCTCCGCCGGGGACCCGGACGCCATCAACCTGCTGTTCACCACCACCCAGGCCCTCCACGCGGAGCTGTGGCAGGTCCGGGAAAACGGCCTGTCTCTGGAGGAACTGGCGGCGGCTCCCGTGGTGCTGATCTCCGACGAGGCCCACCACCTGAACGCTGCCACCAAGCGGGCGGGCCGGGCAGAGGCGGCCAGCCGCCGCTCCTGGGAGGATACGGTGGAGCGCGTCTTTCACGCCCGGCCGGACAATGTCCTGCTGGAGTTCACCGCCACCTGCGATCTGCACAATCCCCAGATCCTGGAAGCCTATCGGGACAAAATCGTGTACAGCTACCCCCTCCAGACCTTTCGGGCCGAGGGGTACTCCAAGGAGATCCTCACCCTTCGGGCGGACCTATCCCCCATGGAGCGGGCGCTGCAGGCCCTGATGCTCAGCCAGTACCGCTTGAAGCTCTTTCAGGCCCACCGCCTGGCGGTGAAGCCGGTGGTGCTGTTCAAGTCCGCCGCCATCCGGGAGAGCTCGGCCTTCCAGGCGGCCTTTGCGGCGCGGATGGAGACCCTGTCCGGCCCGGATCTGGCCCAGGCCGCCGCCCGGGCGCCCTCCCCTATCCTGGAACGGGCCCTGGCCTGGTTCCAGGCCAACGGCATCTCCCAGGACGCCCTGGCCCAGGAGCTGCGGCAGGAGTTCTCCCCAGCCCACTGCATCTCCGCCAACGACGAGGCGGACGTGGAGCGGAAGCAGCTGCTCCTGAATTCCCTGGAGGACCCGGAGAACCCCTACCGGGCGGTGTTCGAGGTGAAGAAGCTGGATGAGGGCTGGGATGTGCTGAACCTGTTCGACATCGTGCGGCTGTATGAGACCCGCCGGTCTGGCGGCCGCTCCGCCTCCACCGTCTCCGAGGCCCAGCTGATCGGCCGGGGCGCCCGGTACTGCCCCTTCCAGACCGCCCCGGACCAGCCCCGGTACCAGCGGAAGTTCGACCGGGACCTGGAGGATCCCCTGCGGGTCTGCGAGACGCTGTACTACCACTGCCAGAACGACAGCCGCTACATCGCGGAGCTCCACAGCGCCCTGCGGGAGGCGGGCCTGGGCGGGGAACGGACTGTCCGGCGCATCCGCCTGAGGGACTCCTTCCGGAACAGCGCCTTTTACCGGGAGGGGCTGGTCTTTGCAAACCGCCGCATCCAACAGGAGCCCACGGCAACGGATGCGGGCCTCCCAGTCTCCCTGCGGGACCGGGTCTGGGTGGTGACGCTGGCCACCGGCGCCGCCGGAGAGGACGCGCTCCTGGCGTCCAACTCCCAGCCAGATGCCCAGACTGCGGCGCTGTCCGCCTTCCACACCACCTTCGGCGGCCTGGCGGAGCAGAACTACGCCATCGTCCGCAAGGCCCTGGCCCGCCGGCCGACCTTCCAGTTCGACGCGCTGAAACGCAGGTTCCCCCAGCTGGCCTCCACCCGGATGTTCGTGACAGACTCCCGCTATCTGGGCGCTGTCCGGCTGGAGATCCGCAGTCGATTCTCCGTTCCGCCGGCATGGGTCCTGTGTGAGGCAGTTGGTCAGGTACTGGACCAGATGGCCCCCGCGCTCTTCTCGCCCCCTTGTTCCTGGCGCGGGAGCCGGACCTTCGATCCCCGTCCGGTGGCGGAGGTGTTCCGGGACCGGACGGTGGTCTCTGAGCGCGCGCAGGCGCCCTCTGCCGCCGGGCAAAACCTGTCCCAGGCGGACTGGTTCACCTATGAAGAGGGCTCCTTTTCCCAGGAGGTGTCGGCCCTGGTGGCCGCCGTCTCCCGCCTGCTCCCACAGCTCCGGGCCTCCTACGACGCCGTCTATCTGCTGCCCAATGGCGGCCAGCTGGCTTTCTACGCCCTGGAGGACGGCGCGCGATTCGCGCCGGATATCCTGCTGTTTCTGCTACGGCGGAAGGCAGACGGCTGGGTCCAGACCCAGGTCTGCCTGGATTCCGGGGACGCCGATCGGGCCGCGGACTACCTTCGGCATCTGGACCACCAGCCCGTATGGGCGGAGGAGACCTGCGGCGGCCTCCGCTGCCGCGTCTGCGGGCCCCGGCCCTTTCTGCAAAAGTCGGACAGACAGACCTAGAACAGCGCTTTCCGCCGTCGGCGCGGGGCGTTTGAAAAAAGAGGAGGGCTCTCCCTGGTGGGAGAGCCCTCCTCTTTTGCGGTTCACCTGCCCAAATCGGTCTCGCCGGGACGGCAGGCGACAAGATCCCCGCTCTGTCGCCGGACTGCAAATTTTTCCGCCAAAAAAATCGCATATTCCCCGGCGTTGGAGTCAAACTATGCTCGCGATACCCAGTGACCCACACACAACAACTGTATGATGAAAAGGAGATACCAGTTATGTCTACCAAGAATAGCAACAAGATCAACGTTCCCGAGGCCCGTGCGGCCATGGATAAGTTCAAGATGGAGGCGGCCGCCGACCTGCGTGTACCTGCACCATCTTAAAGTTCAAAAGAAAAATGTTATCAAAATCTACTTAAATCGACGAATTGAACCACAAAAAATCCCTCTGATGCGGCATTTACGCCTCAGAGGGATTCATTTTGTGCTAAAGGCTATTTACAAAATTTTGATCCAACACTTTTTTCCGTGCTTTCCAATCCGGCAAAAGCATAGTCAGGAAATCATAGAATCTCTTTGAATGATTGGGGTGGATAAAGTGGCAAAATTCATGGGTCACCACATATTCAATGCAGTCTCTCGGCGCCTCCAGCAGACGTTTGTTGAGGGTAATGATTCCCTTTTTGGCTAAGCAGGAGCCCCACCGTGTATCCATGTCCCGAATTCGCAGTTTGGGCATAGCCACACCAT
>DWZJ01000070.1 GCA_019118245.1 Candidatus Oscillibacter excrementigallinarum
GGCAAGACCGCCATCGCCGAGGGGCTGGCCCAGCGGATCGCCAAGGGCGACGTGCCCTTCAAGCTGCGGGACAAGGAGGTCTACCTGCTGGACCTGACGGCCCTGGTGGCCGGCACCCAGTTCCGGGGCCAGTTCGAGAGCCGGATGAAGGGCCTCATCGACGAGGTGAAGCGGCTGGGCAACATCATCCTGATGATCGACGAGGTCCACAACATCGTGGGCGCCGGCGACGCCGAGGGCAGCATGAACGCCGCCAACATCTTGAAGCCCGCCCTGTCCCGGGGCGAGATCCAGGTGATCGGCGCCACCACCTTCAACGAGTACCGCAAGTCCATCGAGAAGGACACCGCCCTGGAGCGGCGCTTCCAGCCGGTGACGGTGAACGAGCCCTCCATCGAGGACTCGGTGAAGATCCTCCAGGGCCTGGCGCCCAAGTACGAGCAGTACCACGGGGTGAAGATCTCCGAGGGGATCCTGCGCCAGGCGGTGCTGCTCTCCGAGCGGTACATCACCGACCGGTTCCTGCCGGACAAGGCCATCGACCTGATCGACGAGGCCTGCTCCGACCTGAACCTGAAGGACCCGGACATCTCCCGCCGCATGGAGATCCAGCGGGAGCTGGACGACTATGAAAAAGAGCGCACCATGCTGGAGGAGCAGGAGGAAAAGACCGAGAGCGACTACGCCCGGATGGCGGAGCTGAAGAGCAAGGAGATGCAGCTGAACACGGAGCTGAGCGGCCTGGTGGAAAAGGGCGACCCCCAGCTGACCATGGAGAACCTGGCCCACGTCATCGAGCTGTGGACCAAGATCCCGGCGGCCAAGATCCGGGAGCAGGAGTTCCAGCGCCTGAGCCAGCTGGAGCAGCGGCTCAAGAGCCACATCATCGGCCAGGACGAGGCGGTATCCGCCGTGGCCGCCGCCGTGCGGCGGAACCGGGTGGGCATCTCCCCCAAGCACAAGCCCGTCAGCTTCATCTTTGTGGGCCCCACCGGCGTGGGCAAGACGGAGCTGGTGAAGCAGCTGGCAACAGACCTGTTCAACACGCCGGACGCCCTGATCCGGCTGGATATGTCGGAGTTTATGGAGAAGCACTCCGTGTCCCGTCTGGTGGGCTCTCCTCCGGGCTATGTGGGCTATGACGAGGCGGGCCAGCTGACGGAGAAGATCCGCCGCAAGCCCTACGCTGTGGTCCTCTTCGACGAGATCGAGAAGGCCCACCCGGATGTGCTGAACATCCTGCTCCAGATCCTGGACGACGGCGAGATCACCGACGCCCACGGCCGGAAGGTGAACTTTGAGAACACCATCATCGTCATGACCTCCAACGCCGGCAGCGCCACCAAGGAGGGCACCGTGGGCTTTGACCGCTCGGTGAACGAGCAGGACGCGGACCGGGCCATGAAGGCGCTGCAGCAGTTTTTGCGGCCGGAGTTCATCAACCGGGTGGACGCGGTCATCACCTTCAACCGCCTGACGGAGGAGAACTTCCACGGCATCGCCCGCATCATGCTGAACGAGCTGGTGGGCTCTCTGAAGGAGAAGGGCATCAGCTTCACCTATGACGACGCCCTGGTGGCGTTCCTGACCAAGAAGTCCTACTCCCTAACCTACGGTGCCCGGAACCTGCGGCGCACCATCCAGAAGGAGCTGGAGGATCCCATGGCCACCCAGATCATCGACAGCTACGAGCACCCCATCACCCAGGTGAGAGCCACGGTGGAAAACGACGCCATCCGGCTGTACACCCTGTGACCGGGGAGAAGGGGAGGGAGGCCCATGCTGTTCCGGAAGGATATCGACCCCCGCTGCGCATACTGCCAGCGGGGCCAGCAGATCAACGAGCGTGAGGTGGCCTGCGTGAAGCGGGGCATCGTGCCGGTGGAGCATCACTGCCGGTCATTCAAATACGACCCCTTGAAGCGGGTGCCGCCCCGTCCGGCGGCGCTGGAGACGCAGCGGCTGAAAGAGGAAGATTTTTCGTTGTGAGCCACGTTCAGCGCCCGCCCGGGGAAAATCCCTGGGCGGGCGCTGTCATAACGGGAAGGAGAGGAGACACCATGGAAGTCAAACGGATCTGCGCGGCGTACTGGAGCGCCACAGGCAACACGGACAAGACGGTGAACACCATCGCGGAGGCCCTGGCAAAGCGGCTGAACGTCCCGCTGGAGCGGCGGAACTTCACCCGTCCGTCGGACCGGGTCCAGCCCCTGGCCTTTGAAGCGGGGGACCTGGTGGTGTTCGGGATGCCCACCTACGCCGGTAAGCTGCCCAACAAGATGCTGCCCTACGTCCAGGAGCAGGTCCAGGGCAACGGGGCCCTGGCGGCGGCGGTGGTGACCTTCGGCAACCGCTCCTACGACAACTCCCTGGCGGAGCTGTGCGCCTCCCTGGAGGCGGACGGCTTCCACACGGTGGCAGGGGCCGCCTTCGCCTGCCGCCACGCCTTCACCGACGTCCTGGCGGACGGCCGCCCGGACTGGGACGACAAGCGGCAGATGGAGTCCTTTGCCGCCCAGATCGCGGACAAGGTGACGGGCCTGACGGACATCCCCGCCCCGGTGGCCGTGCCCGGCGACGCGGCGGCACCCTACTACGTGCCCAAGGGCACAGACGGCCAGCCCGCCAAGTTCCTGAAGGCCAAGCCCCAGACGGATCTGGGCAAGTGCACCAACTGCGGCGCCTGCGCCCGCCTGTGCCCCATGGGGGCCATCGATCCCTCCAACGTGGCAGAGGTGCCCGGCACCTGCATCAAGTGCCAGTGCTGCGTCCGCAAATGTACGAAGCACGCCAAGTACTTCGACGACCCGGCGTTCCTGTCTCACGTGGCCATGCTGGAGCAGAATTTCACGGAGCCCAAGGAGAACGAGGTGTTCCTGTGAGGCGGTGGTTCAAGCGGGGCATGTTCCAGCTCTCTAGGGAGAGCGAAATGCTCTGATGGATGCAGGTGATCGCTTGACCTCCCGGGCGGCATCCCTCAAAAAGCAGAAACAGAGGCTTTTGAACAGAACGAAACAGGCGGAGCGCCGTAAGGCGCTCCGCCTGTATTTATGCGGGAACTGCATCTCCATCCGGAAGGACGGGGGGCTCCGGCTCGGTCTCCTCTGTCGTCTCCTGGGAGCAGTAAGCCTTGTACAGCGCCGCATGGTCGTCGATAGACTGCCAGGTGCTGGCGGCGTCCGCCGTCACGCAGATATAGCGGCGGCCGTCCGCCGTCTCGCCGTAGCTGGCGGCGCAGTTGCCAGACTCCACCACATACCCGGTCTTGGCGCCGGTGACGGTGATGCTGCCGGTGTCCTTGTCCTCGATCCGCCGCAGGAACCAGTTGGAGAGGACCTGCCCCTCCGGGTGGTCCGTGGTGGGGGCGGTCTCGTAGGTCCGGGCCCCCAGCACCTCCCGGCACAGGTCGTTGTCCATGGCCGCCTCCAGGATCACCGCCATGTCGGAGACCGTGCACTTGTGGTTTTCCTCGAACAGCCCCACACAGTTGGTGAAGTGGGCGGTATCCGCGATGCCCAGCTCCTCCAGCTTCTCGTTCATCAGCGCCACAAAGGCCTCCTGGGAGCCCGCCACATAGGTGGCCAGCCCCAGGGCCGCGTCCGCCCCGGAGGGCAGAATGGTGCCGTAGAACAGCTCCCGGACGGAGACGGTCTCGTCCACCATCAGCCCCACCACGCTGCACCCGTTGACGTAGCAGTAGTCGGTGATGTCGATGGTCATGGTGAAGGTCTTGTCCAGGTCCGCCTCCGTGACGTGCTCGGCGGCCACCAGGACCGTCAGGATCTTGGTCATGGAGGCGGGGCTGATCACCGCATCCGGGTCCTTTTCCGCCAGCACGCTGCGGGTCTCCAGGTCGATGAGCACGGCGTGGGTGCTGGAAATCTCCTCTCCCAGCTGGACGGTGTCCGCGCCGGAAACGGCTCTGGAATAGGGCTCCGGCGGGGAATAGCTGGCGGCATCCGCCGATGGCAGCGGCCGCCCGGCCTTGGACGCTTCTGTCCCCGGTTTATGGATGAGCTTGGCCCCGGCGGTCAGCAGACCGCCGCCCAGAAGGGCCAGCAGCAGGCAGGGGACCAGACGGCGGAGGAGCCGCAGCCTCCGTTCCCGCTGCTTCCTCCGGCGGGATTCCGCCCGCTGAGCCCGCCGGGCGGCCCGTTCCTCTTCTGAGATGATGGGCTTGTATTCCTCGTCCATATTGGCACTCCTATCTGAAAAGGCGGGCCTGTCCGGTGCCGCCGCAGTCTCGTTCGTTCCATTATAGCAGACGGTGGCAGAAATTGCATCTCCTATTTTTGGCTTCCGGAGCGGGAAATTTATCCATCCGGCCGCTGTCCTGTGAAGAAACGCTGTCAGGCCAAGTCGTTCCCGCATAGCCTGGGTGTAAGAACGACACTTGGAGGGGAGCGTATGGCGCAAGTCACAAACTTTTTCGCGGGGGCCAACAGCGGCGAGGGGTTCCAAAATCTCTTCCCGGAGATGGTGGACCTGGAGGACACCTACGACCTGATGGTCCTGAAGGGCGGCCCCGGGGTGGGCAAGAACACCTTCATGCGGGAGATCGGCCGCAGCATGGAGGCCGCCGGCACGCCGGTGGAGTACTTATGGTGTTCCGGAGATCCGGATTCCCTGGACGGTGTGGTGCTGCCGGAGCTCCACTGCGCCGTGGTGGACGGAACTTCGCCCCACGTCATCGAGCCAAAATACCCGGCGGCGGTGGACCGGTATGTGGACCTGGGGCGGTTATATGACCTCACCGCCGCCAAGGCCGCGGCGGAGGAGGTGAAGGCCCACACCCACGCCTACAAGGCCGCCTATGTCCGGGCCTACCACCACCTGAAGGCTGCCCGGCAGGTAGAGCTGGACGCGGTGGCGGCGGTGCAGAAGACCTTCGACCGGGAGAAGGCGGCCCGCCGGACGGCGGGCATCCTGTCCCGGGAACTGCGGCGCCGGGGAAACGAAGCGGGAAAGACCACCCGCCGCTTCCTGGGCAGCATCACCCACAAGGGGCACATCTGGCGGTTCGACAGCGTGGACGCCTTGTGCCCCAAGGTCTACGAGCTGGCGGACAGCTGGGAGCTGGCGGGGGAGATGCTTGCCCGGCTCCACCGGGCGGCGGCGGACAACGGCTGGGACACCATCGCCTGCTGCGCGCCGGAGCAGCCGGACCGGCTGGAGCACCTGCTGATCCCCGGCCTGGGGCTGGCCTTCGTCACCTCACGGCCCGGCATGGAGTACGGGCAGAAGCCCTTCCGCCGGGTCCGGCTGGACGCCATGGCGGAGCCGGAGGGCAGGGCCCGCCTGCGGTTCCAGACCCGGATGGCGGCGCTGCTGCGGGAGGAGGGCGTGGCGGCCCTGAAGGACGCCAAGGCGGACCACGACAAGCTGGAGGCAGTCTACAACCCCTATGTGGACTTCGACGGCGTCCGGACCCTGGCGGCCCTGGAGGCGGGACGGCTCCTCAGCTGGCTGGGCTGACCGGCCGGACACAGGCCCCGGCGGACCTCCGCCGGGGCCTTGCCGCGGGCGGGGAACTATGGTATCATAGACCCAAAACAAAAAACAGGAGGAACGGGAAATGGGCCGTTGGAGATGCTGGTATGGATATTTCCTGGGAGGGCTGCTCATTCTGTGGCTCTGCTATCTCTGCGACCAGGTGATGTCGCGGTATGGGATCTATGAGATCTTCTCCTACACCACCCATGAGATGCTCTCCACGGTGCCGCTGGTGTGCTCCGGGGTGACGGCCGTCGCCTTTGCGGTTATGCTGGTCAAGGGGCTCCGGCGGAGGGACCTGGGCCGCCGCGCTGTGGTGCTGGCCCTGCTGGCGGCCCTCACGGTGGGACAAGGGCTCTATCTCCGGCAACAGTCCCAAATGGCCAGCACCACGACGACCATCACTGTTCAGTCCCTGGACAGCAGGACACAGACCCTCCAGGGGCAAACGGCGGACGGCACGCCGGTGGAGTTGACCTACCCCATGCTGGTGGGGGATCTGCTGCGGACGGACGGCACGGAGTATTCCATCTCCTACGAACACGTAAGAGAGCAGCCCCAGCGGGGGCAGCTCACCATGGTCTGGGGCGTCTTTGTGGATCCGTCGGCTCAGGACTGAGCGGGCTACGTCGGAAAAAGGAAAGAGAATGAGACCATGACCAAGGAAGAAGCACTGAAAACCTATTACGGCTACGACGCGTTCCGGGGCGGGCAGGAGGCGGTCATCGACGCGCTGCTCTCCGGACGGGACGCGCTGGCCATCATGCCCACCGGGGCGGGGAAGTCCGTCTGCTATCAGATCCCGGCATTGCTGCTGCCGGGGATCACCCTGGTGGTGTCGCCCCTGGTGTCCCTGATGCGGGATCAGGTGACGCAGCTGGTACAGATGGGCATCCCGGCGGCGTTTTTGAACAGCTCCCTGACCTTCCGACAGTACCTGCTGGCCCTGGACCGGGCCAAGGAGGGGCGGTACAAGATCATCTACGTGGCTCCGGAGCGACTGGAGACCGAGGGCTTCCAGTCCTTCGTCCGGGAGACGGACATCTCCCTGGTGGCGGTGGACGAGGCCCACTGCATCTCCCAGTGGGGCCAGGACTTCCGCCCCTCCTATCTGAACATCCCTGCCTTTGTAGAATCCCTGCCCCACCGGCCCCCGGTAGGGGCTTTTACCGCCACAGCCACGCCGGATGTGAAGGCGGACATCCGGCGTCTGCTGGACCTGCGGGACCCATTGGAGCTGACCACCGGCTTTGACCGGGAGAACCTGTATTTCGAGGTGCAGCAGCCCTCGGACAAGCGGGCTGCCCTGCTGGAGCTGGTGAAGAGCCGCTCTGGAAAGTGCGGCATCGTCTACTGTGCCACCCGGAAGAACGTGGAGGAGGTCTGCGACTTCCTCCGCCAGCGGGGCGTGGCCGCCGCCCGGTACCATGCCGGTCTGGACCCGGAGGAGCGGCAGAGGAACCAGGAGGACTTCCTCTATGACCGGGTGCAGGTGATGGTGGCCACCAACGCCTTCGGCATGGGCATCGACAAGTCCGACGTCCGATACGTCATCCACTACAACATGCCCAAGGACATGGAGAGCTACTACCAGGAGGCGGGCCGGGCCGGCCGGGACGGGGCCCCCTCCAGCTGTATCCTGCTGTACAGCGGCCAGGACGTGCGGACGGGGGAGTACCTCATCACCCACAGTGAGCCCCGGGAGGACCTGGACCCCCAGACGGCGGAGCAGCTGCGGCAGCGGGACTTACAGCGCCTGCGGCAGATGACCGGATACTGCCGGACCCGCCGGTGCCTGCGGCAGTATATCTTGCAGTATTTCGGCGAACACGCGCCGGACACCTGCGGCACCTGCTACAACTGCCTCCACAACTTCGCGGAGGTGGACGTGAGCAGCGATGCCCGGGCCATCGTGGGTTGCATCGCCAAGACCGGGCAGCACTTCGGCGTGGGGGTCATCGCGGAGACCCTCTGCGGTGCGGACACGGAGCGGGTGCGGAAGTACCACATGGACCGGGAGGACACCTACGGCGCCCTGGGGCATCTGACCCAGAAGGAGGTCCAGGAGCGCATCCGCTACCTGCTGGACGAGGGGGTGTTGGAGCTGAGCCCCGGTCAGTACCCGGTGCTGCGGCTGACGGAGCGGGCGGAGGACGTGATGTACGGCGCGCCGGCGCTCCAGATGAAGACGCTGCGGGAGGACCGGTCCGCCCCGGCCCGCCGGGCGGCGGCCGGAGAGCTGGAGGGGGACGCGGCGGAGCTGTTCGGCCGTCTCCGGGCCCTGCGGGCCCAGATGGCCCGGCGGCAGGGCGTGCCCGCCTATGTGGTGTTCTCCGACAAGACCCTGCGGGAGATGGCCATTTCCCGCCCCCGGACCATGGCGGAGCTGCGGGCCGTCAGCGGTGTGGGCGCCGCCAAGGCGGAGCGGTACGGTCGGGACTTCCTGACGGTGATCCGGGAGTTCGGGGCGTGAAAACAAAAAGCAGGCACCATCCCATTCGGATGGTGCCTGTTTTGTATTCAGTTCAAAAAGTCCCTCAGCTTTTTGGAACGGCTGGGGTGGCTCGTCGCCGTCGCCCGCTCCAGATCCCTCGCTTCCGCCCGGGGCGAAAGCTCGCTCCTTCCGCCGCTCCGGCTCTCCCCACGCAGCAGACTGCGCGGGGGCCCCAAAACTGCGCCGTGGAACTTGAAAGCTAGTGCACCTGCATCAGTTCAAAAAGTCCTTCAGTTTCTTGCTGCGGCTGGGGTGGCGCAGTTTTCTGAGGGCCTTGGCCTCGATCTGGCGGATGCGCTCCCGGGTGACGTTGAATTCCTTGCCCACTTCCTCCAGGGTGCGGGTGCGGCCGTCCTCAATGCCGAAGCGGAGCTTCAGCACCTTCTCCTCCCGGGGAGTCAGGGTGGAGAGTACGTCCATCAGCTGCTCCTTCAGCAGGGTAAAGCTGGCGGCCTCGCTGGGCTCGCTGGCCCCCTCGTCTGGGATGAAGTCCCCCAGGTGGGAGTCCTCCTCCTCGCCGATGGGCGTCTCCAGAGAGACGGGCTCCTGGGCGATCTTCAGGATCTCCCGGACCTTCTCCACCGGCATCCCCATCTCCGCGCTGATCTCATTGGGGGAGGGGTCGTGGCCCAGCTCCTGCAGGAGCTGCCGACTGACCCGGATGACCTTGTTGATGGTCTCCACCATGTGGACGGGGATGCGGATGGTCCGGGCCTGGTCGGCGATGGCCCGGGTGATGGCCTGCCGGATCCACCAGGTGGCGTAGGTGGAGAACTTGTAGCCCTTGGTGTAGTCGAACTTCTCCACCGCCTTGATAAGACCCAGGTTGCCCTCCTGGATCAGGTCCAGGAACAGCATCCCCCGGCCCACGTACCGTTTGGCGATGGACACCACCAGCCGGAGGTTGGCCTCCGCCAGCTTCTGCTTGGCGGCCTCGCCCTTGGCGTGGTCGGCCTTCCAGCCGGCGATCTCCGCCTGGGAGTAGGGGACCTCCTTGCCCTCCTTCTGGAGGCGGTCGATCTCCTCCAGCTTCTCTCCGGCGGCGTTGCCGGCGCCCATGGCCTGGGCCAGGTCGATCTCCTCGTCCGGGGACAGCAGGGGCACCTTGCCGATCTCCTTCAGGTACATCCGGACGGGATCGTCGATGGAGAAGCTGTTCACCAGCGTGTTGGGATCCACCAGCTCCTCTTCCTCCACCTCGGCGATCTCCTCGGCGGCGGGCTCGTCGTCCGGCAGGTCCGCCAGCAGGGCATCGTCGGCGCTGATGTCGATGTTCAGCGCCTCCAGGGAGTCGTAGAGCTGATCCATCTGGTCGCTCTCCAGGTTCAGGTCGTCCACGGCCTCCATCAGCTCGCCGGAGTCCAGCTTGCCCTTCTTCTTGCCCCGGGCCAGCAGCTCCCGCAGTTTCTCGTTGTTTATCAGCCAGCCGGCGGCGGGCAGGGCCGCCACCTGCTTGTCGTCCAGCCGCAGGATGCCCGCCTTTCTGGCCTCCTCGTCGGTCATGACGCGGGGCTGCTCCTGGGCAGGCTCCTCGGCCTTTTTCCGGGATCTCCTGGCGGGACTCGCAGCCGGCTCCCTCTCTATAGATGCGGCGGCCTCCGCCGCGTCAGCGGCCGCCAGAATGGCGTCCGCCTGTGCTTTCAGCTCCTTGGGACTCATCTCATACTCATTTGCCATGCTGCTTTCCTCCAGTACCCTTGTGGTTTTTGTATTTTTCTGTGGCCGCCAGCAGGGGGTCGGCAGTTTCGCCCCCCAGCCGCTTTGCGGCCTCCGTCTGTACGATGCGTATGTAGTCTGCCAGCGCCTGCCGTCCATTGGTCAGGGACTCCGGCTGCTGGCAGATGCCGGTGAGGTGGTTCATCTCCTCCTGGGAGAAGGCCTCCGCCAAGGTGGGCAGAGACGTGTCCCGTCCCGCCGCCCGGGCCTGCCACAGGGCCGTGAAGGCCTGCCCCAGCAGGGGAGAGGAGAACTGCTCCTCCCGCAGGGGAGGCGTCTCCGGAAACAGGCCGGGGTCCAGCACCAGCAGGCGCAGGATGCCCTCCTCCGCCCGGGCGGAGCGGATGTTGTCGTACCGCAGCTCCCGCTCCTTGGGCTGGAGCTGGGCCGCCGGGTTCAGGTCCCGCCGCAGCTCCTGCCGCTTCTCCCGGCCGGTCCGCCGCCGGAGGGCCCGCTGGACCTCCAGCTTCATGGCCTCCGGGGTGATCCGGGCGGTCTCTGCCGCCCGGGTGGTGTAGATCTCCCGCTCCACCGGGTTGTCCAGTGCGGCCAGCAGGCCGCTGATCTCCTCGCAGTAGGCCACGCGGGCCTCGTCGCTGGAGAGGTCGTACTTGGCCGCCGTCTGGGCCATGCGGAACTCGATGCCGTTCTCGCTGCCGCTCAGCAGCGCTTCAAAGGCGTCCTTGCCCTGGAACTTGATGAAGTCGTCGGCGTCCTGCTTCACCAGCTCCCCGTCCTCCGTCCGCCGCCGGGGCAGCTGGAGGACCTTGACCGAGAACTCCGAGTTGTTGAGGATCTCCAGCGCCCGGTCCGTGGCGATCTTGCCGGCGTTGTCGTTGTCATAGCACAGCACCAGCTCCTTGGTGAACCGGCTGAGGAGCCGGGTCTGCTCCACCGTCAGCGCCGTGCCCATGGAGGCCACGGCGTTGTCGAACCCCGCCTGGTGGAGGGTCACCACGTCGATGTTCCCCTCGCACAGGATGATGTTGGGCCGCTTGGACTTCTTGGCCAGATTCAGCCCGTACAGCACCCGCCGCTTGGAGTACACCGGCGTCTCCTGGGAGTTCATGTACTTGGGCTCCGACTTGTCCAGCACCCGGCCGCCGAAGGCCACCACGTCCCCCCGCACGTCGATGACGGGGAACATGAGCCGGTTGCGGAACTTGTCGTAGATACCGCCGTTCCGGTTCTGCACCGCCAGGCCGGCCTCCAGCAGCTCCGACTTGGTGTAGCCTTTTTTCGTCATGGCCAGGATTAGCGCGTCCCAGGCGTCCAGGGAGGCGCCCAGGCCGAAGTTCACCGCCGTGGCCTTGCGGATCTTCCGCCGGTCCAGGTATTCCTGCACCGCCCGGCCCTCCGGCTGCTGGAGCATCTGGTAGTAGAACCGGGCCGCGTCCCGGTTCAGGTCCAGCAATCGCTGCCGCTTCCGGCCGGCCTCCCGGTCGCCATCCTCCTCCGGGACCTCCATCCCGGCCCGCTTGGCCAAAAAGCGCACCGCGTCCGGGAAGGGGAGGTTCTCCTCCTCCATGATGAAGTTGATGACGCCGCCGCCCCGCTTGCAGCCGAAGCAGTAGTAGATCTGCTTGTCCGGGGAGACGGAGAAGGAGCCGGTCTTCTCGCTGTGGAAGGGACACAGGCCGAAGAGATTCGCGCCCTTCCGGGTCAGCTGCACATAGCTGCCCACCACATCCACGATGTCGTTCCGGGCCACCAGCTCGTCCAGAAAGCTCTGGGGAAAGGCCATGTCAAGGTCCCCTCCTTTCGGTCAGTTTTGCCAGATTTCCCAAGGGCCATACCCGAAAACCGGGACAGGCCTGAAAGGAGACATTTTAGATATACCCCGCCGGGGTGGGAATTCCTCTTTTTTTCCGGATTTTTTTCAAAAAGTTTTCCGCCGCCGGGGTTTACAGACGGCGGGGGAGTGCGTAAAATGGTAGAAAACGTCGAGCGAAGAGAACGGAGGAACGGTATGTCCATCGAACTGTGGGCGGCCCGGCTGGAGCGGCCGCTGACGGACCGGGAGACGGCGGCCATGCTGCGCCTGCTGCCGGAGGAGCGGCGGCAGCGGCTGGAGCGGCTGAAACAGCCGGAGAAGCGCCGGGAGCCCCTGTGCGCCTATCTGTTCCTGCGCCACGCCCTGTGGGAGCAGTACCGCTGGCGGGACCTGCCGGAGATCCGGCGCTCCTCCTTCGGCAAGCCCTATTTTCCGGAGCATCCCGACATCCACTTCAATCTCAGCCACACCGCCGGGGCGGTGCTGGTGGCCCTGTCGGACCGGCCGGTGGGCGTGGACATCGAGCACATCCGCCCGGTGAGCCAGCGGGCCATGCGCCGTCTGGCGGACGTGGGCACAGAGCGGGCCTTCTTCCAGAGCTGGGTCCGGCGGGAGGCCCTGGCCAAGCGCAGCGGCACCGGCGTGGGAACCATGCTCTCCTCCGAGGAGCCCCTCCGCTCCGGGGAGCAGTTCTACCTGCTGGACACCTTCCCCGGCTATGTGGCCGGCGTGGCCACCCAGGGCGGCGGCCCGCCGGGACAGGTGCGGAAATACACCCTTTAAGAAGTGTGGAGAGTTGAGCGTGGAGAGTGAAGAGATCGGTCCGGGGTTCGGGATGCGGGATTTGGCCGCGCCGCCCGGGACCGGGAGAAGAATAAAAAATGCGGACGGCTGTGAACAGCCGTCCCGCACGTTTTTCTGATCCATCAGACGATCTTCCGCAGAGGCTGCGGCTCTGCCGCCTCCTTCTGCTCCGCAAAGTAGCGGATGATGTCTTTCCGGGTGACGATCCCGGTGAAGTTCCCCAGGTCGTCCACCACCGGGATGAAGTTCTGGTTCATGGCGCTGTGGAGGAGCTCCTCCATGGTGACGGTGATCCGGACGGGAGGGTAGTTGTTGCCCCGGAGGATGTCCCGGACCTGCAGCTTCTCCATGTCCTTCATGGAGTAGGCTGCCAGCGACTCACTGTCCGCGGAGAGGAGCCGCCACAGAAAATCCCCCTCGCTGACGGTGCCCACGTACTTCCCGCTCCGGCTGATGACGGGGATGGCGGTGTAGCCGTGGTAGCGCATCTTTTCCAGGCCCTGGCGGAAGGTGCAGTCGTCATAGACATATGCAACAGAGTGCTTCGGGAGCAAAAAATAGGCAATGTTCACGTTGCAGCCCCTTTTCTCAGGACGGCGGACCGCCCGTATTCAGGCCTTTCCGGCCTTCTGATAAAAGTATACAGGAAAGGCCTGGAGAATTGGTGAATAATCTATGAAATCTGCCGGGACTTCCTCTTTACATTTCCATCAGAGGCTGGTATGATATGAATTGTGATATATGCAACAGAAGGGAGAGACGGCCATGCTGACCCCGCAGGAGCTGAAAAACAGCCCCCTGTTCCAGGACATCGGATACGACAACTACCGGCAGATGCTGGCGTGCTTTCAGGCGGTGGAGAAGAGCTACGGCTCGGAAGAGGTGATCTATGATTTCTCCGACCCCAGCGGCTCCGTGGGTGTGGTGGAGCGGGGAACGGCCTCCCTGATCCGCATCGATGAGGAGGGGGTGGCCACGGTGCTGGAGGAGCTGGGCACCGGCGGGGTGTTCGGCAAGAGCCTGGCCTTCTCCACCTCCGGACGGGACAGCCTGGAGGTGGTCTGCCGCACGGCCTGCGACGTGGTGTTCATCGACTACCCCCACATCCTGAAGCGGTGCGAGCGGGCCTGCACCCACCACAGCCTGCTGGTGCAGAATATGCTGCGGCTGATCTCCGACAAGGCCCAGGCCCTCAGCGAGCGGGTGGACGTGCTCTCCCGGCGGTCCATCCGGGAAAAGCTGCTGTGCTACTTCCACCAGCTGTCGGAAAAGGCGGGCAGCAGGACTTTCCAGCTGCCCTTTTCCCTGAGTATGCTGGCGGACTACATCGCCACGGACCGCAGCGCCATGATGCGGGAGCTGAAGCGGCTGAAGGAGGAGGGCGTTCTCCGGTCCGAGGGCAGGCGGATCACTCTCTGTTCGTGACCGGCGGCCATGTCCGGGACCTGCCTGAAGTTTGTTATTTTTTTTACAGGATCCCCGCAAAAACAGATTGACTGCTCCAAGGGGTTGTGTTAAAGTATAGACAATGTGTCGTGTCGAAGGATACATCGCCGCAAAAACCCAAAATTCGATCATTCGGGAAAGAAGGAACACTATGTATCGTATTGTGAGAAAAGAGGCCCTCCGTCCCACCGTAACCCTGTACGAGATCGAGGCACCCCTGGTCGCCAAAAAGGCCCAGCCGGGCCAGTTCATCATCCTGCGCGTGGATGAGAATGGCGAGCGGATCCCCATCACGATCAACGACTATGACCCGGAGAAGGGCACGGTCACCATCATCGTCCAGACCGTGGGCGCCACCACGGAAAAGCTGCGCCATCTCAACGAGGGCGACTGCCTGCAGGACTTTGTGGGCCCCCTGGGCAAGGCCACCGAGACCGAGGGGAAGAAGAAGGTCTGCGTGGTGGGCGGCGGCGTCGGCTGCGCCATCGCGTACCCCGTGCTGAAGAAGTTCCACGACTGCGGGGCTGAGGTCCACGCCGTCATCGGCTTCAAGAACAAGGACCTGGTGATCCTGGAAGACGAGTTCCGCAAGTCCTCCAGCGTGCTGAAGGTCTGCACCGACGACGGTTCCTACGGCCAGAAGGGCGTGGTCACCGAGGCGCTGAAGGAGCTGATCGACGCGGGCAACCAGTATGACGAGGTGTTCGCCATCGGCCCCATGGTGATGATGAAGTTCGTCTCCAAGACCACGGAGCCCTACGGCATCCCCACCACCGTGTCCATGAGCCCCATCATGATCGACGGCACCGGCATGTGCGGCGGCTGCCGGCTGAGCGTGGGCGGCGAGATGAAGTTCGCCTGCGTGGACGGCCCGGACTTCGACGGCCACAAGGTGGACTGGGACCTGGCAGTGAAGCGCAACCAGATGTATCAGGACTTCGAGAAGCATAAGTACGAGGAGACCTGCAATCTGTTCAAGAAGGAGGCCGAATGACCATGGCCAATATGTCTTTGAAGAAGAATCCCATGCCCTCTCAGGACCCCAACGTCCGCAACAAGAACTTCGACGAGGTGGCCCTGGGCTACACCGAGGAGATGGCCATCGACGAGGCCCAGCGGTGCCTGAACTGCAAGAACCCCAAGTGCGTCAACGGCTGCCCCGTGAACGTACATATCCCCGAGTTCATCGCCAAGGTGGCGGAGGGCAAGTTTGACGAGGCCTATGGCGTCATCACCTCCACCAACAGCCTGCCCGCCATCTGCGGCCGCGTCTGCCCCCAGGAGAACCAGTGCGAGGGCCAGTGCATCCGCGGCATCAAGGGCGAGAGCGTGGGCATCGGCCGCCTGGAGCGGTTCGTGGCCGACTACCACAACGCCCACGGCCACAAGGACGGCGCTCCCGCCGTGCCGGAGCGCAACGGCCACAAGGTGGCTGTGGTGGGTTCCGGCCCTGCCGGCCTGACCTGCGCCGGTGACCTGGCCCGGAAGGGTTACGACGTCACCGTGTTCGAGGCGCTGCACCAGGTGGGCGGCGTGCTGGTGTACGGCATCCCCGAGTTCCGTCTGCCCAAGGCCATCGTGGCCAAGGAGGTGGCCCGTCTGGAGCACTTCGGCGTGAAGATCATGACCGACACCGTGGTGGGCCGCACCATCACCGTGGATGAGCTGATGGACGAGATGGGCTTTGAGGCCGTGTTCATCGGCTCCGGCGCCGGCCTGCCCATGTTCATGAACATCCCCGGCGTCAACTACAAGGGCGTCCTGTCCGCCAACGAGTTCCTGACCCGCATCAACCTGATGAAGGCCTACCTGCCGGACTCCGACACCCCCCTGATCCACCCCAAGAAGGTGGCCGTCGTGGGCGGCGGCAACGTGGCCATGGACGCCGCCCGGTGCGCCAAGCGCCTGGGTGCCGAGGTCTACATCGTCTACCGCCGCGGCATGGAGGAGCTGCCCGCCCGTCACGAAGAGGTGGAGCACGCCGAGGAGGAGGGCATCATCTTCAAGACCCTCTGCAACCCGGTGGAGATCCTGGCCGACGAGAATGACGACGTGAAGGGCATCCGCTGCATCAAGATGGAGCTGGGCGAACCCGACGCCTCCGGCCGCCGCCGTCCCATCGAGGTCCCCGGCAGCGAGTTCGACGTGGACGTGGACTGCGTCATCATGGCCCTGGGCACCAGCCCCAACCCCCTGATCAAGTCCACCACCAAGGGCCTGGAGATCAACAAGAAGGGCGGCATCGTGGTGAACGAGGACGGCCTCACCTCCAGGGAGAACGTCTACGCCGGCGGCGACGCCGTCACCGGCGCTGCCACCGTCATCCTGGCCATGGGTGCCGGCAAGACCGCAGCCAAGGCCATCGACGAAGCCCTCAGCAAGAAGTAAGCATTCCGCTTTCAAGGCGGGCAGCATCGCTGCCCGCCTTGTCTTTTGCCGGTCCCCGTGCTAGAATAAGGTCAAACGCAGTATGCGGGAGGTAGAACATATGCTGGAACTCTGCTTTGATATGTCGACCCGCGGTGCCCTGCGGGTGGCCCAGCACTGCGGCGGCGGTGGCAAGGGTGCAGTCGGCGTCATCGTGGCGGCGTCGGACCAGGGGGACCCCGTGGCAGAACAGGCGGCCCGCCGGGCAGCTGAGGCCTTCCGCCGCCGCCAGGAGGAATTGGAGCGGGAGGCCGTCCCCCTGGGCGGCAGTCCGAACGACGTGCTGACCCTGTCCCTGGGCCTGGACATGGGGGACATCCGGGAGCCCCTGGGGGAGGTCCGGTATCAGCTGCAGCGGCAGTGGTACGATGGGGAGAACGAGATCGCGGACCGGGACTGGGGGCGGAATCTGGAGGCGGCAGAGTGTTTGAAAGCCTGCGGCCCCGGCGACACTATCCGTATCTGGGCGGACCGCACGCCTCACAGCGCCTGCGGCCTGCTCCATGCCGCCAGCCTGCTGAAAGACACGAAGGCCGCCGTCCATGTGGTGTTCCTGCCGCTCTGGCGGGAAACGGGCGACGGAAAGACATTGGTCTCATACCTGGGCTGGGGCGAGGTGGAACCAGAGCTGTTCGGACATTTTCTGTCCCACGAAATACCGGTGCCGCCGGTGGCGCTGGGCGCCATGGCCCACCAGTGGGAAGCACTCCGACGGGAGAATGCGCCTCTCCGGGCGGTGGTGAACGGCCAAGTCCGCAGCGTGGGGGAGAATTTCTACGACGAAATGATCCGCCGGCACATCCCGGAGGGACAGACGAAGATCGCCAACATCATCGGCGACGTCCTGGGCTGGGAGAAGCCGGGCATCGGCGATGTCTGGCTGGCGGAGCGGATCCGCTGGATGCTCTCCGCCGGGGAGCTGCGGATGGTCCGGGAGGACCCGGAGCGGTTTTACCGCTCTGTGGTGGAAAGGGCTTGACATTTCCCGGGAAATCTGTAAAATAAAACATCGATATGGGTCCGCCGCCGGGCGGACAAAAGGCGTTTGCCCCTGCATCCGTAGGCCAGTGGAGATGCGGGGCGCGGGCGCCTTTTATTTTTTGCTGTCTAAGGAGGAATGAGTTGTATGGCATGGGTATTTCTGGCGTGCGCGGGACTTCTGGAGGTGGTCTGGTCCTCGTTCCTGAAGCTGTCCGAGGGCTTCACGAAGCTGGGCTGGTCCGTGGCGACCATTGCGGGGATGCTGGCCAGCTTCTATCTGCTGAGCCAGGCCATGAAGACGCTGCCCCTGGGCACGGCCTACGCCGTCTGGACCGGCATCGGGGCCGTGGGCTCCGTGGTGGTGGGCATCCTGATCTTCAAGGAGCCGGTGACTGCCGCACGGATGTTTTTCACGGCGCTGCTGCTGACGGGGATCATCGGCATCAAGCTGACCCCCGGCCATTGAGGAGAGAAAAAGACGAGGACCGGTTCGGTCCTCGTCTTTTTGTATCGTCACAGGTCCACCACCGTCACGTCGTGGCCGGTGTGGGGCAGGAATTTCTCCAGCACGTCGGCGGTCTTCAGCTTGAGACTGCTGGTGCAGATGCAGGGGTGGCAGCTGAGGTACTCCGCCTCATACACCTCCCGCTCCATCAGAAGGCGCACCCGGTGGTCCGTGTCGTTCATCAGCCCCAGGATGGTGGCGGAGCCGGGGGTGCAGCGCAGCAGCTCCCACAGGCTCTCCTCCGGGGCGAAGGACAGCCGGGCGGAGCCGATCTGGTGGCTCAAATCCTTGGTGTGGAAGGGCTTGTCGGGCCCCATGCACAGCAGATAGAACTGGGTCTTCTGCCGGTTGCAGAGGAACAGGTTCTTGCAGATGGGGGTGCCCAGCACCTCACTGACGGCGGCGCACTTCTCCATGTTGTCCGCCGGGTCCCCGGATACCCGGTCATACGGGATGCCCAGCTCCTCCAGAAGGTCGAAGGCGGCGGCCTCCTGGGGGAGCAGCTCCCCCGCGGGGCGGCAGTTGTGATACAGCGCGGAAATCTCCATGTCTTGTTAGTCCTTTTCCAACAGTTTTTCTCCGGCCCGGTAGATGTCGCCGGCGCCCACGGTCAGGATCAGGTCCCCCGGCCGGGCCGCCTGCCGCAGCTGCTCCGCCACCTTGTCCAGGGTGGAGCAGTACACCGCGCCGGGGACGTTCCGGCACAGGTCCGCCGAGGAGATGCCCAGGGTGTTCTGCTCCCGGGCGGCGAAGATCTCCGCCAGGATGGCCACGTCCGGGATCTTCAGCTCCTCCACGAACCGGTCGAACAGCTTGGCGGTGCGGGAGTA
>DWZJ01000071.1 GCA_019118245.1 Candidatus Oscillibacter excrementigallinarum
CGCGATGAACATGGCCACGCTCATGGCCGCCAGCAGGATGGTCCGCTTCAGATCCAGGGGCCGGGCGGCGTAGTAGATGACCGTCAGGCCGTTCACCGCCATCAGGATGACGCAGATGGTGGAGAGCTCCCCCAGGGTCAGATCGAAGGTGTAGACGAACAGCTCCGCGAAGAGGATGACGAAAATGGCCGTAAGGCCCCCCGGACAGGCCCGCCGCAGCACGTTGTGGAGGAACTTGCCCTTCACCAGGTCGTGGTTGGGCTCCAGGGCCAGGAAGAAGGAGGGCACGCCGATGGTCAGGGCGGAGATCAGCGTCAGCTGGATGGGCACGAAGGGATAGGGGAAGGGGGCGAACAGGGTGATGAGGGCCAGGAAGAAGGACAGGATGTTCTTCACCAGGTACAGGGCCGAGGCCCGCTGGATGTTGTTGATGACCCGGCGGCCCTCCGCCACCACCTTGGGCATGGCGGCGAAATCGCTGTCCAGCAGCACCAGCTGGGCCACCTGACAGGCGGCGTCCGCGCCGGAGGCCATGGCGATGCCGCAGTCCGCGTCCTTCAGGGCCAGCACGTCGTTGACACCGTCGCCGGTCATGGCCACGGTGTGGCCCTGGCTCTGGAGGGCCCGGACGATCTTCCGTTTCTGGTTGGGCACCACCCGGCCGAAGACGGTGTACTCCCGCACCGCCTTGGCAATGTCCTGGTCCGTCTTGAGCTCCCGGGCGTCCACCCACTGCTCGGCATTCGGGATGCTGGCCAGGGCCGCCACGGCGGAGACGGTCACGGGGTTGTCGCCGGAGATGACCTTCACGTCCACCCCCTGGGAATGGAAGTAATCAAAGACCTTGGGGGCGTTGGGGCGGATGGGGTTCTCCAGCACCAGCAGGGCCAGGGGGATCACCACGCCGCGGAGCCTGCCGGTCTCCGCCCCGTCGCACTGGGCCAGCAGCAGCACCCGGCAGCCCTGCTCCGCGTAGGGGGCGGTCCGCTTCTCCAGGGCGGCGAAGTCCTGCCCCAGCACATACTCCGGCGCGCCGATGACGTAAGCGCCCCGGTCCAGAAAGTTCACGGCGCTCCACTTGGTGGCGGAGGTGAAGGGCACAGCGCCCCGGTCCGGCCAGCCGGGACCGTAGGAGAACCGGTCCGCAATGGCCTTTGCCGTGTCGTTGTCCGGCTCCAGTACCCGGTAAAAGGCCCCCAGGATATCGGCGATGTCCGCGTCGGAGCAGGACTCTGGGTCCAGGGGCACGATCTCCCGGACCTGCATCTGGGGGCTGGTGACAGTGCCAGTCTTGTCCACGCACAGCACGTCCACCCGGGCCAGTGTCTCGATGGCGTTCATCTCGTGGATCAGCGTCCGGTTCCGGGCCAGCCGGACCACGCTAACTGCCAATGCGACGCTGGTCAGCAGGAACAACCCCTCCGGGATCATGCCGATGAGGGCCGCCACGGTGCTGACCACCGACTGCCGTAGCCCTAAGTCCTGGCTCACGAACTGGTTGTAGAACAGGGCCAGGCCGATGGGGATCAGCACGATGCCGATGAAGCGGATCAAATGGTCCAGAGAGCGCATCATCTCGCTCTTGCCGGGGCCCGCGTCCTTCTTGGCCGCCAGGGTCAGCTTGGAGGCGTAGGAGTCCGCCCCCACCTGGTCCATCCGGGCCCGGCACTTGCCGGAGATGACGAAGCTGCCGGAGAGCAGTTGGTCCCCCGGCTCCTTGGTGACGGCGTCCGCCTCGCCGGTGATCAGGGCCTCGTTCACCTGGACCTGGCCGGTGAGCACCGGTCCGTCCGCCGGGATCTGGCTGCCGGCGGTGAGTTCCACCACATCCTCCCGCACCAGCTGGGCCACCGGCAGGGACTGGACCTTGCCGTCCCGGATGACCCGGATCTTGGCGGCGGAGAGGAGAGAGAGCTTCTCGATGGTCCGCTTGGAGCGCAGCTGCTGGACGATGCCGATGACAGCGTTGGCCGCCACGATGAAGAGGAAGGTCATGTCCTTCCAGTCCCCCACCAGTAGCAGGCAGATCGCCAGCACCACGAAGATCAGGTTGAAATAGGTGAAGAGATTCTCCCGGATGATCTGCTTGTCGCTCTTGGTGGGAGACTCCACCGGCGCGTTGTCCCACCCGGCATCCGCCAGCGCCTGGGCCTGGGCGGAGGAGAGACCGGCGTCCGCCTTGGGGGCCATGCGGGGCATCTCCTGGCGGCGGGGAGCCGCGGCCTCCGCCGGGGCCGCCTTCCGATGCGCTTTCAAGGACACTCCTCCTCCGACAAAATATACTATAGTATACCAATTTCCGCAGAGTTTGTATAGAGACGATTTGAAAACTTTCCGAAGGGAGCGGGCGGTCAGGGGAGCGGACGGGGATGTCAGATCCCGGGAGGCACGCTGCAATTCAAACGCGGAAATATGTCTCTGTTAAAAGGACATATTATAAAATAAATGTAATTCACACAAAAACGTTGGAAAAATTGTGCATTGTATTCCCCATATGGCGCGATATAATAGACGCAGAAACAGTCTTGGGAGGGGATCTGATGCTGACTCTGGAAATGGTCCGGGAGGCCCAGGAGGCCTTGCGGGACATCGCCCGGCGGACGCCGCTGGACAAAGCACCGAAATTTGGGGAGAACGTGTACATCAAGGCGGAGAACCTGCAGCTGACCGGGGCCTTCAAGCTCCGGGGGGCTTATAATAAGATCCGGAGCCTGACGCCGGAGGAGGCGGCCCGGGGCGTCATCGCCTGCTCCGCCGGGAACCACGCCCAGGGCATCGCCCTGTCCGCTTCCCGGCTGGGCATCAAGGCGGTGATCTGTATGCCCGCCGGGGCGCCCATCAGCAAGGTGGAGGCCACCCGCGGCTACGGCGCGGAGGTGGTGCTGGTGCCCGGCGTCTACGACGACGCGGCGGCGGAGGCAGAACGGCTGACGAAGGAGCACGGCTACACCTTCGCCCACCCCTTCAACGACCCACTGGTGATCGCTGGCCAGGGCACCATCGGCCTGGAGATCCTGGAGCAGCTGCCGGAGGTGGAGCAGATCGTGGTGCCCATCGGGGGCGGCGGGCTCATCGGCGGCGTGGCCTTCGCGGTGAAGCAGCTGAAGCCGGAGTGCCGGATCGTGGGGGTCCAGGCGGCGGGGGCGGCGTCCATGTACCTGTCCCGCCACGCCGGGGGTCCCACGGAGCTGCGGAGCGTGGCCACCATTGCCGACGGCATCGCGGTGAAAAAGCCGGGAGATCTGACCTTCGCCCTGTGCCAGCAGTACGTGGACGAGATCGTCACCGTCAGCGAGGACGAGATCGCCTCCGCCATCCTGGCGCTGATGGAGGGCCAAAAGACCGTGGCGGAGGGCGCCGGCGCCGTGCCGGTGGCGGCGGTGATGTTCGGCAAGGTAGACACATCGGAGAAGAAAACGGTGTGCCTGGTGTCCGGCGGCAATGTGGACGTGACCACCCTGTCCCGGATCATCACCAAGGGCCTGTCCAAGTCCGGGCGGATCACAGAGATCACCACCAAGGTGGAGGATAAGCCCGGGACGCTGCTGCAGCTTTTGAAGGTGGTGGCGGACAGCGGGGCCAACATCCTCAGCATCAACCACGCCCGGGAGGACCGGCAGTCCGACGTGGGGGCCTGCATGGTCTCCATGGTGCTGGAGACCCGGGATGCCGCCCATGTGGAGCAGATCCGGCAGGGGCTCCACGCCCTGGGCTATGTCCTGGCGGGAGAATGAAACCGGGAGAATGAAACAAGGAAGCGGGCACCCATTCGGGTGCCCGCTTGATTTTTGCGGCGGAAGCCGAGTCTTATTTCCGGCCCACCACGGCCTTGCGGATCAGGTCCACAGGGATCATGGTCAGCGCCAGCAGGATAGCCGCCGCCCAGCCGACCGGCGGGAAGGGAACGCAGCTGAACATATTGCTGATCCAGGCGAACACCGGCACAGGGATCAGGGCCGCATTGACGATGAAGGCCTGCACCAGGACGATGATGACGAACACCCGCATGAAGCCGGGGTTCTGGCCCAGGTCCTTGAAGATGTCGAACAGGTCGCTGCGGACGTTGAAGGCGTTGAACAGGGCGCTCCAGATGAAGAGCACGAAATAGGCGGAGAGCTTCTGCTCCGTGTTCTCAAAGAGGGTGTCGAAGAAGGGCACCTTCAAAAAGACGAAGCTCAGGATGGTCAGCCACAGACCCATGGTGACGATCTGGGCCATCATGGGCTTGCTGACGATGCTCTCGTCCCGGCGGCGGGGCGGCTCGGACATGTACCGCTCCTGGGCGGGCTCGTTGCCCAGCATGATGGCGCCCAGGCCGTCCATCACCAGGTTCACGAACAGCAGGTGGGTGACCTTGAGGGGCTCCTCCACGCCGAAGAAGGGGGCAATGGCGCTGACCACCACGGCGGCCACGTTGATCACCAGCTGGAACTTGCAGAACTTCAGGATGTTGTGGTAGATGGTCCGGCCGTACCAGATGGCGTCCTTGATGGAGCGGAAGTTGTCATCCAGGATGACGATCTTGCCGGCCTCCTTGGCGGCCTCGGTGCCGCTGCCCATGGCGAAGCCCACGTCCGCCCGCTTCAGGGCCGGGGAGTCGTTGACGCCGTCGCCGGTCATGCCCACCACCAGATTCAGCTCCTGGCACAGGCGCACCATCCGGGACTTGTCCGTGGGCAGGGCCCGGGCGATGACCCGGATCCGGGGGATGATCTTCTTCACCTCGTCGTCGGACAGCTCGTTGAGCTGGGAGGAGGTGAGGGCGATGTCCTCGTTGCTGCGGAGCAGGTTGGCCTCCCGGGCGATGGCCACGGCGGTCTCCAGCCGGTCGCCGGTGATCATGACCACCTGGATGCCGGCTTTCTGCACCTCGGCGATGGCCTCCCGGGCCTCGGGGCGCACGTCGTCCCGGATGCCCACCAGGCCGATGAGGACCGTGTCGGCGTTGATGGTGTTCTCCGTCATCTCGCTGGGGGAGTAGCCGAAGGCCAGCACCCGCATGGACTTGCCCGCCAGCTCGTCGATTTTGGCGTTGAGGGACTCCAGGTTCAGGGGACGCTCGTCTCCGTCCAGGCTGATGTACTTCTGGGCCACGGCCAGGAACTTCTCCGGCGCGCCCTTGTAGAAGGTGCGGCCGGCCCCGGCGATATAGGCCTGACTGAACTTGTTGGCGGAGTTGAAGCTCTGGGACTTGGTGACGGCATAGGAGGCCACATCGTCCAGCTTGGCGGCGGTCTCCCGGCCCAGGAAGCGCATCAGCGCCTGGTCGGTGGCGTTGCCGCCCACCACGCGGCCCTCGCCGTCGTACATGGACTGGGTGTTCTTGCCGATGGCCAGGTCCACCAGGCTCTTCAGCTTGCCGCTCTGGGCCAGCTGGTCCAGGGGGATGGTCACGCCGTCGGCGGTGAAGAACTCCACCACCTCCAGGTGGCCCTTGGTGATGGTGCCGGTCTTGTCGCTGAACAGGATGTTCAGGGAGCCGGCGGTCTCGATGCCCTCCGCCTTGCGGACCAGCACGTTGTGGTCCAGCATCTTGCTGGTGTTCTGCATCAGCACCAGGGAGATCATCAGGGGCAGGCCCTCCGGCACGGCGCAGACGATGATGACCACCGCCAGGGAGACGGCCTCCACGATGTCCTGGATGATCACCGGCGCGCCGGAGGCAAAGTATGCTTCAAAGCCGCCGGCGGAGAGGATGAAGTAGCCGAAGTACATGATGGCGATGACCACCGCGCCGATGTAGCCGAAGCGGGAGATCATGTCCGCCAGCTTGGCCAGCTTCACCTTCAGGGGGGAGTCGGGCTCATCGTCCTGCATCTCCTCGGCCATCTTGCCCATCATGGTGGCAAGGCCCACCTTGCGCACGTCCAGAACGCCCTCGCCGTCAAACAGCACGGCGCCCCGGAACAGGGAGTGGGCGTCCACGAAGGTGTCGCCGGTGATGTCTTCCGGCAGCTGGAAGGATTCGTCCGCCGCGGTCTTGGGGCACTCCTCCGCCTCGCCGTTGAGGGCGGAGTTGTCCACCTTCAAAGCGCCGTGGATCAGCACGCCGTCCGCCGGCACCTTGTCGCCGGACTGGAGGAGGACCTTGTCGCCCACCACCACGTCGTCCACGTCGATGACGGTGACCAGTCCGTTGCGGTAGACCTTGCACTGGTCCTTCTTGGTGCTGTCCTTCAGCTGGCGGTACTTGGTATCGCTGGCCACGCCGGTCTTGGCGGTGACGAAGGCCACGATCAGCACCGCCACGATGGTGCCCAGGGGCTCGTAGATCTCCGCGTAATCGGCGACCCACATGACCAGCATCAGCGCCGCGATGGCCAGCAGGATGCGGATCATCGGGTCCTTGAAGGTCTCCTTGAACTCCGCCCAGAAGGTGGTGGGCTCAGAGTCCGGGATCACGTTGGAGCCGTATTGTTTCCGGGATTCTTCAACTTGTTTGTCAGTCAGTCCATTAAAATGCATGATGTTACACCCATTCGCTGCGGGAAGGGGGGCCTGCCCGAAGCAGGCCCCTCCCGCGGTTCAGATTTCAAATGTCCTTCTCCTGGGGCCGGCGCTCACATGTAGCGCCGGGCCAGCTCCACCAGGCCGGGGTCCGTGGTGGCCTGGCCGATGGCGTTGAACTTCCACTCGCCGTTGTTGCGGTAGACCTCGCCGAAGATCATGGCGGTCATGTTGTCGTAGTTCTCGGAGAGGTTATACCGGCACAGCTCCTGGTTGTTCCGGGCATCCACGATGCGGATGAACGCGTTCTGGATCATGCCGAAGTGCTGGCGCCGCTGCACGGCCTGGTAGATGTTCACCACCAGGACGATGCGGTCATACTCCGCCGGGACCCGGGACAGGTCCACCACGATCTGCTCATCGTCGCCCTCGCCGGCGCCGGTCAGGTTGTCGCCCATGTGCTGGACGGTGCCGGTGTAGTGCTTCAGATTGCCGAAATAGACGATGTCCTTCTTGTCCGCCAGCTTGCCGCCCCGCAGCACAAAGGCGGAGGCATCGCAGTCAATGGCGGGGCCGGAAGAGCCAAACAGGCTGCCGAACAGGCCGCCTTTGGACTTGGACGCCTCGTCCCAGCCCAGGCCGATGATGACTTTGGAGAGGCCTTCGTTGCCCTTGGTCAGGCTGATTTTCTGGCCCTTTTGCAAACTCACAGACATATGGATTTCCTCCTTCAAAATATCCGACCGCGCCGCAGGCGCGGCCGGAGCGTTCTGATACGCCTCTTTTTGATCTGTTTTCCGTTTGTGGCTTATTCCACGTCCACGCCGTAGTTGGCACACAGGGCCGCCAGGCCGCCCTGATAGCCGCTGCCGATGGCGTTGAACTTCCACTCGCCGTTGTTCTTGTACAGCTCGCCGAACACCACCGCCGTCTCGATGGAGAAGTCCTCCCCCAGGTCATAGCGGAGGAGTTCCTGGCCGTTGGTCTCGTCAAAGATGCGGATGAAGGCGTTGTTGACCATGCCGAAGTTCTGGCGGCGGGTCTCCGCGTCGTAGATGGTCACGGTGAAGGCGATGCGCTGGATGCTGGCGGGGACCTTGGTCAGGTCGATGCGGATCTGCTCGTCGTCCCCGGCACCCTCGCCGGTGAGATTGTCGCCCAGGTGCTCCACCGCGCCGGAGCTGTGCTTCAGATTGCCGTAGAACACGAAGTCGCCGGAGGAGGTGACCTTGCCGCTCTCCCCCAGCAGGAAGGCGGCGGCGTCCAGGTCGAAGTCCCCGCCGGTGTCGAAGCTGTTCACGTCCCAGCCCAGACCCACGACCACCTTGGTGAGGCCGGGATTGCCCTTGGTCAGGCTGACTTTCTGTCCTTTTTGTAAACTGATGGGCATAATATTCCTCCTTGTAATCACTCGGCATCGATGCCGTAGTGGCCGCACAGGGCTGCCAGGCCGCCCTGGAAGCCGCTGCCGATGGCGTTGAATTTCCACTCGCCGTTGTGGCGGTACAGCTCACCCACCACGATGGCGGTCTCAATGGAGAAGTCCTCCGCCAGGTCGTAGCGGATCAGCTCCTGGCCGGTGGCCTGGTCCACGATGCGGATGAAGGCGTTGGACACCTGGCCGAAGTTCTGGCGGCGGTTTTCTGCGTCGTAGATGGTGCAGGTGAAGGCGATCCGCTCGATGTTGGCGGGCACCTTGGCCAGGTCCACCATGATCTGCTCATCGTCGCCGTCGCCCTCGCCGGTCAGGTTGTCGCCCATGTGCTCCACGGCGCCGGTGCTGTGCTTGAGATTGCCGTAGAAGATGAAGTCCCGCTCCGTGGGGCATTTGCCGTTGGCGCCCACCAGGAAGGCGGCCGCGTCCAGGTCAAAGGCGGAGCCGGAGTCAAAGGCGTTCACATCCCAGCCCAGGCCCACCATGATCTTGGTGAGGCCGGGATTGCCCTTGGTGAGATCGACTTTTTGTCCCTTGGAAAGATTGATCGGCATTGCAGAATTCCTCCGTTCTCAATATTTAATGATTCACGGACCCCTTGTCCGGCATGTGATACATCTGGTCGAACTGGGCCTTGATGGCCTCCAGCCGCTTCTGGTCCTCCACCCGCTGCTTGCGGGCGTTCTCCTGGATCTGCTTGGTCTCGTCGATGCCGCTGACGATGGTGCGCCAGGTCTGCTCCAGCGTCTCGATCTTGATGGAGCTGCCGGAGGCCAGCCGGGCGGTCATCTTGGCCTGCTCCGCCGTGTTCTGGGCGTTGCGGATCAGCATCTCGTTGGTCTTGGCGTCCAGGGCGCTCATGGCCTCCGCCTGGAGCCGCTGGCGCTTGAGCATGATGGCCTGGGTCAGCGCCTGCTTGAACACCGGCAGGGTGATGATGAAGGCGGAGTTGATCTTCCGCACCAGGTTCATGTTGCTGAACTGCATGGTCTTGATCATGGGGATGGACTGCATGGCCACATTCTCCGCCGTCCGCAGGTCCTGGGTCCGCTGCTCCAGCATCATCAGGGCCTGGTTCAGGGTGGTCAGCTCGAACTGGATGGAGTTGTCGCCGGTGGCCTCCATGTCCGCCTGGCGCTGGGCGATGTAGGCCTCCAGCTCCCGGCAGCCCTGCTCACCGGCCAGGATGTAGCGTACCAGCTCGTGATAATAGTTCACGTTGGCCTGGAACATCTCCTCCAGCTTCCGGTTGGACTGCTTGATGTCCGCCTCGTACTGCTTCAGCTGGACGTAGATCTTATCCACCTCCTCGCCCATGGTGTGGTACTTGGCCAGGATCTTGTCCAGCTGCTTGCGCAGGTTGCCGAACAGCTTGCCGAAGAGGCCGGGGTTTTCCTTGATCTCCTCGATGTCGAATTTGTCCATGATCTTGGCCAGGGTGTTCAGCATCACGCTGGAGTCGTCCAGCTGAGACAGGTTCATGCTGTTGAGCACCACGTCGGAGCACTTGGAGATCTCGTCCGCCGCACCGGCACCGAAGGAGACGATGGACTCCAGGTTGTACACCTCGATCTGGCTGGCCAGGGCATCCACCTCCGGCGAGTTGACCAGTGTCTGGGTCATCAGCTGCCGGTCCGCGGCGATGTCGTACTGCTGATAGGTCTCCTCCGCCTGAGGAGCGGCGGGCGCCTGCCCCTGGAGGGGCTGCGGCTGGGGCGCGTTCGGTCTCGTGAAATCCAGGCCCATGATTACGTACTCCTTCCAAATAGTTTTCTGATGGTGTGCAGGCCGCCCTCCTGCACGGTGTTGAAGTCCGGGACCCGCAGGTCATAGAGGTAGTCGCCGGCCTGGGTCTCTCCGGCGAGGGGGCGGGCAAAGTGCTGCTCGATGCACTGGTAGCCGGTGGGAACGAAGAACAGCACGTCGAAGCCCACCAGGCTCAAAAACGCGGTGAGGATGCTATCCTCCAGGGAGATCATCTTCTCCGTGGTGTTGATGTAGATGAGCTTGGGGTTCTTTTTGGTGAAGTCGAACTTCTGGATCTTCCGCAGCAGGTCCTTGGAGAGGTTCAGGGCGGTGGCGATCACCGTGTACTCCGTGCCGTTCTCAAAGGTGCCCCGGATCAGCTTCTGGTCCAGCAGCAGCTGCAGCTTATCCAGCAGGTGCTCCTGCATCTCCGCCCGCAGAATGCCGTAGAGATAGGCACTGTGGGACTTGATCCTGCTGCGCAGCAGCCTGCCGTTTTTCAGGAACTGGGTGGCATACGGCTTGACGGGATTGGGGTCCGTGCCCTGGACCCAGGGGACGGACCGGATGACCTCCGTGTCGGGTGTGATGAGCTTTTTGATGTCCAGCCAGTACTGGGAGGCGTTGCCGTCCTTCACGCCGCAGATCTTCTGGCAGATCACCGGCAGAGTGACCGTGTCCCCGGCGGCGGAGAAGCTGGGCCGGTATTTCAGCTCCTGGTCCCACAGGATGGGGATCTCCTCATACATGGTCTGCAGCAGGACCGTGGAGGCCTTGGCGTACTGCTGGTTCCGGTACAGCCCCGTGTCCTGGTACATCAGCCGGTCCAGGTCCCGCTCCGCCTGATAGGCGGCGGTGGTGACCCGGGCCTGGTTCTGGTCCACCGGGAAGCGGTCCAGCACCACGGACTGGGGACAGTGGACCTCCAGCAGGTCCGGGGCATGGAGGGCGCTGCCCTCGTTCAGGTTGGGGAGCAGCAGCAGAACATCCACCGGCAGCCGGGCCAGCAGCCGCAGGAACAGGGCCCCGGTGTCCGACGCGCACTTGCCGAACTGGAGAAAGACCGCCACCTCCGGCGCCTTCCAGTCCGGGAACAGGTCCTTCTGATAGCGGTTCAGCCAGCAGAGCAGGTACACCGCCCGGCTGGTGAGCTTTGAGACGCTGCCGCCGCACCGCTCGCCCTCCTCCAGTACCAGGTCCAGAAAGGCTTTGGTCATCAGCCGCTGGAGCTCCACGTTGGCCGGATACCGGATATTGGCGGCCAGGCCCGCGGCCAGCTGTTCCACAGAGGCGTAATTTCCCCGCTTCACGGCGGCGATCTCCTCCGGCCCGGGGGGCGCGGGATCTCCGTTTACCACGCAGATCCGGCGGCCGCCGCTCTTGAGAGACTGATAAAAGGCGAACAGGTCATTTGTATAGGTGAGATTGTCCTCCACGCCGTACTGGCAGAGGAAGAGGTTGTAGAAAAAGCGGGGATCGCTGCCCCGGGTCTGGACGGCGGTCAGGGCCGCGTTCAGCTCCGGCCTCTGGACCCAGGCATTGGTGCAGGGAGAGAGGGCCGGCGGCGCGCCGTAGAGCCGCTGGCGGCGCACCTCCCGCTCCAGGTCCGCCTGGAGCTGCTTGACGCCGAACCCCGCCGGGAAGGGCCCCAGGCCGGGGGCCTGGTACAGCCGGGAGGCGGCGGACTGGGGGTCCACGGTGAGATAGGCCTGGTCCCCGCCGCACTCCAGCAGGACGATATCCGCACCCGCCCGGGAGAGGACCGTCAGCAGCTGGAGCTCGTAGTGGCTCACATCCCCGGCGTAGAGGATCTTGGGCAGGGCCTCGCCCCCCAGCACGTTGACGATCCGCTCAAACTTGTAGTAGAGCCAGCACATATATTTCATGTAGGCATTGCGGAGCATATTCTCATTTTTTCCCTGGCGGCGCATATCGTCCAGGGTGGCGTACAGGGCTGTCACCACGGCGTCCCGCTGGCCGTCCGTCATCCGGGGCAGCCACCTGCCCAGCCGCTGGGAGAGAAAGTCCCGGTCCATCTGGAACGCGGGGCCCATCATCTCGTTGAAATAGGCCAGGTTGTCGGGCGTGGGATTGGGGATGCGCCCGTCGATGATGACGCCGGACCGGCGGGCCGCCTCGTAATACTGCCGCAGGAAGGCGGCCACGTCGCCGCTGTAGCCGGCGATCCGGCAGAAAAACACCCGGTCGCCGCCCCGCTGAGAGAGGGGGCGGAAGCAGTCATTCAGTTGTGTCAGCTCCGCCAGTTGAAACATCGCCGTCCCGCCGCTTTCCGAAAAAATCACTTTGCCCCTATTATAACGGCTCCCACAGATTTTTTCAACAGATGCATAGAGCATACCCACAAAATCCACAAAAATTTAACAGTTGGCGGCGGGCAAAAGGTATTTCCTTCCCAGGGCGGACGTGCTATAATAAAAGTCCACGGCCGCCGCCGTTCCCCGGGAGGGAGCGGAGGGGGCCGCACCTTGAGAACAAAAGAGGCTGACCATGCGAAAGAAACTGACTGGATATGATGTGGGCGCCCTGTTGTACTGTCCCGCCAACGCCCACACCTCCATTGTGGACGCCCTGGTGGAGCAGCGGTTTCCCACGCCCTTCTCCCTGGCCTTCTGCCTGGAGGACACCGTGCGGGCGGAGGCCGTGCCGGAGGCGGAGGGGATGCTGGAGACCACCCTGGGCCGCATCGCCGCCGCGGCGGAGGACCATACCTTCTTCCTGCCGCCGGTGTTCGTGCGGGTCCGGTCGCCGGAGCACCTGCTGCGCCTGGCGGAGCGGTACGCCCCCTTCTCCGGCATCCTGGCGGGGTTCATCCTGCCCAAGCTGTTCACGGAGAACTGCGCCCAGTACGTGGCGGCGATCCGGTCCATCAGCCGGACGGCCTCCTATTTCTATATGCCGGTGCTGGAGTCCGCCTCCATGCTGCCGCTGGAGACCCGCCACGCCGCCCTGGCGGAGGTCCGGGACCAGCTGGCGGAGGTGTCCGGCGCCATCCTGAACATCCGGGTGGGGGGGAACGACCTGTCCCACGCCTTCGGCCTGCGGCGGCCGGTGGACCGGACCATCTACGACCTGGGGCCGGTGGCGGCCATTCTGCTGGACATTGTGACGGCCTTCGGCGCGCGGTACGTGGTGTCCGGCCCGGTGTGGGAGTATTACGCCGGCCCCGGCTGGGAGGAGGGCCTGCGCCGGGAGCTGGAGCTGGACCTGCTCAACGGCTTTACCGGCAAGACGGTGATCCACCCCAGCCAGATCCCGGTGGTGAACGAGATGCTGCGGGTCTCCAGCCGGGACTATGCCGACGCCCGCTCCATCCTGAACTGGGACAAGGACGGCCTGGTGGCCGCCAGCCGGGACGGGGACCGGATGAACGAGTACAACACCCACTGCAACTGGGCCCGGCGCATCGTGCTGCGGGCGGAGCGGTACGGCACCAAGCCGTGAAAAAGGGCTTGAAATTCCCCCCGCGCTCCTGTATAATAAACCAGTATCCACACGCCGGTGTGATGGAATTGGTAGACGTGACGGACTCAAAATCCGTTGGTGGCGACACCGTGTGGGTTCGAGTCCCACCACCGGCACCAAAAAGGGCACGACTTGCGTCGTGCCCTTTTTTGCCGCCCATGGGGGAGGGGGGTGCACGGAGATGTGCAACCTTTTCCCAATTAGGAATTAGGAATGAGGAATTAGGAATTACTGTGAGCCCCGGCTCTTACCTTATATAATATATAGCCCCTTACAATTCCTAACTCCTAATTCCTAACTCCTCATTCCCCCTGGGCGGAATGTTACGGTTATATTACAAGAGTGGAAAACCACTTGCAAAACAAAAATCGTTTTGATAAGATGCGTACAGAACAAATGAGGACGTGACCCCGGCTGCCCGACACAGATACAGGATCGGCTAGCCACGGTATGTGTGCCGTGTAAATGGGGGAACTGATTCAGGCGTTCTGAACTTCAAAAGCCGTACCAACCGCAGGTGTTCCGCGGCGGATACACTCTATTGCTGGGGAGTGTATCTCTCCAAGAGACACTGGGCGATTTTGGACGGCCAATTCTGCAAGGAGGTACACACCACATGAAGAAGTTCCTTTCTCTGGTGCTCGCTCTGGTGATGACCATGTCCCTGGTCACCGTCAGCGCGGGCGCTGTGGACTTCACGGATGACAGCGACATCGATTACAAAGAAGCTGTCGACGTGATCTCCGCACTGGGGATCGTGGACGGTTACAGCGATGACTCCTTCCGCCCCGACGGGTCTCTGACCCGCGGCGCGGCAGCCAAGATCATCTGCAACCTGATCCTGGGTCCCACCACCGCCAGCGCCCTGAGCGCTACCACCGCACCCTTTAAGGATGTTCCCACCACCAACACCTTCGCGGGCTACATCACCTACTGCGCGCAGCAGGGCATCATCGGCGGCTACGGCGACGGCACCTTCCGTCCCTCCGGCACGCTGACCGGCAACGCCTTCATGAAGATGCTGCTGGGCGCTCTGGGCTATGACAGCTCCATCGAGGACTATTCCGGCGCCAACTGGCAGGTCAACGTCATCAAGCAGGCCGTGGGCATTGGCCTGGACGATGGCAACGACAACTTCGTCGGCTCTCAGGCTGTCACCCGTCAGGAGGCCGCTTTGTATGCCTTCAACATGATCCAGGCTAACCTGGTGCAGTATGACAGCAAAACCACCGTCAATGTGAATGGTGCCACTGTCACCGTGGCTGGCGACAAGGCGGAGAACATCCCCCAGGATGGTTCCGGCTATGACAACACCATGAACGACAGCGAAAACGTCGTCCAGTTTGCCGAGAAGCATTTCCCCCGGCTGACCCGTACCAACGACGGCGTTGACGATATGGGCCGTCCTGCCACCGAGTGGAAGTATCGCACGGACATCATCGGCAAGTATGCTGACGACAGCGATCTGAAGGGCACTTGGACCTCCAAGGTCAGCAAGGACGAGTTGTATGACCTGGTGGGCGGCAGCATCGTCAGCGAGCTGACTGAGACCCGTCCCGAGGCCGACCTGTCCGTGTGGGTGAACGGCGAGAACGTCATCAAGTTCTCTGATATCGTTACCGATGCTCAGGTTGCCACCTACTTCGTGCGCAACGCCTCCGGCGCCATTGGCACCGATACCAACGGTACCGGCCAGGCCGGCAACGGCGTCATCACCGAGGTGTACATGGATGATGACAACAACATCACCATCGTCATGGCCAACACCTATCTGCTGCGCGCTACCGCCGACTACAACGAGGCCCGCGAGTCCGTCTCCGTGGAGACCGTTGTCCTCAACGACGGTATGCCCGCTCTGCCCGCCGTCATCGACCAGGAGGACTTCAATGTCTCCGATGTGAAGGAAGGCGACTACCTGATCGTCACTTGGTCTGACACGGCTGACGACATCCAGACCGTTGAAAAGGCCGACATCCTGACCGGCTCCGTGTCCGAGTACACCGAGCGCGACAGCGTCACCATCGACGGCACCAAGTACAGCTACAACAAGCTGCTTGAGGACGACCTGAAGTCTGAGGAGTTCTCCATCAACTCTGACGCCACCGTCGTTATGGATCCCTATGGCTACATCATCTTTGTGGACGAGGCCGTTGCCAACAGCAGCTATGTCTACATTGAGCAGTTCGGCTCCACCAGCTCTCTGAGCATCACCGCCCTGGCCAAGGCCTACTTCACCGACGGTACCACCGACGAGATCGAGGTCAATAAGGTGGACGGCGAGGACAGCCAGCGTGTGATCGCCGGCTATGAGGGTGCCGCTTACGAGAAGTGGTACACCTTCACTGAGAACAAGGACGGCTCCTACAACCTGATGAGCACCCGCGCTCCGCGCCGTGCCTATGAGGATTCCTGGAATACCGCCATTGTTGACCCTAATGGTGAGGACATCGTCCTGAACGACAAGGTCCAGTTCCTGGACAACATGGACGATACCAGCGTTTACGGCGACGAGGACACCATCTTCGTGCTGGTGGACGCCGAGGACACCGTGAAGACCTATGTCGGCGTTGCCAACGCTCCCACCGTCACTCTGGCTGCCGGCGTTGACGCTGGCAAGGCCAAGGTCGCCTGGGTCGAGGACGAGAGCGGCTATGCCAAGTTCGTGTTCATCGACCTGAACGGTCTGAGTGACTCTGAGGTCTCTGTGGACGACTCCACCGAGGACACCGTCATCTTCGTCCTGAAGGACAACAACAAGCGCACTGTGGTGGAGGGCACTGAGTATTATCAGTACACCGTGGTGGATACCGACGGTACCATCAACACCGCCAAGTACTTTGACTCCTACATGGATTGCGAGACCGGCTATCTGTACACCAACATCCGCACCAATAGTGACGGCTATGTCACCGGCGGCAATATCGTTGGTAAGGAGGGCACCGCTTCCGACCAGGCTTACTACTGGATGGACGGCGACTCTACCGTGGAGCAGAGCGGCCGCACCATGAAGTTCGTCGGCATGGGCAACGACTCTGACGGCGACGGCGACGGCGCTTCCGCCAACTTCGTGATTCCCTCTGACGCCAACGTGAACCTGGTGATCGGCAAGGGCGTCACTGAGCTGCTGAAGGACGACGATGCCGATTACGAGTCCTATCTGAACACCACTCCCGGCACCGTGGGCGGTATGCTGAGCGGTTACCGGCTGAAGGGCGCAATCTACGCCATCATGGATGACAACACCACCGACGTGGTCACCACGCTGTATGTGTATGTCACCGATGCCGAGCAGATCACCACCAACCTGATCCCCACCGTGACTGCGGATGCTGCCAACGACTACAGCTATGCCGCCGGCGAGAACGCCAAGCAGCTGAAGTTCACTGTCACCGCGCCCAACGCTGGCACGTTGACCTACACTGTGACGAAGCCCGATACCAGCACCACGACGGCTGCCAACGTCGCCGGTGGAGAGATTAAGTTCTATCCCACCTCTGACCTTGCCTCTGGAACGGTTGTCGGTGGTGATTACATCATCACCGTCACGAACACCAAGGACGGCGTGAGCGAGACCACGACCTACTCCTTCGAGGTCAAGGACGACGATGCGGCTGCGGTCACTGGCGTCACCATCAAGTCCGTGCCCACCATCACCAGCGCCACTGCGGTGAACCTGGACAGCGTGGTTCTGGAGCTCACCTACTCTGTGGGCAGCCCCAAGACCGTGACCGCCGGCAGCGTGAACGCTACCTTCAAGGCTGATGGCCAGGCGCTGAAGAATGGCGACAGCCTGCTGTATGCCGACTATGACAGCGGCAAGTTCGACCTGGTTGCCACTGTGGACGGTGAGTCCAGCGCGGCATATGAGGTGACGATTGCAAAGCGTGATGGTTCTGTGACTGTGCTTGATGGCTCTGCGGTTGTAGACGGCTCGCACTCCCTCAGCATCGGGGCCTCCGAAACCAAGTACCTGGTTGTGACGGCTGCTGGCGGCGCTACGATCGACGGTGATCCGGTTGTGGGCGGCACTGGCGCAGCTGCTGTCACTGCGACCTGGAACGACAGCAAGACCATTCTGACCATCACAACCACTTCTGCCACTAATGGCTTCACCGTAACCATCAACTGGAAGGATGAAGCTGGTGTTGCAGGCTCTGCTGTGGCGTTCAACGGAACGATTGCCTGAGTTTAACCCGTCATGTAAAACCGAATCTTGCGGTAACATGAGCACAAGCCCCGCGGCATACGCCGCGGGGCTTGCCCTATCTTTTTTACGGCTCTCCCCAGACGGTCACCACTGTCCCGGGGTCAAACGTGTCCACAGTGGGCGACACCAGCGCCAGGCTTTCCAGCCGCGCAAAGGTCAGGATCGGGAAGCCGAAAAGGCTGCACCCTTCGTCACTCCAGAACATCCCGTGGATGAACGGGGCCTCCCCCCGCAGGGACTGGATCGTCATGTACAGGGCCTCTCCCATCTGCGTTTGCAGGGTGTAAGTGGACGTGTTGTTGAAAAACGCGTTGAAGTATGTGGTGCCCTCCGGCAGGGCAGGCGCGGCATAGATGTGGAGCCGATTCCACTTGCTCCACTCCACATCTTCCAATGGCACATACAAAATCCTGCTGCTGTACGGTTCGGTCAGCTCCAGATGATACAGCTGCTGAATACCCGTCCGGTCCGCCAGGCCTTTGAGCGCCGCGTCGATCTTGGCGTTGTCGCTGTTGAAGTCCGCCATTAAGATCCGGTCGGTGCTCTCCCATTGGGAGAGCTGATAATTGGCCGTTTGATTCAAAAAACATTCCTCGTTTCGTCGTAATTTTAGGGAGGCAGCCCGGCAGGGGGAAGCCGAACTGCCTCCGGAGGGCTGTTCGAGGGCCGCCGTAGGGGCCGATGCCCCAGGGTGGCTTCTCTTGCCCCTGTGGGGCAATTCACCTCCTGCCCACATCGGCCCGTTCCGCATTCCCCGGTTTCGGGCGAATCTGGGGATCCGCCCCTACAGGAATGTGCCGCACCCCCTCGAATTTGCCCTACACTCCTAGGGAGTGTAGGGCAAAAGTTGCACACCACTATGCACGCGAAAAAAGATTTTTCCGTTGCATCGCCGGATGCAACTTTTCCCTGCACTACCGGAGGTAGTGCAGGGAACTTTCCGCCCCGCGCCCTTTGGCCGTTTGGAGCGCCGGGGCGGAGGCCCCTGCGAAAGGGGGATTTTTATCATGAATCACACAACAAACTATCAGCTCTCCCAATGGGAGACCACCGACCGGATCCTTATGTCCGATTTCAACGCTGACAACGCCAAGATCGACGCGGCCTTGACGGCCCACGACACGGCCCTGGCGGGCAAAGCCGATGCCGCTGACCTGGCGGCGCTCACCCAGGCCCTGGCGGCGCTGGAGGCGAAAAGCACCCTGCAGGTCATCAAGACCGTGACCCAGGCGGCGGATGGCACCACGTTCCGAATTGACCTGTCGGACGTGGACTGGAGTCAGTGGAGCACTGTCTACATCTGCCTGGATCTGCTGGGAGGCGGATATTACTACTCCGCCTATGGAAATCAGTACCAGAATTACGAAAGCCACGCCATTCCCGGCCACCACTGTCTGGTGCTGTGGCCCATGCACCAGCCGGAGGGCAACATCGGCGGGGTGTTCGTGGGATACAATACGCCGCTGCTGATTGGGCCCGGCATTTCCTATTCCCAGTTCACCAGTTACAAAGCAGTCTGTTCAGACAGCGGGTATACTATTAAGAAGGGGAGTAAAATCACAGTCAAAGGATTGAGGTAAACAAGGGAAAGCCCCCGGCTCTTTCGAGCCGGGGGCTTTTTGTGCTCTATAACTTTGAAAATATTTTCAAAATTAGAGATTCGGGAAATTAACAGTCACGTCAGCAGTGCCAACGGTGAAAGTAAAGGTGCCGTTGAAGGGAGTACCAGTCACGCCACCAGCGGACACAGTGGGAACGCCGATGGTCTTACCAGTCTCGGTGACGAAGTTGAAGGACACAACATCGCCAGCCTTCAGGTCAGTTGTAATCACCTTACCGGTGCTATCGTTAGCACCAATATAGGTCTGAACACCATTATAGGTGACCTGGACAGCACAGTCGCTGTCATTGTTGGTAACCGTCAGGGAGTACATCTGCACACCCTTGACAGCCACGTAACGGACATCGGTCTTGCCATTTACCGTATCAGTAATGGACAGAACAGTCACAGTGCCATCAGCAGTCTGGCCATTGGTTCCATTCCAAGCGCCGCCATTTGTGAAGGTCGCGCCAGAAACGAAGTTGTGGTGATAACCATAGGTTACAGAACCATTGCCGGTCGCAGTCAGAGTGTAGTATGCGCCAGCCTTAACGTCGATAGCATTCTCAAATGCCGCCTGCGCGGTAGCATAGGTAGTTACGGCCTTGCCGTCCAACGCAACGTTGGAGACCTGAGGATCCTTGACAACAATTTCACTGGCGCCCTTGATGGTGACGTACAACTCATCCAGAACCTTACCGTTCTCGGAGACCTTACCACCGAAGTCATAGGTGTAGGTGTAGCCCTTCAGAGCATCTACCAGTTCCTTGGCGGTCATGTTTGCGGCCACTTCATAGTCGGCGTCCTCGTCCTTGTTCATGATGCTGGCATAGTCGCCGGGAGTCACCAGGGTGATCTTGGTGTCAGCGGTCACCAAGTAACCGGTGCCCCCCACAAACAGGGTGCCGGCGCTCTGGGAGATAGCGTTGGACACGTTAATGCCACCGATAACGCTGCCGCTGCTGGAAGTAACCAGTGAGAAGTCAGTCAGTTGCTCATCATTGTTGCGGGTCAGGTAGTTGGCAACCTGATACACATCGCCGGTCCGGTTCTGAATCTGGCGGTCGGCGATCACATCGACCTCAGTGTCACCGTCCAAAGCGGTGTACTGATAGTAGGTCTCGTTGTCGGTTGTGACATACTTGCCGTCATAAGACAGGATATACACCAGGTTGGTCTCCTGCTCACCGGAGATGGTGGCCGGGCCAGTCAGGTCAATGTAGACCAGAGCGGCATAGCCGTTGCTGGTGCGCTCAACCACAGTGACAGCAGCGCTGCCAGAGCCGGTCAGAGTGATGGCAGGGAAGTTCTTCACGCCGGTGTAGACGGTCACGTCGTCGTTCCGATCGTTGACAACCACGATGGTCTCGTCGTTGACCAGAGTATCATCGGCATCATGACCAGAGGTAGTGTCGTTGGCAAAGGGCTTCACAACACTGTTGGTAGAGATTGCAAGGTCAGAACCACCACGAGTATAGGTAGCAATCTCCTCGCTGTACTTGGCCTCAATGGGATACAGAGTGTACTCGTTGGCGGAGTTCACGCTGTAGGTAAACCAACCCAGATTGCTGGTGTTCTTCCAGTTGGCGATGACAGATTTGCTGGTCTCCTGCTTACCAGTATTCTTGTTATAGGCTTCGTCGACTACAATCTCGTTGGTTTTGCCATCCGGGAAGGTGGCGTTGGCCAGAGCGCGGGAAGTGCTCTGCATTCCGCTGCTACTACCCCACTCAGCGATGTACACATAGTCGGTCAGGACCACGGACTCGTCCACGGCGATGACGTAGCCATAGGAATCCAACACCAGGGAAGCCTCACGGCCCACATTGTAGTTGGTCTCCTTGATGTCATCGGCAGTGGCGGAGTAGTCATACTTGGTGCCGCCCATGGTGACATTGCTGTCGAACTTGTAGCCCTCAACAGTGCCGCTGACGACCTCAGCCTTGTCAACGCTCTTGACCTCGTAACGGCCGTTGTTGTTGACGGCAGTCACCAGGACATAATCGTCGGCCTTCAGGTCGGTGATGTTGGCGAAGTCGTCCACATCCAGGGTCCGGCTGTCCAGGGTGATGTTGGTGTCATACTTGCTGGAGTCGGTGGTCAGGCTGACCGTCTCCTTGCGGGAGTCATAGTCAGAGGCAGCCTGGAAGACATAGGTGCGGACGGTGACGATGGTGACATCGTTGGTGTCGTCGTCCACATAGATCTCGGTCAGGTCGCCGTTGGCGGTGTTGTTGACCGCGCCGGAGTTGTTGCGCTCGACATATTTGTCAATGTCGGCGGTCTTGACAGCGGTATCCACACCGTCGAACCACACGGTCAGGTCGGACTTGCCGTCGGACAGGTCGTCGTAGACGCTGCGGCCCACGTCGTTGTACACGTCGGACTTGGTGACCTTGGCGGTGTAGGTGGCCACCAGCTGGTCCTTGTTGGCATAGGTGCCGATCTCATCGGACTTGTAGGTCCAGACATTGGCGGGACGGCCGAAATCATCTTCACCAGTGCTATCAACCTTCAGGTTGGTGAAGTACTTCTCGGCAAACTGCATCTTGTCATCATCTTTGATGTTGCCGTCGGTACGACCGTTCTCGTTGGAGACGTCGGTGCGGGTGGAAGAGGTGCTGATCTGCACATCGCCCACAACCACGGTGCTCTTGGTGTCATACTCCACCATGGTGGCCTTCAGCATGTTCAGAGCATACAGAGCAGCCTCCTGACGGGTCACGGCCTTGGAGCCCACGAACTCGTCATTGCCGTCGTCCAGGCCGATGCCGATGGCCTGCTTCACAACGTTGACCTGCCAGTTGGAGCCGGTGTAGCCCTCGATGGAGCTGTCATAGCCCAGGGCGCCCAGCAGCATTTTCATGAAGGCGTTGCCGGTCAGCGTGCCGGAGGGACGGAAGGTGCCGTCGCCGTAGCCGCCGATGATGCCCTGCTGCGCGCAGTAGGTGATGTAGCCCGCGAACACGTTGGTGGTGGGCACATCCTTGAAAGGAGCGGTGGTAGCGCTCAGAGCGCTGGCGGTGGTGGGGCCGAGGATCAGGTTGCAGATGATCTTGGCTGCCGCGCCGCGGGTCAGAGACCCGTCGGGACGGAAGCTGCCGTCACTGTAGCCGTCCACGATCCCCAGTGCGGAGATCACGTCGACAGCTTCTTTGTAATCGATGTCGCTGTCATCGGTGAAGTCCACAGCGCCCGCACTGACGGTGACCAGAGACATGGTCATCACCAGAGCGAGCACCAGAGAAAGGAACTTCTTCATGTGGTGTGTACCTCCTTGCAGATTTCGCCGTTCCAGCCCCCAGTGTCTCTTGGAGAGATACACTCCTCATGGAATTTTTGAAACTCTTGAAATACAAGGCTTTGAAAGCGTTTTTGGTAGCATAACTGTAAAGAAAATTCCTTTTCAAAAACGCTGAAAATCCTGCAAAATCAGGAATTTTGATGGGTAGTCATAAAAAGTGATTTGGTAGCAAATTTTTTGATGAAAAAATTTGC
>DWZJ01000072.1 GCA_019118245.1 Candidatus Oscillibacter excrementigallinarum
AGACGTTGCTATTGGCATCGGCAAACAGGCTGGACAAGCTGCGCTCATGGGTGCCGCTATTGGTGTTGGCTTTGATGTTGCACAAAAAGTCTGGAATGGCGAAGAAATCAAAGGTGAGGAATTGGTTGAAACAGCTATTGTATCTGGTGCGGACTTTGGGGTGAAAGCAGCGGCGGCAGGCGCATTAAAGGTTGGCGTAGAAAAAGGTATTGTTAAAGCGATTCCAAAGGGGACTCCTGCTGGAACATGTGCAAATATCGCTCATGTTGCTATTGAAAATGCCAAAATTATTGGTAAGATGGCTACCGGTGAATTGACCATCAAGGAAGGTTTTGAGAAGATGGAGCAAACTACTGTAGCTACGGTTGCAGGAATTGCTGCCAGTACTAAGGGAGTTGCTATTGGGGCGGCAGTCGGTAGTGTCTTGGGACCTGTGGGCTCAGTAGTAGGTGGTTTTATTGGGGGAACAGTTGGCTATATGGCAGGTTCCAAAGTTGGAGAAACAGTGGTTAAGGGTGTTCAAAAAATACGAAGTGCGGCGAAAGAAGCTGTAAAGGCAGTTGCAACCACAGCTTACGAGACAGCCAGTTCCGTAGTAAATGGGATAGGAAATCTCTGTAGCAATATAGCAGGTTTTTTTGGCTTTTAGAATTCGTAATATTTTTCACTAAGGTGACATCACCTTTAGGTTCCATTGGGCAACCGTGCAGGTTCAAGTCCTGTTACCCGCACCAGCTCAGAAAAAGCTCTGAGGCGATGAGAAAAGCCTCAGGGCTTTTCTCATACGCCGGACGGGCTTTTTCTTCGCTTCCAACTGCGACCCGCTGCGCTGGGCTCGCAGTTGGTTGGCCGCCCTGCGTGCGGCATTTTTCTCCATTAAGATATCGATTTTAACCGTCCCTTCCAAAACGAAGGACATGACCTTTGGTCATGTCCTTCGTTTTGAAAACCGTGAGAAATTCAATGCTCGGGGCAAATGGATCGCCCATCTTCGCGCCAAGAGCCGCCGCAAGCGGCGGTTGCGCTCCGAAACGCGCCTGCGGGCGCAGTCCGCCGAGGTTTTGCCTGCGTCAAAACGCTTGTACGGCGCAAACGCGCCGACCGGCCTTTGGCCGGTCAGGTGGGCCCCCAGACATTGGGGGAACTTCAAATTTTCGGTTTTGGCTTCGTTCAGTTCCAGAAAAAGGCGGGCATCCAAAGGATGTCCGCCTTTTTGCTGCATCATCTACTCGAAAGCAGAAGACCGCCTCAGAACAGCCCGGTGATGCGCCCGTTTTCATCCACGTCGATCTTCTCCGCCGCCGGGACCTTGGGCAGGCCCGGCATGGTCATGATGTCCCCGGTCAGGGCCACCAGGAAGCCCGCGCCGGCGGACACCTTGAGGTTCCGCACCGTCACGGTGAAGTTCCGGGGCGCCCCCAGCAGGGCCGGGTCGTCGGAGAAGCTGTACTGGGTCTTGGCCATGCAGATGGGCAGGCCTCCGAAGCCCAGCTCTGTCAGCCGCTGGGCCTGCTTCTTGACGGCGGGCGTCAGCACCACGCCGTCCGCGTGGTAGACCCGGCGGCAGATGGCCTCCAGCTTGTCCTCGATGGAGTCCCCCAGCCCGTAGCTGTACCGGAAGTCCGACGGCTGCTCGCACAGCCGGACCACTTCCTCCGCCAGGGCCGTGCCGCCTGCGCCGCCCTTGGCCCACACCTCGCTGAGGGCCACACGGACGCCCAGCTCCCGGCACTTGTCCTCCACCAGCTGCAGCTCTGCCGCCGTGTCCGTGGGGAAGGCGTTGATGGCCACCACACAGGGCAGGCCGAACACGTTCTTGATATTGTCCACGTGCTGCAGCAGGTTGGGCAGGCCCCGTTCCAGGGCCGCCAGGTCCTCCCTGCCCAGATCCGCCTTGGCGGCGCCGCCGTGGTGTTTCAGCGCCCGGACCGTGGCCACCAGCACCACCGCGTCGGGCCGCAGCCCCGCCATGCGGCACTTGATGTCCAGGAACTTCTCCGCCCCCAGGTCCGCGCCGAAGCCCGCCTCCGTGATGGCGTAGTCCCCCAGTTTCAGGGCCATCCGGGTGGCGGTGACGGAGTTGCAGCCGTGGGCGATGTTGGCAAAGGGCCCGCCGTGGATCAGAGCCGGGGTGTGCTCCAGGGTCTGGACCAGATTAGGCTTCAGGGCGTCCTTCAGCAGCGCCGCCATGGCGCCGGCGGCCTTCAGGTCACCGGCGGTCACCGGCGCGTTCTCGTAGGTGTAGCCCACCACGATCCGTGCCAGGCGGGCCTTCAGATCCGGGATGTCGGACGCCAGGCACAGCACCGCCATGACCTCGCTGGCCACGGTGATGTCAAAGCCGTCCTCCCGGGGCACGCCCTGCATCCGGCCCCCCAGGCCGTCCACGATGTTCCGCAGCTGCCGGTCGTTCATGTCCACGCACCGCCGCCAGGTAATGCGTTTGGGGTCGATGCCCAGGGCGTTGCCCTGCTGGATGTGGTTGTCCAGCATCGCCGCCAGCAGGTTGTTGGCCGCGCCGATGGCGTGGAAGTCCCCGGTGAAGTGGAGGTTGATGTCCTCCATAGGGATCACCTGGGCGTAGCCGCCGCCGGCGGCGCCGCCCTTGATGCCGAACACCGGGCCCAGGGAAGGCTCCCGCAGGGCCACCACAGCGTTTTTGCCGATCCGCCGCAGGCCGTCCGCCAGGCCCACGGTGGTGGTGGTCTTGCCTTCTCCCGCCGGAGTGGGGGTGATGGCGGTCACCAGCACCAGCTTGCCGTCGGGCCGGTCCGTCTCCTTCAAAAACCGGTAGTCGATCTTCGCCTTGTACCGGCCGTAGGGCTCAAGATACGCCTCATCCACCCCGCAGGCCTCCGCGACGGCTGTGATGGGCAGCGGCGCTGCCTGCTGGGCGATCTCGATGTCGCTTTTCATGGTCATATCTGCCTCCTGTTTCCCGCACGGGCCGCAGGGCCCCGCCTGATCTCCTCTTCGATTATAGCGGCTGCCAGGCGCAAAAGCAACTGCCGGCCCTGGGAAATATACGAGCCGGAGGACCGTGTCCTCCGGCTCTCGTTCATTTTTTCCTGCGGAAAAGGCTGGACAGCTTCCATCCGTGCCCCCTCTTCGGCTGCTCTGTGGCCTGCAGCTGGGGCGGATTGTCCAGATAATACTGCTGGACGGAGACGACGGGCCCGTCCTTGACCTCCGCCCGGACGAATTGGCCGTCCGGCAGCAGATGCCGGGCCTTCACATTGTCCCCCAGCAGCCGGGCCAGATAGTCGGAGAGGAAGTCCTGTACCTCCCGGCTCTCCACCGGACAGGCGATCTCCACCCGCCGCTCCTGGTTTCGGGTCATGATGTCCGCCGAGGATAAGTACATCTGCAGCAGGGCCCCCTCGCCGAAGCAGTAGATGCGGGAATGCTCCAGGAACTGGCCCACCACACTGGTGACGGTGATGTGGTCCGTCTTGCCCGGCACGCCGGGCACCAGGCAGCAGATGCCCCGGACGATCAGGTCGATCCGCACCCCCGCCTGGGAGGCCTCCGCCAGCTTGTCGATCAGCTCCCGCTCCGTGACGGCGTTGGTCTTGAGGATGATCCTCCCCCGCTCACCCCGAGCGATCTCCCCGTCGATGAGCCGCAGCAGCGTCTGCTTCAGGGACACCGGCGCCACCAGCAGCTTGTCATAGCTGCCCCGCAGGTCGCCGATCAGCATATTCTGGAAAAAGGCCACGCCGTCCGCCGCCAGGTCTCGGTCCGCCGTCATCAGGGAGAAATCCGTGTACAGGGCGGCGGTCTTTTCGTTGTAGTTGCCTGTGCCGATCTGGGTCACATAGGAGAGGCCGTTCTTCTCCTGCCGGGTGATGAGGCAGATCTTGCCGTGGCACTTGTAGCCGGCGGGGCCGTAGATCACCCGGCACCCCGCCTCCTCCAGCTCCTGGGCCCAGGTGATGTTGTTGCCCTCGTCGAACCGGGCCCGCAGCTCCACCAGCACGGTCACGGCCTTGCCGTTCTCCGCCGCCGCGCACAGGTGCTTGATGACGGCGGATTTTTTGGCCACCCGGTAAATAGTCATCTGGATGGACACTACCGCCGGGTCCGCGGCGCTCTGGCGCAGCAGGTCCAAAAAGGGCTGCATGGAGTGGTAGGGGTAGAACAGCAGCACGTCCCGCTGGCGGATCTGCTCCCACATGGGCACCTCCCGGTCCAGATAGGCGGGATAGGCCGGGGCGTGGGGCGGATAGAACAGGCCGCTGTCCAGGCTGTCCAGCTGATAGGCGTATTTGAGGACCAGGGGACAGGCACAGACGTAGCTCTGCTCCGGCGCCAGCTTCAGCCGCTGCAGCAGCATGGTCCGCAGGGCCGGGGCCTCCCCCTGCATCTCCAGGCGGACCGGCGCCAGCCGCTCCCGCTGGCGCAGGAGCTTGGTCATCTGGGTCCGCAGGTCCAGGTCCTCCTGGTCCATGGCCTCGTCATAGCTCAGATCCGCGTTCCGGGTAACGGACACCACCGCCTGCTCCTCGATCTGATAGATCTTGAAGATCTTCCGCAGGTGGTGGGCCAGAATGTCCTCCGTCCGCACAAAGGCGCCGGGGCGGCCCGGCAGCAGCACGATGGGCGGCACCACGTCCGGCACGCCCACGATGCCCAGCCGCCGCTTGTCTCCCTCCCGCAGCAGGGCGGCGGCGTACAGGGTCTTGTTCTTCAGATGGGGAAACGGATGGCTGGTGTCGATGATCTGGGGCATCAGCAGCGGCCGCATGGTCTCCTTGTACCAGGTGCGCACATACTCCCGCTCTCCATTTTTCAGGTCCTTGTAGGGGACGTCCACCACGCCGTGCTCCGCCAGAGCCCTCATCAGATCCTGGTACACCTGGTCCCGCCGGCGGATCAGCGGCACCACGGCGGCGTAGATCCGCCGCAGCTGCTCCGCCGGGGAGAGGCCCCCCTTGTTCTCCTGGGAGTTGGGTGCCACCAGGGCCAGGTCTGTCAGGCTCCCCACCCGCACCATGAAAAATTCGTCCAGGTTGCTGGTGAAGATGGAGAGGAAGCGGAAACGCTCCATCAGCGGCACTGTGGGGTCCGCCGCCTCCTCCAGCACCCGCTGGTCAAAGGCCAGCCAGCTGAGCTCCCGGTTCTGGGTGTAGCTCAGGTCCCAGCGTTCAGCAGTTTGTGACACAAATATCCCTCCCTGACGCCGTAGGGGCTGATATACAGCTCCTTCCGGCACAGCTTGTCTGTCAGTGTATCCATCAGCATCAGCCCCGGCAGGATGGTGTGCACCCGGTCCGGGCAGTGCCGCAGGATCAGTTTTCTGGCCCGGTGGTCCCGCTCCAGCAGCAGGGCCGTCAGCTGCCGGACCTCCGCCGGCGTCAGGACCCGGTTCCCCGCCGGCTTTTCCAGCCAGGCGTTGGCGATCTTCAAGACCGCCCGGGCCGTGCCGCCCACGCCGCAGACCTTCTCCGCCCGGTGCTCCGGCAGCCGGGCCTTCTTCAGCGCGGCCGCCACTGTCTCCCGGATCCGCTCCAGCTCCTTCTTTTTGGGCCACAGGCCGTCCACGCTCAGGTTGAACAGCTCCAGGGAGCCTATGGGCAGGCTCTGGGCCCGCCGGATCTCCCCTCCCCGCACCTCCAGGATCTCCGTGCTGCCGCCGCCGATGTCGAACACCGCGCCGTCCCGCAGGGGCGTGGCCAGCTGGGTGCCGTAATAGCCCAGGCGGGCCTCCAGCTCGCCGGAGATCACGTCCACCCCCACGCCGGTGGCCTCCCGGATCCGCTCCACCGCCTCCTCGGTGTTGCGGATGTTCCGCAGGGACGCGGTGGCGAACACATGGGGCGCGTCCAGGTCGAACTGCCGCAGCAGCCCCTGGAAGTTCTGGATGGCCGTGCAGGCCCGCCGGATGCCCTCTGGTGAGAGGGTCCCCTTGTGGACGTAGCTGACAAGGCCAGCCATCTCCTTTTCCGAGAACAGCAGTTCAAAGCCGCCGTCCGGCAGCGTGTGGTACACAGATAGGCGAACGGTATTGGACCCCAGGTCCACAATGGCGATCTTCATGGATGGCAGAGCTCCTTTTTCCCGTGCCGGTGCAAAGGCACGGTATTTCACATATAACAGATTTGCATAGTCAGATGAAATCGAAAACCGCACTTCTGTTAAATGTATGTAAAACCTCTGCTCGTTATCCGTGCCCCGTTCCAAGACATAGGATGCCCCGACCTCCCGTCAAATCACTCGCTCCGGCCGGGCGCGAAAAAAGCGGCTGCCTCTGGCAGCCGCTTTTCATGCTGAGCTCGTCTCCGCCGTCAGTCCAGCCGGCAGGCGGCCCACACGGCGTTGTGGTCCGAGAGCTCCTCTCCCGTGAAGCGGGACAGGGCGGAGCCCGGCCGGGCAAAGGTGCAGTCCGCGGTCCGGGTGGAGATGGTGCGGCTGGCTGTGGGCGTCAGGCCCCGCAGCAGCAGCCAGTCCAGCCGCAGCCCCAGGCAGCCGCCACCCGGCAGGGGCTTGCGCCGGGTGAGAATGGGCTCCTCCGGCACCGCCCGGTATCCCATCGCCTCCGCCGCCGGCAGGGCGGCCTCGTACCGGGCCACCTCCTCCAGGCAGCGGCGCTGGAGCGCCGTGCTCCCCGCGATCTCCCCGATGGCGTCCTTGTCCCGGCCGTCGAAGGTGTTGGTGTTCAGGTCTCCGCCCAGCACCACCGGGATGCCGGGCAGCAGCCGCTCCGCCGCCTGCAGCACCGTCTCCAGCTGGGCCCGGCGGCCCTCGCCGTGGGTGCGGTTCTCCAGATGGATGGACGCCACCCCCAGGGGCCTGCCGCCGATATCCAGCTCCGCCAGCACCGCGCACCGGCCGCCGATCCGCCGCTGGCGGTCAAAATACCAGTTGTACTGCTCCGGCAGCCGGATGGTCCAGGCCCGCCGGATGGGCCAGCGGGAGAACACCGCGTTGCCGTGGAAGCCCTTGGGGTCCTCCCCGTTCACCAGCTCGATGAACTCCAGGCCGTAGGCGTAGTTCCAGCCGAACCGCTCCGCCAGCTCCCGGGCAGTGTTCCGCCCGCCGGAGCGGACGCAGCCATCGTCCAGCTCATTGGCCAGCACCACGTCCAGGGGCCGAATGTCCGGGCAGTCCCGGAGAAAGTCCCCCAGCTCCTCCAGGTGGACGCCCCGCTCCATGTTAAAGACCAGCAGGCCCAGTTCCTCCGGCACCTCTGCCGGGGGAGGTACCGGGGCCCCCACCTCCGCCTCTGTGAACTGGGGGATCATGGCCATCACCGTCTCCTGGCCCTCGTGGTCCAGCAGCGCTCCCAGGCGCTGGCGTTCTTCGTTGGGAATTCCCTTCACGGTTTTCTTCCTCCTTTTGCTGCGGGCCCGTGGGCAGCGGGGCCCGCCCGGTCTGTCGGCGCAGTCGGCCGTAAACGCTTTCCGTTTGATTTTACCATAACATTTTATGAAACGCATTTCAAGCTCCCCTGCCTGGTTTTGGGGCCGAAGCTCCGGCATCCTGCAAAAAAGCCCCCGGCCGGAACCGGGGGCTCAGCTTGTCGAAAAGACTTTTCGACAAGCTGAGCAGGTTTTCAGAGCTTTTCGAAAGTTCTGAAAACCTTTGAATTTTAATGGCGCAGGACACCCTTCCTGGGTTTCCCGCGCACACCCTTCCTTCCCGTGATCCGAGATTTCCGGGTTGATCGACAGCTTGAAGCCCCCGGCCGGAGCCGGGGGCTTTGCCTTGCCTGTCAGGGCAGATAATTCAGGGGGTTGCGGGCCACGCCGTTGTAGCGGACTTCGAAATGGCAGTGGTTGCCGGTGGAGTTGCCGGTGGAGCCCACCCGGGCGATCTGCTGGCCCTTGTAGACGTGGTCGCCCACAGAGACCGTCAGGCTGGAGTTGTGGCCGTAGCGGGTCACATAGCCGTTGCCGTGGTCGATCTGCACCAGGTAGCCATAGCCGCCCATCCAGCCGGCGTAGGTGACCGTGCCGCCGTCCGCCGCGTAGACCGGGGTGCCGTAGCTGCCGGCAATGTCGATGCCCTGGTGGTTGGTGGACCCGATGCCGCCGGGAGAGGACCGCCCGCCGAAGTAGGAGGTGATCCGCCCGCTGATGGGCCACCGGAAGGTGCCGGTGGGATACCATGTGGGCCGCTCCCGGGTGCCCTGGAGCCGCTGCTCCGTCACGGGCTCCTTCAGCGTCACGGAGGAGAGGATGGTCCGCTCCGTCTCCACGCCGTTGACATAGGTGACGTTGGCCACCACGTCGGCGGCGCCGTATTCACCGGCGGAAACCACCTTGTAATCGCCCTTGTACAGGTCTGCGGTGTCCGTGTACTCGATGTCATACATGACATCCTCCACATAATACTCCCGCTGCTTCACCGTCACCGTCAGATAGGGCACGGCCTCGGACAGCGTCAGCACTTCGCCGATCTGGATCTTGTCAATGTCATAGCCGGGGTTCATCTCCAGCAGTTCGCTGGAGGTCATGTCGTGGTCCTCCGCGATCTCGGACCAGGTGTCACCGGCCTTGACCGTGTAGGTGACCTCGGCGGTCTTGGTGCTGTACAGCAACTCCGCCAGATACCCCAGGTTCATCACCTTTTCCGTGGGGACGTACTCCTGCTTGATCTCCACATCCTCCGCGAACTCGCAGGAGATGGTGTTCTCGTCGGCGGCGCTGCTCTGCAGCTGGTTCAGCAGCTCTTCCAGCGCGCCTTCATAGGGTGTGGCCCCCACCAGCTCACCGTCCACGTACAGGCTGTACGCCTGGGTCACCAGACCGATCTGCTGGGACAGGTCCTCCTCCAGCGTGGTGGTGTCCACCACGTCCTGCCGGCGCAGCAGGCCGGAGGAATACTGGATCATGGAGTCGTCGATGGAGTAGCGCTCCCCCAGCGTCCGGGAGGTGACCGCCTCCAGGTCCGCCGCTGCCTCCTCCGCCGCGGTCTGGGAGTCCACCGCGGCGATGATCTCGCCGTCGTACAGGACTGTGGTGCCGAAGGTGTAAGCGGAGAAAAACAGCCCCACTGCCGCGGCCACACAGCCGCCGCACAGCAGCATCGCCGGGTGGAAGCGCCAGCGCCGGCCCAGCTTGGCCCGCAGGGCCGAGACCCGCTCGTGCCGCTGTTTCCGGCTGGCGCGGACCCGCTCGCCCAGCAGGCCGCCCAGGGTGGGCACCATGCCCCATGCCAGCAGCAGCATCTGCACGGGGAGCCGCTCGGACTCCGGGAACCGCTTTGCCTTCTTCTCCCGCACCAGCCGCCGCCAGTGGCGTCTGGTCTCCTTTGCCTTCTCTGCCAGGGTCTTGCACCCGGTCACCACCGGGCTGATCTCGCCCTCCGTTTCCTGCCAGGTGCGCACAGCCTCCCGCAGGCCCCGGCGGGGCGCGCGCTTCTGCGCGCCGTGCTCCACGGGCGTCTCCTCCCACTCCGGGATCAGGGACTTCACCGCCGTGGGCGCGGACACGGGCCGCGCTTCCAGCGGCTTTTGCTGCTGGTCGTGTCCCGTCTGCTGGGCGGCCAGGCGCTTGCCTCCACGGCGGGACTGCTTTGCAGAGTGATCGTTGTTTCTCATATGCTCGCTCATATCGTCTCCGTAAAAGCCTCACAAATAGTTACAATTTGTTACCGTTTGTAATCATACGCCATTTCCCGCTTCCAGTCAAGTCCAAAATTGTTAAAAAAGTTTCTCTATTTCTTGTGTTTCCTCCTTTTTCCGCACCACAGTATCTGGTGGAATCCTGCACTTTTGACAGGAGACACTGTCAAAAACGCGTAAAATTTTGTAACGATATTTGCAATTTTCAATTGACCCCGCCGGAGAGTCGTGTATAATGAGAATGGTATAAATACGTTCCCAAATCCATCTATTTTGGAGGAAATCAGAGATGTTTGAATTCTTGATCAAGAAGCTGAAGGCCCATCCCCGGAAGATCGTCTTCACGGAGGGCACAGATCCCCGCATCCTGGAGGCTTCCGCCCGTCTGCTGTCCGGTACCTTCCTGACCCCCGTGCTGGTGGGCAACGCCGACGAGATCCAGGCCGCCGCCGAAGAAGTCGGCTTCAATATCCGGGGCGCCGAGATCATTGACCCCGAGACCTTCCCCGACATGGAGAAGATGGTTTCCACCCTGGTGGAACTGCGCAAGGGCAAGATGACCGAGGAGGAGTGCCGCAAGGTCCTCAAGCAGCCCAACTACTTCGGCACCATGCTGGTGAAGATGGGCTACGCTGACGCCCTGCTGGGCGGCGCCACCTACTCCACCGCCGACACGGTCCGTCCCGCCCTGCAGATCATCAAGACCAAGCCCGGCAACAAGATCGTCTCCTCCTGCTTCATTCTGGTCCGCGCCAACGGCGTCGGTGAGAACGAGGTTCTGGCCATGGGCGACTGCGCCATCAACATCAAGCCCACCGAGGACGAGCTGGTGGAGATCGGCCTGGAGACCGCCCAGACCGCCAAGATCTTCGGCATCGATCCCAAGGTCGCCTATCTGAGCTACTCCACCCTGGGCTCCGGCAAGGGCGAGGACGTGGACAAGATGCGCAACGCCTGCAACAAGCTGAAGGCCCTGGCCCCCGACCTGGATGTGGACGGCGAGCTGCAGTTCGACGCCGCCGTGTCTCCCCGCGTGGCCCACACCAAGTGCCCCGACTCCAAGGTGGCCGGTCATGCCAACACCTTCATCTTCCCGGACATCAACGCCGGCAACATTGGCTACAAGATCGCCCAGCGCCTGGGCTCCTTTGACGCCTACGGCCCCATCCTGCAGGGCCTGAACGCCCCCATCAACGACCTGTCCCGCGGCTGCAACGCCCTGGAGGTCTACTCCATGGCCATCATTACCGCTGGCCTGTGCGAGGACTGATCGGCGATCCGTACATCTGAATGACGCAAAACAGGAGGCAGACGCATGGGTGTCTGCCTCCCGTTTTGCTGTCTTAGGGCATTGCAACCGGTGGTTGCGAAATCGTCAAGAGGGATTGATGGACAACCCCGCCGCCCTTTGCTACAATGGAGTCAGAAGCCACAGAGGAGGTGTCTCCATGACTTTGGGCGAACGACTGATCATGCTGCGGTCAAAAGCCGGGCTCAGCCAAGATGATCTGGCGGGGAGGCTGGGGGTATCCCGGCAGTCAGTCAGCAAATGGGAAAACAACGTCAGTGTGCCAGATTTGGACAAACTGGTGAAGCTCAGCGAGGTGTTTGGCGTATCTCTGGATGAGCTGGTGCGGGGAAACGTCCCCGGCCCGGCGGACCACATCGCAAAAGCCGGCGTAACGGCAGAGGAACTTCGGCTCCACCGGCAGCGGCTTCTGGGGCTTTTGCTGCTGCTGGCATCTGTGCTGTTGGGCTCTCACAGCGAGGGCACCTGGGGAATTCTGTTTGCCTGGCCCCTGGTGACCTGCGGGATTCTGTGTCTGCTGTGCAGACGCCCGCTGGGACTTCTCTGCGCTTGGGGCGCATGGCTGACGCATTTTGTCTCTGTGGGCGCATCCTTATTTTATATTTTCGAAGGAACGCGTATCGACAATTTTGTGGCGCTTACCGTAATTGTACCATTGGGGGTTCTGACGGTCTACTCGCTTCGTCATCCGCCATCCCTACCCATATGCTGGTTCCTGTTGGCGGCGGCCTTGTATCAATACCGAAATATTTGGTGGTTTTTTTCAGAGCCTCTCAGCTATTTAGACCTGTTCCGTCTTTCCGCACTTCCGGCGGGCGGAAAATTTCTGACGCTGTATTGGCTGGCCATGCTTCTGCTGACTGCCGCCAACACGGTGCGGAAATGGCGGAATTCCCGCAGGCGGTCCTCCGAAGCACGATCCAACTTGTAATTTTTATATATTTTATTTCAGTTTGTATTGCAAAACAAGGCCGCTGCCAATGGCAGCGGCCTTGTTTTCTTTTGATCTGCTTACTTCAGATTGAAGAACGCCTTCATGCCGGGGTACTCGGCCACGTCGCCCAGCTCCTCCTCGATGCGGAGCAGCTGGTTGTACTTGGCCACCCGGTCGGTGCGGCTGGGAGCGCCGGTCTTGATCTGGCCGGCGTTGACGGCCACGGCGATGTCGGCGATGGTGGCGTCCTCGGTCTCGCCGGAGCGGTGAGACACGATAGCGGTGTAGCCGGCCCGGTTGGCCATCTGGATGGCGTCCAGGGTCTCGGTCAGGGTGCCGATCTGGTTGACCTTGATGAGGATGGCGTTGCCTACCTTCTTCTCGATGCCGGTGGCCAGCCGCTCCACGTTGGTGACGAACAGGTCGTCGCCCACCAGCTGGACACGGTCGCCAATGGCCTTGGTGAGCATGGCCCAGCCCTCCCAGTCGGTCTCGGCCATACCGTCCTCCAGGGAGACGATGGGGTAGGTGTCGGCAAACTTCTTCCACATGTTGACCAGCTGCTGCTGGGTCAGCTTCTTGCCGGACTTGGGCTGGATATAGCACTTCTCCTCCTCGTTCCACCACTCGGAGGAGGCGGCGTCGATGGCGATCTTGAAGTCCTCGCCAGGCTTGTAGCCGGCCTCCTCGATGGCCTTGACGATGACCTTCAGGGCATCCTCATCCTTCTTCAGGTTGGGGGCGTAGCCGCCCTCGTCGCCCACGCCGGCGGCGGGAGTGCCGTTCTCTTTCAGGACGTTCTTCAGGGTGTGGAACACCTCGGCGCACATGCGCAGGGCCTCGCGGAAGCAGCAGGCGCCCACGGGCATGATCATGAACTCCTGGATCTCCACGTTGTTGGTGGCATGGGCGCCGCCGTTGAGGATGTTCATCATGGGCACGGGCAGGATCTTGGCGTTGGCGCCGCCGATATAGTTGTACAGGGAGGTACCCAGGGCCTCGGCCGCCGCCTTGGCGCAGGCCAGGGAAGCGCCCAGAATGGCGTTGGCGCCCAGCTTGGTCTTGTTGGGGGTGCCGTCCAGCTCGATGAGGGCCTTGTCGATGGCGGTCTGATCCAGCACATTCATGCCCACCAGGCACTCGGCGATGTCGGTGTTCACGTTCTTCACGGCGGTGAGCACGCCCTTGCCCAGGTAACGGCTCTTGTCGCCGTCGCGGAGCTCGCAGGCCTCATAGATGCCGGTGGAGGCGCCGGAGGGCACGGCGGCGCGGCCGACGGTGCCGTCCTCCAGGTAGACCTCCACCTCAACGGTGGGATTGCCGCGGCTGTCCAGGATCTCGCGGCCCAGCACGTCAACGATCTCAATGATCTGCTTCATGATGAAAACTCCTTTCGTATTGGCGGCGGGAGCAGACTCCCGCCTACAGGGGTGTTTTGTGTGGGGGGCGGGCTCCGGCCCGCCGGGGCTCTATGGTAGGGCGGGGGTTCATCCCCGCCGGTTACCGCTTCGCCGCCATTCCCTTGAACGGGAAGGTCAGTTGACAATCAGCGTCTCCCCGTCCATCTCGGCGGGCTTTTCCAGATACCCCACGCGGCTCGCCGCGCGGGGGCCCCGGGTCTTTTTATCTGCTCGGGGCAAGTGAATTGCCCCGACATCAAGGTTTTGGCCGTCGGCCAAAACGCTTGGACGGCGCACAGCGCCGCCCGCCTGTGGCGGGGATGGGCCTGGAAAAGCCCTTAATTCAAAATCAGAGTCTCCCCATCCATCTCGGCGGGCTTTTCCAGGCCCATCAGATCCAACATGGTGGGGGCGATGTCGGCCAGGCGGCCGTCCCGCAGCTTGACATCGGCGCCCACAATATAGAAGGGCACCAGGTTGGTGGTGTGGGCGGTGTAGGGGGTCGTGCCGTCAGCGTCCAGCATCCGCTCGGCGTTGCCGTGGTCGGCGGTAATGAGGGACACGCCGCCCATCCGGGAGGTAGCCTCCACCACCTTGCCCACCCCCGTGTCCACGGCCTCCACGGCCTTGACGGCGGCCTCGAACACGCCGGTGTGGCCCACCATGTCGCAGTTGGCGAAGTTGAGGATGATCACATCGTAATTGCCACTCTCAATGCGCTTGACGGCCTCCTCGGTGACCTCGGGGGCGCTCATCTCCGGCTGGAGATCGTAGGTGGCCACCTTGGGGGAGGGGATCAGACAGCGGTCCTCGCCCGGGAACACCTGCTCGGCGCCGCCGTTGAAGAAGAAAGTCACATGGGCGTACTTCTCCGTCTCGGCAATGCGGAGCTGAGTATAGCCCTGGCGGGCGATATACTCACCGAAGATATTGGTCAGCTCCCGGTGGGGGAAGGCCACCAGCACGTTGGGCATGGTGGCGTCATACTCGGTAGTACACACATAGGTCACCGGGAAGTAGCCCTTTTTCCGCTCCACGTCGGTGAAGGCGGGGTCCACAAAGCAGCGGGTGATCTCCCGCGCCCGGTCGGGGCGGAAGTTGATAAAGATGATGGAGTCGCCCTCCTTCACCTTGCCGTCCTTGGTGCACACCACGGGCTCCACGAACTCATCGGTCACCCCGGCATCATAGGACCTCTGTACCGCGTCCACCGGGTCGGGATTCTGCACGCCCTCACCCCGGGTCATGGCGTCGTAGGCCCGCTGCACCCGGTCCCAGCGCTTGTCCCGGTCCATGGCGTAGTAGCGGCCCATGACGGTGGCCACCTGGCCCACGCCCACCTCTTTGCACTTTTCCACCAGCTTTTCCACATAGCCCTTGCCGGAAGCGGGGGGTACATCCCGGCCATCCAGGAAGCAGTGGACATACACCCGGCTCAGTCCCCGCTTTTTGGCCATCTCCAGCAGGGCAAACAGGTGGGTGATGTGGCTGTGCACGCCGCCGTCGGACAACAGGCCCATCAGGTGGAGTGCGCCATCCCGCTCCTTGCAGTCGTCCATGGCCTCGATATAGGCCGCGTTCTCAAAGAAGCTGCCGTCCTCAATGGCGCGGCTGATGCGGGGCAGATCCTGGAACACCACCCGGCCGGCGCCGATGTTGGTGTGCCCCACCTCGGAGTTGCCCATCTGGCCCTCGGGAAGACCCACGTCCAGCCCGGAGGCGGACAGGCGGCAGCCGGGGTTTTCCGCAAAAATCTTGTCCAGGTTCGGCGTGCGGGCCGCGGCGATGGCGTTGCCAGTCCGCTCGTCCCATACGCCGAAGCCATCCATAATGATCAGGGTAGTCGGTGTCTTACTCATAATAACCTCGAATCTCTTCTTCTCTTTCCAAAACGGAGACGGGCGCGGGCGGCCCTGCGCTTCTCGCTGTCACGCTGCGGGTTGGGCGCACGTCCGGATCGTTAAGTCCGGGCTGCGCGAAAAATACCGCTCCAGGCTATCGCCCGTCGCCTGTTTTTTCGTCTGCGCCCTGCCTTAACTCCCCTGTACGCCTGCCCTCCGCACTTCTTACTCCTGGTTCGCCGCGTTCACGATCTCCACAATGTCCGGGACCTTCAGAGACGCGCCGCCGATCAGGCCGCCGTCCTCGTCGTCGCAAAGTCCGCTCCGCTCCATTTCCGCCTCCCGGCAAAAATTTCACTCCGCTTCCTTGCTCCTCCTCTCCCAACGAGACCCGCTGTATCGCCGTCGGCGGCTTTGCCGCCTTACAATACGGCGTACCCCTTGCGGGTGCTGCGCTGAGCTCTCGTTGGGTTCCCGAACCG
>DWZJ01000073.1 GCA_019118245.1 Candidatus Oscillibacter excrementigallinarum
TAATATACAAGAATTTCGAATGCTTGTCAATTTACAAAACAGTTACAGATTGCCTTTTTCTCTGCAATCTTCAGTATAGCCCCTGCTTGCTTGCGAAAAAACGTGGAAACTCCTTAAAATTTTATGAAGAGAGCCGCCCCGTGCCATGGCACAGGGCGGCTCTTGTTATCGTCTTTTGCGGCGCAGCACGATCAGCACCGCACCCAGAAGGATGGCCAGGTCCGCCAGATTGTAGGCAAACTTTTTCAGCGGCCCCGGCGCCTTGGGAAAACGCAGGTAGTCCAGCACCCGGCCATGGCGCAGGCGCTCCCACAGGTTGCTGAGGCCTCCGCCCAGCAGCAGTCCGGTCCCCAGTCCCCGGCCGCCGAACGTTCCCAGCAGCGCGCACAGCGCCGCTAAGGACAGCGGCACCATCTGCCGTCCATTCAGAGGGAGGAGGCCGAAGCCCGCGCCCCGGTTGTACAGGGGATCGATCCGCACCCGGCCGCCGGCCAGGTCCCGGCGGGCGGGCCTGCGCCTCTCCAGCCCCCGGCGGACCAGGGCACAGATAGCCAGCACCGCGCCTGCGACACAGCCTGTCAGGATCATGTATGCTCCTCCTCTGTCTGTCTCTGGGCCCGCTCCAGGGCGGAGCGGACGTTGCCCGTCTTCTCCCGGCGGTTGTTGGCGGACAGGATGTCCGCGATCTGGCCCTGGACCTGCTCCACCTCCTGCCGGAAGGCGCTGGCGGAGAGCCGCAGGGCTCCATGGCCCAGGATGATGAGCTGCTCGGGGCCGTCAGAGGTGGCTACCCGCACCCGGTGGTGCTTCCCGATCTCATAGGTGGCCCGCTCGATATAGGCGTCCGCCGTCTCCGCCTCTTTTGTGTAGACCACGTGGATGTTGTGGTACTTCTCCACACTGCCCTGGCCGCCCTTCACTTTGTAGGCGTCAAAGACCGCGATGACCTCGCACTTCCGGAAGCCCCGGTAGTTGCTGAGGATGTCGCACAGCTGCTTCCGGGCCGCGTCCAGGTTGTCCCGGGCGATGGCCTTCAGCTCGTCCCAGGCGAAGATGATGTTGTAGCCGTCCACCAGCAGGTACTCCGGGCCGGAGAACCGCTCCCGAATGGCCCGCTTCTCCTGTTCCGTCTCCGCCGGAGCGGGACGGCGGGGCTCCTTCGGGGGAATGAAGGCCCGCCGCTTCACCGGGCCGTAGGTCCGCTCGAAGATGGCCCGGAGCTCCTTGTCCTGCTCGATGGTGCCGGCATAGGCGGTGGAGCGCCGGGGGGCCGGGCCACCGGTTTCCGCTTCCACTTTCGGTCCCAGGTCCAGGCCGCTGGACACGTGGGCCCGGGCGGGCACCTCGTCCCAGGGGACGATGACGCCCGCGCCATGGCTGCAGAACACGGAGTCCGGGGAGTTGTCCAGATCCGCCGTCGGATCGTAGTCGATGGACGCCAGCACCGCGTCCTGGTCCGCACAGGGCTCGTAGCCCCGGAGGGTGCACAGCAGCCGTCCCCGGCCCTGGGTGTAGGCGGCCACCTCCCGGGCGTAGTCTCCCAGGGCAGATACCGCCACCGCGCCGGTGAGCACGGCCTCCTCTCCCACCGTCTCCGGCGGGGACAGCTGGGCCCCCATCTGCTGGAGGTCCGTCATGGCCCGGCCCACCTGTGGCGCGGGCAGCTCCAGCCGGAAGTCGTACCAGGGCTCCAGCAGGATACTCTCCGCCTCCATCAGCCCCTGGCGCACCGCCCGGTAGGTGGCCTGGCGGAAGTCGCCGCCCTCCGTGTGCTTTACGTGGGCCCGGCCCGCCACCAGGGTGATCTTCATGTCCGTGATGGGGGAGCCGGTCAGCACCCCCAGGTGCTCTTTTTCTGCTAAGTGTGTCAGCACCAGCCGCTGCCAGCGGCTCTCCAGCTGGTCCTCCGGACAGGCGGTGCCGAACACCAGGCCGCTGCCCCGCTCTCCCGGCTCCAGCAGCAGGTGGACCTCCGCGTAGTGGCGCAGGGGCTCAAAGTGGCCGACGCCCTCCACCGGGGCGGCGATGGTCTCCCGGTAGCAGATGGCGCCGGGGCCGAAGGCCACCTCCAGGCCGAACCGCTCCCGGAGCATCCGCTGTAAGATCTCCAGCTGGATCTCTCCCATCAGCTGGACGTGGATCTGCCGGGCCTGCTCGTTCCAGGCGATGTGGAGCTGGGGGTCCTCCTCTTCCAGCTGGCGGAACTTCTCCAGGGCTGTGTGGGGGTCCACCCCCTCCGGCAGCAGCGCCTGATAGGTCAGCACCGGCTCCAGCACCGGGGCCGTCCAGCCGGTCTCGATGCCAAGGCCCTCCCCCGCCCGGCTGCGGGAGAGGCCTGTCACGGCGCACACGGTCCCCGCAGGGGCCTCCTCCACCGTGCGGAACTTGGCGCCGGAGTAGATGCGGAGCTGGTCCGCCTTCTCCTCCCACACCTGCTCATCCGGCAGGCCGGGACGGCGGTTCGTCAGCAGGCTCTTCACCCGCAGGGTGCCGCCGGTGACCTTCAAATAGGTGAGGCGGGCGCCCTGCCCGTCCCGGGCGATCTTGAAGATCCGGGCGCCGAACTCCGCCGGATAGGCCGAGACGGGGGCGTACCGTTCCAGGCCCTCCAAAAATTCCGTCACGCCCTCTAATTTCAGCGCGGAGCCAAACCAGCAGGGGAACAGCCTCCGCTTCCCGATCATCTGCCGCAGGTCATCGTCCGTCAGCGCTCCGGTCTCCAGATACCGCTCCAGCACCGCCTCGTCGCAGACGGCGGACTCCTCCCGGAAGGTCTCGTCCCGAGCCCCGCTGAAATCCACGCAGCCGCTGCCCAGATGGTGTTTCAGCTGTTCCAGTACGGCGGAGCGGTCCGCCCCCGCCAGGTCCATTTTGTTGATAAAGAGGAAGGTGGGGACATGGTATCGCTCCAGCAGCCGCCAGAGAGTCTGGGTGTGGGCCTGGACGCCGTCGGTGCCGCTGATGACCAGGATGGCGCAGTCCAGCACCTGGAGCGTCCGCTCCGCCTCGGCAGAGAAGTCCACATGGCCCGGGGTGTCCAGCAGGGTCACCTCCGTATCCTCCAAAGTGAACACCGCCTGCTTGGAGAAGATGGTGATGCCCCGCTCCCGCTCCATGGCGTCCGTGTCCAGAAAGGCGTCCTGGTGGTCCACCCGGCCCAGGCGCCGCAGGGCGCCGCTCTGATACAGCAGCGCCTCGGACAGCGTGGTCTTCCCCGCGTCCACGTGGGCTAAGATTCCAACGACCAGTTTCTTCATGTCTCCACTCCGTCTCTTGTGTTCATGCGGTCCTATCATATCATCTCCCGGCCTGGGGCGCAAGATGTCCGTGTCTTTCCTTGACGGCGTTTTTCTTGCATTGGGGATGGGCCCATGGTAAAATAAAGGGTCAGAACCTCGGGCGCCCGGCGCCCTTTGAGAAAGCGTGATGCGTATGGAAGACCATGTGGAAAAATTCCGCCAGGCGGACGCCCTGGCTCAGGACATCCTGCGGCTGACCCGGAACACCCTGCTGGTGAACCTGCGATTCCTGGACCTGGCCCTCAGCCAGTTTCAGCTGTCCTCCTATCCAGGCACCCTGGCCACGGACGGCCAGCACCTGTTTTACGACACCTACTACGTCCTGTCCATGTACAAGCGGGAGCGGGGCCGGAACGTGCGGGACTACCTGCACATCGTGCTCCACTGTGTGTTCCGCCACCTGTTCACCAGCGCCAACATCGACCGGCGGTGCTGGGACCTGGCCTGCGACATCGCAGTGGAGAGCGCCATCGAGGACCTCCACCTGGAGAGCGCCGCCTGCAACCGGGCCTACGCCCAGGAGGAGACCTTGAAGGAGCTCCGCTCCCAGGTCAGGCCCCTGACGGCGGAGAAGCTCTACCGCTACTTCCTGGACCGGCACCTCTCCGACGACCAGATGGCCCGGCTGCGGGAGCCCTTCCTGGCGGACGACCACCGGGCCTGGTACCTGCCGGTGAAGAGCGGCCAGGGCGCCGGGGGCGGCGGCCAGTCCACCGGCCGGACGCCGGAGACCGGCACCCCGGGCAGGCAGAAGTCCGGTCGGGGCGGCAGCGGCAGCCGGGCCAAGACGCCCAAGTCCGGCACAGAGCGGCGGGACAAGGATCTGGAGCAGACTTGGAAGGAGATCAGCGAGCGGCTCCAGGTGGACCTGGAGACCATCTCCCGCCGCCACGGCACCGACGCCGGTACCTTGGTGCAGGAGCTGAAGGCGGTGAACCGGGAGACGTACGACTACGCGGACTTCCTCCGCCGCTATATGAGCCTGGGCGAGGTCACCCAGGTGAACCAGGACGAGTTCGACTATATCTACTACACCTACGGCCTGTCCCTGTACGGCAATATGCCCCTGGTGGAGCCGCTGGAGTACAAGGAGGTCCGGCGGATCAAGGAGTTCGTCATCGCCATCGACACCTCCGGCTCCGTCAGCGGCGACCTGGTGCAGCGGTTCGTCACCAAGACCTACAACATCCTGCGCCAGCAGGAGAACTTCTTCACCAAGATCAACCTCCACATCATCCAGTGTGACGCGGAGATCCAGGAGGACCGGAAGATCACAAGCCAAAAGGACTTCGACAACTATCTGGACACCATGCAGCTCCACGGCTTCGGCGGCACGGATTTCCGGCCGGTATTCCAGTATGTGGACGAGCTGGTCCAGGCAGGGGAGTTCACCAACCTCAAGGGTATGATCTACTTTACCGACGGCCGGGGCATCTTCCCGGAGAAAAAGCCGGACTACGACGCGGCCTTCGTCTTTCTGGACGATGGGTACGACCCGCCGGACGTGCCGGTGTGGGCCATCAAGCTGGTATTGCAGAGCGAGGAGATCTGAGCATGGAAACACGAGTGGAATGCCTGCGGCTGGAGGGCCGCCGGGCCGTGGCGGCGCCCGACGGCCCCGTGGCCCGGGTCAGCGCCAAGGCCGTGCCCGCCCTGCGGGGCGTGGAGGTCCTGGTGATCCCCCCGGAGGTGGAGGCCTTTTACGGGCTGAACCGCTTCGAAAACCTGCGGGTGGTGGAATACAGCGGCACGGCGGACGTGTTCGCCTTTCAGGACACCCTGGACTGGCTGTCGGAGAAGCTGGCGGACGAGGAGGCCTTTCTCTTCCGCCTGGCCACCAACGCCATCGGCGCCCGGCCCATCTCCCCGGCGCTGACCGCCATCGCGGCGCCCCATATGCGCCCCATCCACGCCATGCCCCGCTGGGCGAGCCTGATGTCCACGCTGGACGAACGGGCCGCCAACGGCACCGTCCGGCAGGACACCTCCCGGGAGAACATCTTCCTGTGCCAGGGCTACGCCCAGCTGAAGCGGCTGGAATATGCCTTCTATCTGGGGCTCTCCCTGGCGGCGGAGCCCTACAGCCCGGAGGTCGACGCCTGCTACCGGCCGGAGGTCCGCTTTACCGGGGAGGAGCGCCTGATCTATGCCCTGGCCCTGCTGCGGGGGCACTCCTATCAGGAGTTCTACACCAACGGGGGCACCAACGACTTCCGGCACATGCGGCCCAAGGAACACTATCTGGACTATCTGCGCCAGAATCTGTCCCTGACGGACAACGACGCCCTGCGGCGCCAGCTGCTGCAGTTGGCGGACCTGGGCTTTCTGGACCAGGACAACTGCCAGGCCGCGGTGGACCTGCTGCTGCGCAGCCGCCTGACAGAGGCCACCGCCTTTTTGCTGGACTACTGCAACCGCCGCTGGCCCAAGCGGGTCCGGGACGGCGGGGCGGATTTTCTGGACGCGGAGTTTGCGCTATGAATCATATCGATACTGAGGAAGGTCAGGTGGAACAGCCATGAATATCAAAGAGGCCAAGGAACAAATCAAAAACGCCATGACGGCGTACTTCACCAAGGATGAATTCGGCAACTACGCGGTGCCGGTGGAAAAGCAGCGGCCCGTGTTCCTCATGGGCCCTCCGGGCATCGGCAAGACCGCCATCATGGAGCAGATCGCCCAGGAGCTGGATGTGTGCCTGGTGTCCTACTCCATGACCCACCACACCCGGCAGAGCGCCCTGGGCCTGCCCTTCATCGAAAAGAAAGTTTTTGACGGCAAGGAGTACCAGGTCTCCGAGTACACCATGAGCGAGATCATCGCCTCTGTCTACGAGACCATGGAGGCCACCGGCAAGCGGGAGGGCATCCTCTTCCTGGACGAGATCAACTGCGTCAGCGAGACCCTGGCCCCCTCCATGCTGCAGTTTCTCCAATATAAAATTTTCGGCCGTCACCGGGTGCCGGAGGGCTGGATCGTGGTCACCGCCGGCAACCCGCCGGAGTACAACCGCTCCGTCCGGGAGTTCGACATCGTCACCTGGGACCGGCTCAAGCGCATCGACGTGGAGCCGGACTTCGACGCCTGGAAGGAGTTCGCCTACCAGAAGCACGTCCACCCGGCGGTGATGACGTACCTGGAGATCCGGAAGGGCGACTTCTACAAGGTGGAGTCCACGGTGAACGGCAAGCGGTTCGTCACCGCCCGGGGCTGGGACGATCTGAGCCAGATGATCCACCTGTATGAGCAGAATCATCTGCCGGTGGACGAGAAGCTCATCATCCAGTACCTCCAGAACCCCAAGATCGCCAAGGAGTTCGCCGTCTACTACGACCTGTTCAACAAGTACCGCAGTGACTACCAGGTGGACAAGATCCTCGCCGGCAAGGCCACCAGGGCCATCCGCCAGCGGGCCTCCGCCGCCAAGTTCGACGAGCGGCTGTCCCTGCTGGGCTTGCTGCTGGACGCCGTCACCGACGAGACCCGGGCCGTGGTGGAGCGGGAGGAGATGCTGCGGGAGCTGCTGGCCGTCCTGAAGGGCGTGAAGGCCGCCCTGGCCGCGCCCGGCGCGGACCTGCCCGCCCTGCTGGAAGAACAGCTGCGCCAGCAGAAGACCCGCATCGACACCGGCAAGCGGTCCGGCAGCCTCTCCCAGGAGGCGGAGCGGTCCCACCGCCTGATCATCGCCGCCCTGGAACGGCACAAGTCCCTGGCCCAGCAGGCCCCGGACGGCCAGACGGGCTTTGCCGCGGTGAAGGCGGACTTCGACCAGATGGTCCAGGACCTGAAGGCCCAGGCCAAGACCGCCGGAGCGCGGCTGAACAACCTCTTCGCCTTCTGCGAGGAGGTGTTCCCGGAGGGGCAGGAACTGCTGATCCTGGTGACGGAGCTGACCATCAACTACTACACCGCCACCTTCATCAGCCGCTACGGCTGCGACGCCTATTTTGCCCACAACCAGGAGCTGCTGTTCTACGAGCGCCAGCAGGAGATCATCTCCCAGCTGGAGTCCCTGGAGCTGAACTGACCACCAGGGAGAGGAGGGATCATGTACCGCATTTTCATCGTGGAGGATGACGAGACCATCGCCGGGGTCATCTCCCGCCATCTGTCCGGCTGGGGCTACACCGTCCGCTGCGCGGAGCGGTTCGACGACGTGCTGACGGAGTTTGCCGCCTTTGACCCCCACCTGGTGCTGCTGGACATCTCCCTCCCCTTCTTCAACGGCTACCACTGGTGCCAGGAGATCCGCCGGGTCTCCCAGGTGCCTATCCTGTTCCTCACCTCCGCCTCGGACAACGTGAACGTGGTGATGGCCATGCAGCTGGGCGGGGACGACCTGCTGGCAAAGCCCTTCGATCTGCAGGTCCTCTCCGCCAAGGTCCAGGCGCTGCTGCGGCGGGCCTATGACTTCGGCCCGCCGTCCCATCTGCTCTCCTGCAGCGGCGCGGTGCTGAACGTGTCCGACGGGACGCTGGACGCCCACGGCCAGCGGGTGGAGCTGACGAGAAACGAGTGCCGCATCCTCCAACTCCTGCTGGAGCACAAGGGGGAGATCGTCAGCCGGGACGCCCTGATGACCCGGCTGTGGGAGTCCGACAGCTTTGTGGACGAGAACACCCTGACGGTGAACATCGCCCGGCTGCGGCGGAAGCTGGAGGCAGCGGGCCTGCCGGACTTCATCCGCACCCGGAAGGGCGCCGGGTATCTGGTGGAGGGATGACAAATGCTGACAGCCTATCTCACGCGCCAGTGGAAGCTGCTGTTGCTGCTGGCCGGGGCGGTGGCGGTGTTCGCCGCCGTGTTCGCCCTGTACGATCTGCCGGTGGAGGCGGTGGCCTACGCCGGGCTCCTCTGCCTGGTGCTGGGGCTGGTCCTGTTCGCCCTGGGGTACTCCGCCTTTCTCCGGCGGCACCGGGAACTGGAAAGCCTTCTCCGGAAGGTCCATGAGTCGGTGCTGCCCCTGCCGCCGCCCCGGGGCGCGCTGGAGGCGGACTACCAGTCCCTGCTGGGTGCGATCTGCGCCGACCGGGTGCGTCTGGCGGCGGAGAACCGGGACCGGCTGCAGGACATGACGGACTACTACACCCTCTGGGCCCACCAGATCAAGACCCCCATCGCCGCGGCCCGGCTGCTCTTGCAGGAGGACCCCGGCGCCGTGGGTGCCGAGGTGGAAGTGGAGCTCCTGAAGATCGAGCAGTATGTGGACATGGTGCTGGGCTATCTCCGGCTGGACAGCGAGAGCACGGACTACGTGCTCCGGGACACGGACCTGGACGGCCTGCTGCGGCAGGCGGTGCGGAAGTTCGCCCGGATGTTCATTCTGAAAAAGATCGCCCTGGACTTCCAGGAGACGGGCCGGACGGTGCTGACGGACGAGAAGTGGCTCTCCTTCGTGGTGGAGCAGGTGTTGTCCAATGCGTTAAAGTACACCCCCGCCGGAGGGCGCATCCGCATCTACGGCGACGGGGAGACGGTGGTGATCGCCGACAACGGCATCGGCATCCGGCCGGAGGACCTGCCTCGGGTGTTTGAGAAGGGCTTCACCGGCTACAACGGCCGGGAGGACAAGAAGTCCACCGGCATCGGGCTGTACCTGTGCCGCCGGGTGATGGACCGGCTGAACCACGGCATCTCCATCGTCTCCCGCCCCGGGCAGGGGACCCTGGTGCGGCTGGACCTCTCCCGTGGAAGCCGGGTGGTGGAATGACCCCATGTGACAAAACTGTAAGGAATCGGGCCGGACTGTAAGCCAAATCCATGGCAGACAGTCCGGCCCTTCGGCTACAATAGAGGCATGATCCCGATACAAGGAGGAATCTTGATGCCCTTACTGGAAGTACAGCATGTACAGAAAATCTATACCACCCGCTTCGGCGGCACCCAGGTCCAGGCGCTCTCCAACGTCAGCTTCTCCGTGGAGGCCGGGGAGTACGTGGCCATCATGGGGGAGTCCGGCTCCGGCAAGACCACCCTGCTGAACATCCTGGCGGCCCTGGACCGCCCCACCGCCGGGGAAGTCCTGCTGGCGGGCCAGCCCCTCTCCGCCATCCGGGAGCGGGATCTGGCTGCCTTCCGCCGGTCCCACCTGGGGTTCGTGTTCCAGGACTTCAACCTGCTGGACACCTTCTCCCTCCAGGACAACATCTACCTGCCCCTGGTGCTGGCGGGGACGGACTACCAGGCCATGCGGAAAAAGCTCCGCCCCATCGCGGACCAGCTGGGCATCTCGGACATCCTGACCAAGTACCCCTACGAGGTTTCCGGCGGCCAGAAGCAGCGGGCGGCGGTGGCCCGGGCCCTCATCACGGACCCCCAGCTGATCCTGGCGGATGAGCCCACCGGCGCCCTGGACTCCCGGTCCTCCGACGCCCTGCTGGAGCTGTTCGGGGCGCTGAACGCTGCCGGGCAGACCATTCTGATGGTCACCCACTCGGTAAAGGCGGCCAGCCACGCCGGGCGGGTGCTGTTCCTGCGGGACGGGCAGGTGTACCACCAGCTCTACCGGGGCGGCGAGAGCCAGGAGGCCCAGTTCCGCCGGATCTCCGATACGCTGACGGTCCTGGCGGGAGGCGGTGAGCCCCATGCGTAAGTCCGGCTTCTTCCCCCGCCTGGCCCTGGTGAACCTGGTGCGCAACGGCCGGTTCTACGGGCCCTATCTCCTCTCCTGCGGCATGACCGCCGCCATGTACTACATTCTCTCCTACCTGACCCGCAGCGACATCGTGGCCTCCGTCCGGGGGGCCGGATACCTCCAGAGCCTGATGTACATCGGCACCCTGGTGGTGGCGCTGTTCGCCGTTGTCCTGCTGCTGTACGCCAACAGCTTTGTGATGAAGCGCCGCCGGCGGGAGCTGGGGCTCTACAACATCCTGGGGCTGGAGAAGCGCCACATCGCCCATCTGATGGTGTGGGAGACAGTCTACTGCGCCGCCGCGGCCATTCTGGGGGGCCTGGCGGCGGGGGTGCTGCTGAGCAAGCTGGTGCTGCTCCTGCTGCTGCAGGTCTCCCACTTGCCGGTCCAGTACGGGTTTGAGATCAGCCTGCCCGGCATGGCCAACACCGCTGCCCTCTTCGGCATCCTCTTCCTGCTGACGCTGGTATGGAATCTGGTGGGGCTGCTGCGGTCCCGGCCCGTGGAGCTGCTCCACAGCGCCAGCGCCGGGGAGCGGGAGCCAAAGACCCGCCGGCTGCTGGTGGTGCTGGGCACCGTCACTCTGGGAGCCGGCTATGCCACCGCCCTGACGGTGGCGGACCCCTTTACCGCTCTGGCCTATTTCTTTCTGGCGGTGGCGCTGGTGATGATCGGCACCTACTGTCTGTTCACCGCCGGGTCCATCGCCCTTTTGAAGCACCTGCGGAACGACCCCCGGTACTACTACCAGCCCAGGCACTTCACCGCCGTGGCGGGACTGCTGTACCGGATGAAGCAGAACGCCGTGGGATTGGCCAACATCTGCATCCTCTCCACCATGGTGCTGGTGACGGTGTCCACCACCGTCAGCCTGTACGCGGGACTGGAGGATTCCCTGGACCGGATGTTCCCCTATGACGTGGACGTGGTCCAGTCCCTGGACGGTGTCCCGCCGGATGACGCGGAGTCCGCGACGGCGGACACCCTGGAGCGGGTCCAGACCGCTGCGGCGGAGGCGGGCCGGAAGGTGGAGCTGCTCCAGTGGTCCACCCTGCTGGACACGGTGGGCTGGTACACCGGCAACACCTTTACGCTTTTGACACAGGATGGAGTGAGCACTCAGATCCGGGTGCTCACCGCCGACGATTACGGCCGCCTCACCGGCCACACGGTGGACCTGGCACCGGATGAGGTGCTGATCCAGGCGGAGAACCTCGCCCTGCCGGAGACCTTCTATGTGGAGGACCTCCCTTTTCACGTGGCCGGGACCATCACGGACTTTCCCCGGTACAATGACACCGTCTTCATTTCCGGCCAGACAGCCCAGCTGTCTCTGGTGGTGGCGAATGAGACGGTGGCGTCCGCCATCAATGTCCGGGATACCAGCGACAAACGGGAATTCCATGTTCAGATGGACCTGGACGGCACGGAGGCGGAAAAGCAGGCCTTTGTGGACCCTCTGCTGGCGGCGGACGTGAACGGCGTCTACTCCGTCATCAGCCGCCAGGACAATGCCCTGGACCTGTACACCATGTACGGCGGCTTCCTGTTCCTGGGAGTGTTCCTGGGACTGTTGTTCCTGCTGTCCACGGTGCTCATCATCTACTACAAGCAGATCTCCGAGGGGTATGAGGACCAGCGCCGGTACCAGATCATGCAGCAGGTGGGCATGAGCCCCCGGGAGGTCCGCTCCTCCATCCGCAGCCAAGTGCTGCTGGTGTTCTTCCTGCCCCTGGTGACGGCGGGCATCCACGTGGCGGCGGCCTTCCCCATGCTGTGCAAGCTGCTGGAGCTGTTCAACCTGTTTGACGTCCGGCTCTTCGCCCTCTGCGCTGCCGGGACGCTGCTGGTGTTCTGCGCCATCTACGCCCTGGTCTACGGCCTCACCACCCGCACCTACAGCCGCATCGTTGGAGGGCAGTGATCAAAAGAGTGGAGAGTTGAGAGTGAAGAGTGGAGATGTCCCCCGTCAGCGGGAATCCTTCCGCAAGGGACACTCTCCACTCTCCACTTTTCACTCTCCACTCTTTTACTTCGCGGGCCGGATCATGGCCCGGCGCAGCAGCAGCCACGTGACGGCGAAGAACGCCGCGCCCATGGCCAGCAGCACCGCCGCCGCGTTCCAGGGAGAGGCGGCCAGGAACCGCCCAAAGGCCGCCAGCGCCTCCACCGCCGCGTGTCCGGCGGAGGTGGTGTCCAGCCAGGTCAGCAGCGGCGCGCTGCCGAAGATCAGCACCAGCGGCACGGCCACGGAGACCAGAATGGTCCAAAACTTGCTCAGCCGCCAGTACAGGGCGGAGCAGAGCTGCCCCAGGGCCGCCAGCATCCAGCCCACCACCGTGGAGAGGACCGCTCCCCGGGCCAGCGCCCCCACACCGTTTCCGGCGGGCGCCGGCTCGTAGATCAGCTGGTACAGGTCTGTGATCAGCAGGTGGCTCCCGCTGCCCAGAACCGCCCGATAGATGCCCATGATCACGGACACGCCCACAGCCACCAGCAGTGCCGCCACCGCCAGGGCCGCCATGTCCGCCAGGAAGGCGGACCGGCGGGAGACGCCGTTCTGGTTCAGCACCCGCTGGTTCTCCCGCAGACCCACCATGCCCAGAACCAGCCCGAACATCCCCACCGCCATGGAATAGCCGTTGAAGCTGCTTTCAGCGGCTGTCTCTCCGGCCAGGAAATAGGCCAGCGCCATCATGGCCGCCGGGATCAGCGCCATGGCCAGCCACAGCACCGCCACCGCCCGGAAATAGTTCTGCATCTCATACCGGAAGGCCCGGCCGAATCGTGTGTTCATCTCTGATCCTCCTCTTCCATCAGGCTGATAAAGTACTCCTGGAGCCCCACGCGCCGCCGCTCCAGCCCGGCGGGCAGGTCCTCCGTTCCCCCGCCCCGGACGCAGACGGTCTTGAGCCCGCCCAGCACGGAGGATGTAAACACGTCCCGCCCGGCGGCCCAGCCGTCCACCAGTCCTGCGGGGCCGGATACCGCCCAGCAGGCGGCGGTCAGCGCCTCCGTGGGCGCGTCCTGAAGGATATGTCCCCTGCGGATGATGACCGTGTGCTCGATGAGGTCCGCCACCTCCGCGATCAGATGGGTGGAGATCACCATGGTGCAGGGGCTCTCCGCGTACTTCTGCACCAGCAGCTTGTAGAACAGGTCCCGGTGCTGGGCGTCCAGGCCCAGGACGGGCTCGTCGAACAGCACGTAGGGGGTGTTGACGCTGAGGCCCAGGACAATACGGAAGATGGAGCCATAGCCGGTGGAGAGGCCGTTGATCTTCTTGTTCAGCGGCAGCTCGAACTGCCTGGCCAGCTCCTCGGCGTAGGCCCGGTCGAAGTCCGGATAGAACAGGGCCGCCGTGTCCAGGGCCCGTTTCACCTTCATGTCGTCGGGGTACAGGTTCTTCTCCCCCACCAGAAACATTCTGCCCAGGGCGGCATCGCTGCCGGCGGGGGCGCCGTCCACGGTGACGGTGCCGCTGTCCGGGCACAGCCGCCCGGTGAGGATGTTCAGCAGCGTGGACTTGCCGGCGCCGTTGTTGCCCAGCAGCCCGTAGATCTTCCCCTCCTCAAAGGTCAGCGACACATCCTCCAGGGCCCGGGTATCCCCGAAGGTCTTGGTGACGTGTTGAAACTCAATGGCCATCTTCTTCCATTCCCCTTTCCAGAAGTGTCCGCAGCTCCTGGTCCGTCAGCCCCAGATTCCGGGCCTCCCGCACCATCCGCTGGACGTAGTCCTGATAAAACCGCTCCCGCCGGCTCTGGCGGAGCTTCTCCCGGGCGCCGGAGGCCACAAACATCCCCACGCCCCGCTTCTTGTACAGCAGCCCCGCGTCCACCAGCAGGTTGATGCCCTTCAAAGCGGTGGCGGGGTTGATCCGGTACTGGACCGAATACTCCGTGATGGATGGCACCTGGCTCTCCTCCGGGTAGGCCCCGGAGAGGATCGCCTCCTCCAGCTGTTCCGCGATCTGCTGGAAGATGGGCCGGTCTTCCGTCAACGTCAAGGCGGTTCCCCCTTTCCTGCCGGTTTGTTATCTGGTTAATTAGTCTAGTAACTAACCGTGTGGCTAATATAGCATGGGGTGCGCCGCTTGTCAATAGGGAACATAGGATTTTTTGTGAGGCCGGCTTTCGGGCAGAAAACCGCCCGTGGGAAACAGCTTCCCCACGGGCGGTCTCTTTCTTTTTTAATCCGAAAACAGTCCGGCGGCGGTCTCCTCCAGTTCCCGGAAAAAGCCGCTGATGTGGCTGCCGTCGTTGACGGCGTGGGCGAATTCCCCGCCCACCGGCAGCATCATCCGGTCCCCCGCCGGATGGACCTGCCCCAGCAGCACAAAGGGCGTGAAGTCCGGCTTCGGGTCCCCGCCGAAGCTGAAGGCGGAAAAAGCCAGTCCCGGCACGGCGGAGATGCCGCAGAGGTTGGGCGGCAGAGTCTCGTCGCAGAGCAGGCGGCCGCAGGTCTCCGCCCGGGCGTAGTCTGCCTGAAAGGCGGCAAGAAAGGTCTGGTAATCCTCTGTAAAGGGTGTGACCTTCATGGCGAACAGGTCCGGGGCATCCCGCCGGGGCACGGTGTAATAGGGGTGCAGCACATCCCAGATCCCGATCCGGCCCGCCTCATCCCGGCCATAGCGGAAGTGGGTGTGCCGGTTCAGCACGGCGGCCACGCACCAGATCAGCGCCGGATACAGCCGTTCGCCACGGATCTTGACCCGCTTGTGCAGGGCCGTGATGTCCACCTCCGCCGTCAGATAGATGGCGGTCTGGCGAAATGCCTCCAGATACTCCCGCCGCTCCCAGGTGCTCTCATCAATGGGGGTAAAGGCCATGGCGTTCCTCCCTCTCCGGTGTCCTGTACCGGCTGTTTGGGCCATCGTACCACACGCCGGAGCAAAAGTCCACCGCCGCCGCGACCCACATCGTGACAAAATCCGCAGTTGACAAAACCGCCGCCGGCTGTCTATAATACTTTTCAAAGCGATGATGGAGAGGGATGGAGACTTGCGCCCTCAGAGAGCCGGCGGGCGGTGGAAGCCGGCGGCAAGGGTCTCCAGGTCCTATGGCTCCTGAGCCGAGGGTTCGAGGGCGGCGCGCCGCCGGTAGGGCCTCTCCGAGGACTGCCGCGTCAGGGCAGAGGGGTTGCTGGACCCCAAAAGGGGCGTCGGACCGTGAGGACGGCGCAATTTGAGTGGTACCGCGGAAGCCTGGCGGCTTTCGTCTCAAAGTCTTTCTTTGGGACGAAAGCCGTTTTTTCGTCTCCAAAGGCATCTTCATCTCATCGAAAGGAGCAACACACCATGAGCGATTACCGCATCGAAACGAAATGTGTCCAGGGGGGCTACACCCCCGGCAACGGCGAGCCCCGGCAGATCCCCATCGTCCAGTCCACCACCTTCAAATACGCCACCAGCGAGGACATGGGCAAGCGCTTTGACCTGGAGGCCAGCGGCTATTTCTACACCCGCCTCCAGAACCCCACCAACGACTACGTGGCCGCCAAGATCTGTGAGCTGGAGGGCGGCACCGCCGCCATGCTCACCTCCTCCGGCCAGGCGGCCAACTTCTTCGCCCTGTTCAACATCTGCTCCTGCGGGGACCACATCGTCTCCTCGTCCTCCATCTACGGCGGCACCTTCAACCTGATCTCCGTCACCATGGCCAAGATGGGCATCGAGGTGACCTTCGTCTCCCCGGACTGCACCGACGCGGAGCTGGAGGCCGCCTTCCGGCCCAACACGAAGGCCGTGTTCGGCGAGACCATCGCCAACCCGGCCCTGACGGTGCTGGACATCGAGAAGTTCGCCAAGGCCGCCCACGCCCACGGCGTGCCCCTGATCGTGGACAACACCTTCGCCACCCCGGTGAACTGCCGGCCCTTCGAGTGGGGCGCCGACATCGTCACCCACTCCACCACCAAGTATATGGACGGTCACGGGGTGTCCGTAGGCGGCGCCATCGTGGACTCCGGCAGGTTCGACTGGATGGCCCACGCGGACAAGTTCCCCGGCCTCTGCACCCCGGACGACAGCTACCACGGCATCACCTACGCGGAGAAGTTCGGCAGGGAGGGCGCCTTCATCACCAAGTGCACCGCCCAGCTGATGCGGGACTTCGGCGCCATCCAGTCCCCCCAGAACGCCTTCTACCTGAACCTGGGGCTGGAGAGCCTCCACGTCCGCATGGCCCGCCACTGCGAGAACGGCCAGGCGGTGGCGGAGTTCCTGGCCCAGCACCCCAAGGTGGCCTCCGTCATCTACTGCGGCCTGCCGGGAGACAAGTACCACGCCCTCGCGGAGAAGTACCTGCCCCACGGCTCCTGCGGCGTGGTGTCCTTTGAGCTGAAGGGCGGCCGGGAGGCGGCCAGCACCTTTATGAAGCATCTGAAGCTGGCCGCCATCGAGACCCACGTGGCGGATGCCCGCACCTGCTGCCTGAATCCCGCCAGCTCCACCCACCGGCAGATGACCGACGAGCAACTGGTTGCCGCCGGCATCCCCGCGGGCCTGGTGCGGATGAGCTGCGGCCTGGAGAACAAGCAGGACCTGATCGACGACATCGCCCAGGCGCTGGAGCAGGTGAAGTGATATGCCCATCAAAATTCCCAACCAACTGCCCGCCACCTCCGTCCTGACGTCGGAGAACATCTTCGTCATGACGGAGACCCGGGCCATCACCCAGGACATCCGGCCCCTGCAGATCCTGCTGCTGAACCTGATGCCCACCAAGGTGGAGACAGAGACCCAGCTGGCCCGGGTGCTGGGCAACACCCCCATCCAGATCGAGCTGGAGCTGATCGCCCCCAGCGGCCACGTGTCCAAGAACACCTCCCAGGCCCATATGCTGGCCTTCTACAAGTCCTTCGACGAGGTGAAGGACAGGACCTTTGACGGCCTGGTGATCACCGGCGCGCCGGTGGAGAACATCCCCTTTGAAGAGGTGGACTACTGGCCGGAGCTGTGCGAGATCATGGAGTGGTCCAAGACGCACGTCCACTCCACCCTCCACATCTGCTGGGGCGCCCAGGCGGGACTGTACTATCACTACGGCATCCCCAAGCGGCAGCTGCCGGAGAAGCTCTTCGGCGTGTTCCGCCACACGGTGGAGGATCCCAACTTCATCCTCTTCCGGGGCTTTGACGACGAATTCTGGGTCCCCCACTCCCGGCACACCACGGTGCTGCGGGAGGACATCGAGGCGGTTCCGGAGCTGAAGATCCTCTCCTCCTCCCCGGAGGCGGGGATCTACGCCGTCAAGACGGACCAGGGCCGGCAGATCTTCCTGATGGGCCACGCGGAGTATGACCGGGACACTCTGCGGAGCGAGTATATGCGGGACCTGGCCGCCGGGGCGGCCATCCAGATCCCCAAGAACTACTTCCCCGATGACGACCCCAGCCGCAAGCCGGTGGTGAACTGGCGCTCCTGTGCCCACCTGCTGTACTCCAACTGGCTGAACTACTTCGTCTACCAGACCTCCCCCTACAACATCCGGGACATCCAGCGGGGCATCCGCACCGACGACTGAACCCGCGCCGTTCCGGCCGCTTCTGCGGCCGGAACGTTTTTTCTCCCGCCGCGGCTTTTGAAAAAGGCCTTGACTCTCACACCGTGGCAGGGCGTACCATAGCAGTGAGCTCAAGAAAACGCATATATGCGGAGGGACCCTATGTTCAAGATCGGAGAATTTTCAAAACTGTCCAGGATCAGCATCCGGATGCTGCGCCACTACGACGAGATCGGCCTGCTGGTGCCGGAGGAGACCGACCCCTGGACCGGCTATCGCCGGTACGCGGCCTCCCAGCTGATGACCGCCAACCGCATCACCGCCCTGCGGTGTCTGGGGTTCTCCCTGGCGGAGACGGCATCGCTGCTGGCCTGCTGGGAGGACCGGAACGCCATGGAGCGGCGGCTGCTGGCCCAACGGGCGGCGGTGGAGTCGTCCCTCCGGGAGGCGGCAGACCGGCTGCGGCTTCTGGACACGGCCCTGGAACGGCTGAGAAAGGATGAAGCAACCATGAAATACGATGTCACCATCAAGACCCTGCCGGAGCGGCAGGTAGCAAGTGTGCGCCAGATCCTCCCCGGCTATGACCGGGAGGGGGACCTGTGGCACATCTTTGCCCAGGAGACCGCCGCCCTGCGGATCCAGGACGGAGACACGCCCCTGTGTGTCAGCATCTTCCACGATGGGGAGTACAAGGAGGCGGACGTGGACGTGGAGATCCAGAAAACGGTGAAGGGCACCTATCCCGACACGGAGCACGTGAAATTCAAGACCGTCCCGCCGGTGACGGTGGCCTCCGCCACCTTCCAGGGCGGGTACCACCTGATCGGCGAGGTAAACCAGGCGGTGGCCGCCTGGGTGGAAGCCAATGGCTACGCCTTTGACGGGCTGTTCTTCAACATCTACCACATCAGTCCCCGGGATACTCGAAACCCCGATGAATTTGTCACCGAGGTCTGCTATCCGGTGCGGAAGCAATAACACAAGCGGGCGGCGCCATCAAGCGCCGCCCGTCCTTTTTACAGTGTGTGCCAAATGTACCAGCCCAGGCTCCCCAGGCACAGCGCGCCGGTGAAAATACCCATACCCAGAAAGAACCGGTCCCGGTCCGTCCGGTATCGGGCAAAGGAGCCTACGGAGCTGAACACAAACAGCACCGCCGCCACATCCCCGAATACCTGATTCGTAAAGGCCTGGTAAATCATCAGCAGGAAGGATAGGCCGCACAGGGCGTAAAAGCCCGCGTCATCTCCCCGGCGGTTGGCCTCCTCCCGGCCCTCGTCCACGCCCTCTTGGCGGTATTTTTTCAGGATCTCTTCTTTCTCCATAGGTTCTCTCCTCTCTTTGGATCGGCTATCCGTCAGTTAGGAATTAGGAGTTAGGAATGAGGAATTATTGTGTGCGCCGCCGGCGCACGATTGCAATTTGTCCGGCTCCGCCGGACACCTAAATTCCTAATTCCTAACTTCTCATTCCTAATCGTTCTCTCCACTCTTCACTCTCAACTCTTCACTCTGAATGAACTTCCTCACTCAAAGTAAAACAGGTCCTCGAACTTCTTGTCCAGGGCGATGCAGAGGATCAGCGCTAGCTTGGCGGTTGGGTTGAACTGCCCCGTCTCGATGGAGCTGATGGTGTTCCGGGACACGCCCACCAGCTCCGCCAGCTGGGTCTGGGACAGGCCCTTCTCCGCCCGGGCCACCTTCAACCGGTTTTTTAAGATCAGCTGATCGTCCATGGTGTCACCCCAGCAGAAGCATGGCCAGGTTGCCTGCACACACCAGGCCGCAGCCAGCGGCCAGCAGCGCCGCGCCCCGCCGCCGGGTCTTCCAATACAGATGCAGCTCCGTACCCGCCAGGTACAGAAACACGATGGCTGTGTAGTCATAGGCATCCTGCCCGTTAATCAGCCGCGCGACGGTGAGGGCGACGCACAGCAGCACCGTCAGGATGCCGCCGATGCCGAAGGACAGCCCCAGCACCTGCTGCTCCCGCTCGTCCATGCCGATCTTCCCCGCCTGGGCTTTTTTCAAGATCTCGTCCCGGTCCATACCGCCATTTCCTCCTCAGGTCATTTGAAAGAATTTTACCAGATTCCAGATCAAAAGCGCAAGGGAGATCAGCAGCGTCACCACCTCGAAGGGATCCCTGCGCTGGGTCAGCCGGTAGAGCCGGTTGGCCACAAAGGACATCCAGAACATACTCTGCACATCCTCGTCCGGCAGGCCGTGGGCCCGCTTCCAGAAGAGCAATACCAGTCCCAGCAGCAGTGCAAAGAGCAGGCTGAAGGACTCCCCCTCCATGCGGATGGTCCGCTCCCGCTCATCGCCCTTCCGGTTCTCCTGCCGGCTCTTCTCCAGGATCTCCTCCCGGCTCAATTTTTCTTCCATTGTTTTCTTCTCCTTTTGCCAGTTCTAAAAAATCGTGCCCGCCAGGGTCAGGGCCGCTCGCAGCAGCAGCCACAGCGGACCGCCCCAGGGCAGGGCTGTTATGGCGTTCCACAAAGCAGCCCAGTCCGGCGGGGACGCGGGCGCCAGACGGAGCAGCGCGCCGGCCAGCGTCAGGGCGGACGCTCCCTCCAGGGCGGTTTCCGCCCTGCGTTCTGAAATTCGGTTCCTCAACGCAGCACCCCCAGTACATGGCAGGCCAGGAAGCAAAGGGAACTGAATGCTGCCAGCACCGCCACAGTCAGGAATGTATGCCGGCGGCTCACCCGATACTTCGCCCACGCCTCCAGAGCAATATAGCTCCAGAACATGGCCAGGACGCTGTAGCTGTTCTGGCCAGTGGCCAAATTGAACACCAACAGCACGATGGTCATGGCACAGAAGCCGACCATGCCCCACCGGCGGCCCTTGTTCTCCAGAAAGGTATTCCCTTCGTCCTCCTTCTCCGCGCGGCTGCGCCGCAAGATCTCGTCCCGATCCATCCCGAAGCCTCCTCACCTAGTTTACTTGTTGTTTTACCAAGTTTTCTTTGCATGCAGAGCATAGCATATACCAAGTAAACTTGTCAATAGGAAATCAAAAAAAGATGCCCGGAATTTCCGGGCATCTTTTTTCTGGTGTCTCACTGTTACCGGCCGGCCTTGCGGTCCTCTTCGATCAGGATCTTCAGCGCCTCCACGGACACCCGGACGGAGGAGGTGGTATCCTCGCTCATCTTCTGGTCCAGGCCCGCGGCCTCCCGCTCCTGGTTCCAAACCACGTGGAAGCAGGAGCCGCAGCGGCAGCCCAGGGCCGCCGCCACCACGAACAGGGCGGCGGACTCCATCTCGCTGGCCTTGACGCCCAGGCGCTTCCACGTCTCCCACTTCTGCTGGAGCTCGTAGTACACCGGGGAGGCGGCGGGATCGTGCTGGCCGTAGAAGCTGTCCTTGCACTGGACGATGCCGGTGTGCAGGGGCAGATCCAGGGACTTGGTGGCCTGGACCAGGGCGTTCACCACCTGGAAGTCCGCCACCGCCGGGAACTCGATGGGAGCGTACTCCCGGCTGGTGTGCTCATACCGGATGGCGCCGGTGGCCACCACCACGTCGCCGGACTGGACGTTCAGGTCGATGCCGCCGCAGGTGCCGGTGCGGATGAACGTATCCGCGCCGCACTTGTGGAGCTCCTCCATGGCGATGGAGGCGGAGGGGCCGCCGATGCCGGTGGAGCAGGCGGTGACCTTCTCCCCCAGCAGGGTGCCGGTCCAGACGTTGAACTCCCGGTTGTACGCGATCTGCTTGGCGTCATCGAACAGGGCGGCGATGGCCGGGACCCGGCCCGGATCGCCGGGCAGGATGCAGTAGCGGCCGATGTCCCCTTGGGTACAGGCAATATGGAACTGCTTTGCAAGCTCTTGCATAAAATCACCTCATTGTGTAATTCCCAAAACGGGTCTCTGTTGTTTGGGTATAGTATATCAAATTCCACGGACTTCCGCAACCGGGGTTTGACGCGGGCTCACTTCAGCGTCACCACCGTGACGCCGCTCTCGCCCTCGCCGTAGACGCCCAGGCGGAAGCTCTTCACCGCCTTGTTCCGGCGGAGAATGTCGTGGACCGCCTTCCGCAGGGCGCCGGTGCCCTTGCCGTGGATGATGGTCACGGTTTCCAGCTTGCCCATGACGGCGGCGGAGAGGAAGTTTTCCACCACGCCCTCCGCCTCCAGCGTCTCCAGCCCCCGGATGTCCAGCTCCCGGGACGCGGAGGCCCGCAGGGCCCGGTCGGCGTTCTGTCGGATGGTGACAGCGGGCGTCTTCTTCCGGGCGGCCCGCTCGTCGTCCTCGATAAGGCGCACCTCGTCGGCCTTGGCCTTCATTTTCAAAATACCGGCTTTCAGCTGGAGGGTGCCGTCCTTGCCCACGGACACCACCTCCGCCGGCTGGCGGACGCCGGGAAACTCCACCAGGTCCCCGGCCCGGATGGGCCGACTGGGCTTGGGGATGGGCTCCTGCCGGGCGTCCCGCTTGGACACGGCCTCCTCCGCCTCGTTCAGCTGGCGGCGGAGGGCCGCCCGGGCCTCGTTCTCGTTCAGGGCCCGGTCTGCCCTGGCCTGGGCCTTCCGCATCTCCGCCAGCTCCGCGAACACCTGGTCCGCCGCGGCGCGGGCATCCCGCAGGATCCGCTTGGCCTCTGCCTCGCCCCGGCCCCGGGCGTTGTCCTTAGCCCGCTCCATTTGGTCCCGGAACTCCCGGGCCTTGCGGGCATCCTCTTCACGCTGATGCAGCAGGCGGTCCGCCTCCTGCTCCCGCTTCTCCAGCGCCTGGCGCTTCTCCTCCAGCTGGGTCAGGATGTCCTCGAACCGGACGCTCTCGCCGCTCATCTGCTCCTGGGCGGCGGCGATGACGTCCTCCGGCAGCCCCAGCCGCCGGGAGATGGCGAAAGCGTTGGACTTGCCGGGAATGCCGATCAGCAGCCGGTAGGTGGGGGCCAGCGTCTCCACGTCGAACTCGCAGGAGGCGTTCTCCACCCCCGCCGTGGTCATGGCGAAGGTCTTGAGCTCCGCGTAGTGGGTGGTGGCGGCCACCTTGGCCCCCAGCCGCCGCACGTGCTGAATGACGGCGATGGCCAGGGCGGCGCCCTCCACCGGGTCCGTGCCGGCTCCCAGCTCGTCGAACAGCACCAGGCTGTGCCGGTCCGCCTCCTTCAAGATCTCCACGATGTTCACCATGTGGGCGGAGAAGGTGGAGAGGCTCTGCTCGATGCTCTGCTCGTCGCCGATATCCGCCAGCACCCGCTCATAGACGGACACGGTGCTCCGGTCCGCCGCCGGGATGTGGAGGCCGCACTGGGTCATCAGGGTCAGCAGGCCCAGGGTCTTGAGCGTCACGGTCTTGCCGCCGGTGTTGGGGCCGGTGATCACCAGGGTGTCAAAGGTGTCCCCCAGCTCGATGTCGATGGGCACCGCCGTCTTGGGGTCCAGCAGGGGGTGGCGGGCCTTCCGCAGGTGGATGGCCCCGTCCCGGCGGACCTCCGGCCGGACGGCGTTCATCTTGTAGCTCAGCTGGCCCCGGGCGAAGATCAGGTCCAGGTGGACCAGGGTGTCGTAGTCCCACTGGATGTCCTCCCGGTGGGCGGCGGCCTCGGCGGAGAACTCCGCCAGGATGCGGTCGATCTCCTTCTGCTCCTTGGCCTGGAGCTCGATAAACTCGTTGTTGGCCTGGACCACGCCCATGGGCTCCACGAACAGCGTGGCGCCGGTGGAGGAGATGTCGTGGACCAGCCCCGGCAGGTCGCCCTTGTGCTCCGCCTTCACCGGCACCACAAAGCGGCCGTCCCGCTGGGTGATGATGGTCTCCTGCAGGATCTTCCCATAGCTGGGGGAGGAGATGATCCGCTGGAGGATCTGGCGGCTCTTGGCCTGGGCCGCCCGCATGTGGCGGCGGATGTCCGCCAGCTCCGTGCTAGCGGCATCGGCAATGGTGTCCTCGTCCGGGATGGCCCGCTTGATCTTCTCCTCCAGAAAGCGGTTGCCGTGGAGGGAGAGGAACAGGTGGTCGATGGCGGTCTTCTCCGCCGCCTCGTCGTTGAAATACTCCTTGGCCCGGCGGGCGGCGGTCAGCAGGTCCGCGATGGTCAGCAGCTCCCGGGTGTTCAGGGCCCCGCCCCGGTCCGCCCGGTCCAGGGCCTCCGCCACCGGCTTCACGCCGGAAAAGGACGGACTACCCCGCAGGCCGATGAGATTCCGGGCCGCGTCGGTCTGATCCAGCAGCCGCAGGACCTCCTCCGGCTCTGTCTCCGGCCGCAGGCGCAGAGCCCGCTGCTTGGCCTCGGCGCTGACCGCCTGCTCGCTCAGCAGCTCCAGCACCCGGGGCAGCTCCAGGGTGCGGAGGGATTTGTCAAATAACTCGCTCATGGTTCGGTTCTCCTGTCAAGGGTTTTCGCTTCATTATCACTGTTGTCAGGGGCCTCATCTGCCGGTTCCTCCAGCACCCAGGGGAGGGTCATGGAGATCCAGCATTGGAAGCAGGGCTCTGGGAAGTCCCGGAGGAAAGGCCCCATATCCGTGGCGAACCCGGCTGTGACGCCGGGGGCGATGGACAGTTCTCCCTCCCCCGTTTCCAATAGGCAGCCCGCAAGGTGCCACAGGGGTTGATACCACCGTCCGCCCTGGCGGGGACCATACTCGCCGATATCCCCGGGCTTGTGGAGATCCAGCCCCAAAGGCCTCAGAAACGCCGCCACCTCCGGCGGCAGGCTCCCAACGGCGGCGGCATAGTTCCGGCAGTAGGCGCAGTCACAGCCGCCGGTGGCGTCGCCGTATTGGTCATACCAGGCCCGGGTGGCCTCTACGTCCATCTCCAGCCGGTAGCCTCCAAGGACAAATTCCGTCATCATCCGCTCCTTTTTGTATAAATTGGTCAAAATTATACAAATTACAATCAAAGCATTGGCCTGCAGGGGGGCGATGCCCACATCGCCCCGCCCGCTCACAGCTGCAAGCTCTTATAGAAGTCCAGCGTCCGGAATCCCCGCTCCAGCTGGGCGGCCGCAAATGCTTCCGCCGCGGCGGCAAGCCGCTCCAGGGCCGGGCCCTCCAGCCGGAAGGAGTAGAGCCGCTTGGGGTCCCCGTACACGATATGCCGCAGGGCCGCCAGGGAGTCCGGGCACAGGGGCATGGACAGGGCGCTCTCCTTCACGCCGCAGGTCCGGCACCGCAGGACGCCCTGGACCACATCCAGCAGCGGCTGCTCCGGGTCCGGCCGGCCACAGTAAGCGCAGCTGTCCGCCAACGGCTCATATCCCGCCAGGCACAGCAGCTTGATCTCAAAGGCGGGCTTCACCAGCGCCGGGGGCTTGTGTAAAGCGGAGAGGGCATACAGCCCGTTCAGCAGATGGGACAGCAGCGCCCCCGCCGGGGACTCGGCGGCCGTCACCGCCTCCGTCAGCTCCGCGAAGTAGCAGCCCAGCGCCAGGACCTCCAGATCCGTCCGCAGGCCGTCGAACAGCTCCACCGTGGCCCCCTCGTTGGCGTAGTACCAGTCGCCTTTTTGATACAGCGTCCACTCGGAATAGGCCAGGTGCTGGGCGCAGGCGGCGTAGCGGCAGCTCTTCCGCCGGGCGCCCCGGGCGATGACGGAGATCTTGCCCCGGTCCGCCGTCAGCAGCGTCAGGATCTTGTCGGACTCCTTGGTCTCCGTCTCCCGCAGGACCACGCCCTTGGTGACGATGTAGGCCCGCTCGGCCAATGCGCTCCCTCCCTCTATGTACGGAGAGCATTGGCTCCCCGTTTTATGCGCCGGCAGGACTGCCAGGCGTCTGATCCTCCCGAGCTGCCTGATACAGCAGATACACCAGCGGTTCGCCGGTGCGGCAGAAAGACTCCCATAATGCTTGTGTGTCCATTCCGCAGACCTCCTTTTGAAATAGTCTGCGAATGCTGTCGGATTTTATGGCTGGGAATGTTATGAGAATGCATCCAACAGTGTTTCCGGATGTTCCGAAACCTCACCGGTCAGGAAAATCATGACTACATAATCCCGATGTCCTGCAATCAAGCCGTACTGGTCTATGTCCATTCCCAGCATTTCGTGGCGGATATGGAGCGGCTCATACGTGAGCTTTCCCAGCCGGATAGGATCCATCCACTCTCGGACGGTGACCTCTGGTATGATGTATTGGCTCTGATCCACCAATTCTTTGAGATGTTCACCGTCCAGGTCCTGGCTTTTGTAACCGCTAAGGCATTGTATATGGACATTGAGCATACTGCCGGGCTTATGTGCTATCATCAGTTGTCTGCCATCGGCGCCGTCGGCGTTAGCCAGCAGCTGCTGACTCATCATCTCCAGTTGGTCTTCTCCCGCGAACTCCCATCCATCTGGCAATGTGAAGGCGATTTCCAGCGCACGATTTTGATAGGAGGTCTCCGTCTGCCTGGATGCCCGCTCCGAAATAGGATCCATATACGGCTCCAAAATGAGATAATACACTCCGATTAGGACCACTACCAGAGCAACCGTCCACGCAGCGCCTCTCCGCAGTTCACGACGGAGCTGTACAGGGTCCACGCCCAGGCCCAAATCTGCCTTGCTTCTTTCACTCTCCATATCATTCTTCCGTCAGAGGCCGCCCCAGTCGAAACGGGCCGCCCCTCACTCGTCCCGGTACCCAAAACTCCTCACATAATTGACATTATCCCGCCAGTTCTCCTTGACCTTGACCCAGGTCTCCAGGTACACCTTGGTGCCCATGAACTTCTCCATGTCCTGCCGGGCCAGGGAGCTGATCTTCTTCAGCATGGCCCCCTGCTTGCCGATGATGATGCCCTTGTGGCTGGCCTTCTCGCAGTAGATGGTGGCGTCCACGTCGATGACGCCGGAATCCCGCTCGGAGAACTTCGTGATCTCCACCGCCGTGCCGTGGGGGATCTCCTTGTCCAAACACAGCAGCAGCTTCTCCCGCAGGATCTCCCCCATCACCTGCCGCTCCGGCTGATCCGTCGTCATGCCGTCTGGGAACAGCTGGGGGCCCTCCTGGGCGTACTTCCGCAGCTCCCGCATCAGATCGTCCAGGCCGCTGCCTGTGTGGGCAGAGAGGGGGATGATGGCGTCAAAGCCGTCCCATGCTTCATTATAGGCGGCGATCACCGGCAGCAGCTCCGCCGGCTCCACGGTGTCGATCTTGTTGATGCAGAGGATGCAGGGGATCTTCTCCTCCCGGATCCGGTCGATCAGCGCCTGCTCCGGGCCGCCCACGTGGGGGATGGGCTCCACCAGCAGCAGCGCGCAGTCCACGTCGGACAGGCTGGAGGTGACGACCTTCACCATGTAGTCCCCCAGGGCGGACTTGGGCTTGTGAAGGCCGGGCGTGTCCAGCAGGATATACTGGGTGTCCTCCCGATTCACCACGCCGTAGATGCGGTTCCGGGTGGTCTGGGCCTTGTTGGAGACGATGGCCACCTTCTCCCCCACCAGGGCGTTGGTCAGGCTGGACTTGCCCACGTTGGGCCGTCCGCACACAGTGATCATGGCAACGTTTTTGATGTTTGACATAGGTGATCCTCAACTTTCTTTGAGCGTTTTATCATGTTTTCTTCTGGAGCCGTTCTCACCGCTCCAGCATCTTCTTCAGGTACTGGCCCGTAAAGCTGGCCGGGCAGGCGGCCACCTCCTCCGGGGTCCCGGTGCAGACGATGGTGCCGCCGCCGTCGCCCCCCTCGGGGCCCAGGTCGATGAGATGGTCGGCGCACTTGATGACGTCCAGGTTGTGCTCGATGACCACCACGGTGTTCCCATTGTCCACCAGCCGCTGGAGGACCTCCAGCAGCTTGCGCACATCGTCGGTGTGGAGGCCGGTGGTGGGCTCGTCCAGGATATAGATGGTCTTGCCGGTGGCGATCTTGCTGAGCTCCGTGGCCAGCTTCACCCGCTGGGCCTCGCCGCCGGAGAGCTCCGTGGAGGGCTGGCCCAGCTTCACATACCCCAGGCCCACGTCGCACAGGGTCTGGAGCTTGTTGCGGATCTTGGGCAGGGGGGCGAAGAACTCCACCGCCTCGTCCACGGTCATCTCCAGCACGTCGGCAATGTTCTTTCCCTTGTACCGGACCTCCAGGGTCTCCCGGTTATAGCGCCTGCCCTTACACACCTCGCAGGGCACGAAGATGTCCGGCAGGAAGTGCATCTCGATCTTCAGCACGCCGTCGCCGGAGCAGGCCTCGCACCGGCCGCCCCGGACGTTGAAGCTGAACCGGCCCGGGCCGTAGCCCCGGCTCTTGGCCTCCTGGGTGGAGGCGAACAGGTCCCGGATGTCGTTGAAAAGGCCGGTGTAGGTGGCGGGGTTGGACCGGGGCGTCCGGCCGATGGGGCTCTGGTCGATGTCCACCACCTTGTCCAGATACTCGATGCCCTCGATTCGGTCGCACTTGCCGGGGTGGACCTTCATCCGGTTCAGCTCCGCCCCCAGTTTCTTAAAGAGGATTTCATTCACCAGGGAGCTCTTGCCGCTGCCGGACACGCCGGTGACTACGGTGAACGTCCCCAGGGGGAAGGTGACGTCGATGTGGCGCAGGTTGTTCTCCGCCGCGCCCACCACTTTGAGGAACTTGCCGCTCCCCTTCCTTCTCTCCGCCGGCACGGGAATCTTCTTCTTGCCGGAGAGGTACTGGCCCGTCAGGGAGTCCGGATTCGCCATCACCTCCTCCGGCGTGCCGGCGGCCACCACCTCCCCGCCGTGGATGCCGGCGCCGGGGCCGATGTCGATGAGATAGTCCGCCGCCCGCATGGTGTCCTCGTCGTGCTCCACCACCAGGAGGGTGTTGCCCAGGTCCCGGAGGTTTTTCAGGGTGGCGAGCAGCTTGTCGTTGTCCCGCTGGTGGAGGCCGATGGAGGGCTCGTCCAGGATATACAGCACTCCCATCAGGGAAGAGCCAATCTGGGTAGCCAGGCGGATGCGCTGGCTCTCGCCGCCGGAGAGGGTGCCGGCGCTGCGGGAGAGGGTCAGGTACCCCAGGCCCACGGACCGGAGGAAGCCCAGCCGGGACTTGATCTCCTTGAGAATGCGGTCGGCAATCAGGTGCTGCTGGGCCGTCAGCTCCAGCCTGTCCACCCACGCCAGCTCGTCCACCACGGACATGCGGGTCATGGCGTCGATGTCCAGGTCGCCCACCGTGACGGCCAGGGACTCCTTTTTCAGCCGCTTGCCCTGGCACGCGGGGCAGGGGCACTCCGCCATGACCTCCTCCAGCTCCCGCTTGCTGGCGTCGGACTGGGTCTCCTGGTACCGCCGCTCCACATTGGTGCAGACGCCCTCAAAGGGCTGGTAGAGCACGCCCTTGCCCCGGGGCTGGTCGTAGTGAAGCTCCAGCTTCTCGCCGCCCGTGCCGTAGAAGATGATGGCCTTCACCTCCTCCGGCAGCGTCTCCCAGGGGTCGGTGAGGGAGAAGTGGTACTTCTTGGACAGGGCGTCGAAGTACATCCGGGAGATGCCGTCCCCCCGGATGTTGTTCCAGCCGCTGGCCTGGATGGCCCCGTCCAGGATAGAGAGGGACTTGTCCGGCACGATGAGGTCCGGGTCCGCCTTGAGCTGGCTGCCCAGGCCCGTGCAGACGGGGCAGGCGCCAAAGGGGTTGTTGAAGGAGAACATGCGGGGCGTCAGCTCCTCGATGGAGATGCCGCAATCCTCGCAGGCATAGTTCTGGGAGAACATCAGGTCCCGCTCCTCCCGCAGGAGGTTCACCACCACCAGGCCGCCGGAGAGGCCGGAAGCGGTCTCCACGCTGTCGGTGAGCCGCTGCTGGATGTCGGGGCGGATGATGAGCCGGTCCACGATGATTTCGACGGTGTGCTTCTTGTTCTTCTCCAGCTTGATCTCCTCGTCCAGCTCGTACAGGTTCCCGTCCACCCGGGCCCGGACGTAGCCGGAGCGCTTGGCGTCCTCGAACACCTTGGCGTGCTCGCCCTTCTTGCCCCGGATCACCGGCGCCATCACCTGGATGCGGGTGCCCTCCGGCAGGGCCATCACCTGGTCGATAATCTGGTCGATGGTCTGCTGCCGAATCTCCTTTCCGCACTTGGGGCAGTGGGGGGTGCCCACCCGGGCCCAGAGGAGACGGAGGTAGTCATAGACCTCCGTCACCGTGCCCACGGTGGACCGGGGGTTCTTGCTGGTGGTCTTCTGGTCGATGGAGATGGCGGGGGAGAGCCCCTCGATATAGTCCACATCCGGCTTGTCCATCTGGCCCAGGAACATCCGGGCGTAGGACGAGAGGCTCTCCACATACCGCCGCTGGCCCTCGGCGTAGATGGTATCAAAGGCCAGGGAGGACTTGCCGGACCCGGACAGGCCCGTCATCACCACCAGCTTGTCCCGGGGGATGGTGACGTCGATGTTCTTCAAATTGTTGGCGCGGGCGCCTTTGACGATGATCTTATCCTGCATGATGTGTATGATTTGCTCCTTTCAGGAGAGGTTTCTCTTTCGATGCCGGAACTGCTTCCGGCGGAGGTGTAGGGGCGGTTATCAACCGCCCGGGGAATGTGGGCCGCCGAACGGCGGCCTCGGGGGTCTGGCTCCCGCCAGGGGGGCTTGTCCAGCGGGATGCGCCCCCCATTTTCTTTTTGAGACATCAAAAAGAAAATGCGCCGCGCCCGGTGGAAAAGAAAAAATGTTCGGCGGGTCGGTCTGCGCAGGCGCAGACCTCCTGCCGCCGGCGGGGGATGGTTGGCGGTCCCGCGCGGCGGTCAGGGACGGAAACGCCCGGCCCTTAGGGAAACCTTCGGCCCGGGGAGGTCCGGGATACATCCAGCTTCTCTTTTCGCTGCCGCTGACCTGGTGGTTGATGGGGCTTCTGCAACGGGCCGATGAGGGCATCGGCCCCTACGAACGCCGGGCAGCGCGTAGCGAAGCGGAACGCGCGGAAAGAGAAGCAGGTCAAATGCGTTCTTGCACCCCGACGCCCTCCGCACCATCCGCCACGGGACGGCAGTATCAACTTCGCAGAAGGCCATAGCGTGCCCGAAGGCCAGCCCAAATCGGCGCTTGCACCGATACGCCGACCCCCGTCGCGCGCGGAGGGCCACTGCACCGGAGCGCGCCAACGCTTTTCTCTTTGGACCGTGCACGGCCCGTTTCTCTTTTGGCAAGACAAAAGAGAAATGGGGGGGTGCATCCCGCTGGACAAGCCCCCTGCGGGAGCAGAGACCCGGTGGCCGCCGTCCGGCGGCCCGTATCACATCAGCCCCTCTGGTCGATGCGCCCCAGCAGATAATCCGTGGTGACGCCATAATAATCCGCCAGCGCGCATAATGTCAACGTGGGGATGTTGATCTTCCCCGCCTCTACCCGGCGGTAGTGCACTTCCGTAATGCCCAGAAGCGCCGCCAGTTCTCTCTGTTTCAGCTTTTTTTCTTTCCGCAGCTCCCGCAGGCGGCCGCCTAACACTTGCAATGTTTCCACAAAACTTCTCCTTGACACAGAACATTTTGTGTTCTATAATGAAGCTATATTCAGAACATTAAATGTTCTGTTTTGAAGGTGATCTCTATGAAATCCATCTATGAAAAACTCTTCGAGGGCTACGCCATCCCGATCCTCCAGGACCTGGCCCGCTATTACGATGAAGAGGCCCTCACCGCCCAGCTGGAACGGCTCGCCTTGTCCAAGGACACCAGCAACCAGCTGGAAGAGCTCTTTTACGACTGCTACCTCCAGTGGTCCACAGACGCCTTCGCCCTGGGGCTCCACCTGGGGTTATCCCTGCTCCACGATGAGATCCGCCGTCTGCGCCCGCAGCAGGTCTAACAGCGCCTGGGGCGCCAGCTCCACCTGGGCGCCGATCCTGCCGGCGGAGATGTAGATGGTGTCATAGTCCAGGGCCGTCTGGTGGAACACGGTGGGGTACTGCTTCTTCATGCCCACCGGGGAACAGCCGCCCCGGATGTAGCCGGTGACGGCGTTGATCTCCGCCACGTGCAGCAGCTCGATGGACTTCTCCCCCACCGCCTTGGCGGCTTTCTTCAGGTCCAGGTTTTCCGCCACCGGCACCTCGAATACATAGATCCCCTTGGAGGCCCCCCGGGCCACCAGGGTCTTGAAGCCTCTGGCCGGGTCCTGCCCCAGAGCCTCCGCCACGTGGACGCCGTACTCCCGGGTGCCCTCCGGCCCCTGGCCGTCCTCATAGAACCGGGCGGTGTAGGGGATCTTCTTCTGGTCCAGGATCCGCATCACATTGGTCTTTTCCTCTTTGTGTTTTGCCATATCGATCACCTCAAGATCCATACGCCCGCCAGGACACACACGATGCCTGCGGCAGTCATCAGGCCCAGGGGCTCACCGAATACCACAGCCCCCGTCAGGGAGGCCACCACCGGCTCCAGGCTGGCCATGATGCTGGCCCGGCCCGCCTCCACCCGGCTCAGGCCCCGGGTGTACAGCAGATAGGGCAGCACGGTGGAGAATACCACCAGCCCCGCCGCCAGCACCCAGGAGGACAGCCGGGCAAAGGCCGCCGCCATCTCCCCCGGCCGCAGCAGCACCAGCGACGCCGGGCCGGCGAAGAGGAACGTCCACACCGTCACGGTCATGGAGTCGTAATGGGCCAGGGCATAGCGGCCGAACACGCTGTACAGGGCGTAGAAGAACCCGGCCCCCAGGCCCAGCAGGATGCCCGGCACGGTGACGGTCAGGTCCCCGGCGAACACGCCGCACACCAGGGCGCAGCCCACCAGGGTCAGGGCCAGGGCCAGCAGCTTCCGCTTCGTGATGGGCTCCCGCCACAGGATGGCCGACAGGATCACCACGATGGCGGGGGCCGTGTACAGCAGGATGGAGGCCACGGCCAGGGAGCACAGCTGCTGGCAGGTGAAATAGCAGCAGGTGAACAGCAGCACGCTGACCACTCCGGTGCCGAAGAAGTATTTCAAGTGCGCCCGCTTTGCCCGGAACACCCGGCGGTCCCGCAGGAGGAAGAACAGCGCCAGCAGCACCATGCCGCCGAAGTTCCGCACCACCACGATGGAGGTGGGAGACAGCCCGGCGTCCATCAGCTTCCGGTTCCAGACCCCGATGATGCCCCAGAGGGCGGCTCCCGCCAGGATGCTGGCACAGGCCCCGGCGGGGCTTTTTCTCTGTTCCGCGGTCTGATTCATGTCCCCTTGATCTCTCTTTGCACGTATTTGGGCAGGCTGTCCACCGCCAGATCATAGGCCCGGCCGCACAGGTCCCGCAGGACCTCCTCCGGCAGATCGCCGTCCAGCAGGCAGGAGATCCAGGTCCGCTTGTCCGAGTAGAATCCCGGCAGGATGTCCGGATACTGGGCCCGCAGCAGCTCGCCCTCCGCCGGCCGGCATTTCAGGTTCAGCAGGTCGTGGCCGCCGAAGGTCTTGTGCTCCGGCCCCGGCGAGCAGATGGCGGCGAACATCTTGCCCCGGACCTTATAGCGGAACCACTGCCACACCGGCTGATAGTCCTTCTCCACACAGGGGAAGGACAGCAGGTATTCATCCAGCCATTCGTGGTGCATCTGTTTACCTCCCAGCAACACCTTGCTCTGTCCACCGTCGCGGCGCTGGGATTCCCGGCCCTTTTCGGGCCGCCAATCCCGCCGCTCTTGCTCACCGTCGGGCCAAGCCGGTTGACCGGCGCTGCCCGCGCCTGCCAACCGGGGCCCTTCCTCGAAATCAGCTCGCTTACTCTGCCGCTGGCAGCGCTTCGCTGATTTTCTCGAAATGAGCTCGCTTCTTCCGCCACCGGCAGCGCTTCGCTCATTTCCCCCGCAGCTCGATGATGCGGTCACGCAGCACAGCGGCGTATTCGAATTCCAGCATCTTGCTGGCCTCCCGCATCTCCTTCTCCAGCTTGGCGATCTCCGCCGCCCGCTCCTGCTCCGTCAGCTTGCGCTTGCGGCGGGACCGGTGGGTGTCCTCCTCGGCGGTCTGGGAGATCTCCAGGATCTCCCGGACGCCCTTGATGATGGTCTTGGGCACGATGCCGTGTTCTTTGTTATAGGCGTCCTGGATGGACCGGCGGCGCTCCGTCTCGTCGATGGCCGCCCGCATGGAGGGCGTGATCTCGTCGGCGTACATGATGACCAGGCCGTCGGCGTTTCTCGCCGCCCGGCCGATGGTCTGGATCAAACTGGTCTCGGACCGGAGGAAGCCCTCCTTGTCCGCATCCAGGATGGCCACCAGGCTGACCTCCGGCAGGTCCAGGCCCTCCCGCAGGAGGTTGATGCCCACCAGCACGTCGAACTCGCCTAGCCGCAGGCTGCGGATGATTTCCATCCGTTCGATGGTCTGGACGTCGGAGTGCATGTACCGCACCCGGATGCCGGCGTTTTTCAGATACTCCGTCAGGTCCTCCGCCATCTTCTTGGTGAGGGTGGTCACCAGCACCCGCTCGTCTCGGGCGGCCCGGGCACGGATCTCGTCCATCAGGTCGTCGATCTGGCCGGTGACGGGGCGGACCTCCACCCTGGGGTCCAGCAGGCCCGTGGGGCGGATCACCTGCTCCACCACCTGGTCCGCCCGCTCCCGCTCATAGGGGCCGGGCGTTGCCGAGACGAACACCGCCTGGCCGATGCGCCCCTCGAACTCCTCGAATTTCAACGGCCGGTTGTCGTAGGCGCAGGGCAGCCGGAAGCCGTACTTCACCAGGGAGTCCTTCCGGGCGTGGTCGCCGTTGTACATGGCCCGGACCTGGGGCAGCGTCACGTGGCTCTCGTCCACGAACAGCAGGAAGTCGTCCGGGAAGAAGTCCAGCAGCGTCATGGGGGCGGAGCCCTCCGGCCGGCCGGAGATGATGCGGGAGTAGTTCTCAATGCCGGAGCAGTAGCCCAGCTCCGCCATCATCTCCATGTCGTACTCCGTCCGCTGGCGGAGCCGCTGGGCCTCCACCAGCTGGTCGTTGTCGGTGAAGTATTTCACCTGGTCATCCAGCTCCCGCCGGATCTCCTGGATGGCCTTGTCCATCTTGTCCTTGGTGGTGACGTAGTGGCTGGCGGGATAGATGGCCACGTGGTTCAGCACCCGGTTCACGCTGCCGGTGACGGGGTTGAAGTCGCTGATGCGGTCGATCTCGTCCCCGAAGAACTCCACCCGGATGGCGTGGTCCCGGTAGTAGGCGGGGTAGATCTCCACGGTATCCCCCCGGACCCGGACCATATTCCGCTCAAAGGCGATGTCGTTGCGCTCATAGCGGATCTCGATCAGGCGCCGCAGCAGCTCATCCCGGTCCCACTCGGCCCCCACCCGGAGGGACACCACCAGGTTGGCGAAGTCGTCCGGCTCGCCCAGGCCATAGATGCAGGAGACGGAGGACACCACGATCACATCCCGCCGCTCCAGCAGGGCGCAGGTGGCGGACAGCCGCAGCCGGTCGATCTCGTCATTGGTGGCGGCATCCTTGGCGATATAGGTGTCCGTGTGGGGAATATACGCCTCCGGCTGGTAGTAGTCATAGTAGGAGACGAAGTACTCCACCGCGTTGTTGGGGAAAAACTCCTTGAACTCGGCGCACAGCTGGGCGGCCAGGGTCTTGTTGTGGGCCAGCACCAGCGTGGGCCGCTGGACGGCCTCGATGACCTTGGCCATGGTAAAGGTCTTGCCAGAGCCGGTGACGCCCAGCAGCACCTGCTCCTTCAGCCCGTTCTCGATGCCCTCCGCCAGGGCTGCAATGGCCTGGGGCTGGTCCCCGGAGGGCTTGTATTCAGAGACGACTTCAAATTTCGGCATAGCAGCAGTATCTCCACACATCCAACAGATTTTCAGCCACGGTCATCCTACCACGCCCGCCGCCGTTTTGCAACATTTGTTCGATAGATATTTGTGTCCCGGAGAGGGGGTCTAGGGGAAAACCTCCGGTTTGCACCGTTGCGGCATTGCGATTCCCGGCCCTAGCAGGCCGCCAATCGCGCCGCTGCCTCGAAAGCGGATCTCCGCGCTAAGAGCCGTCGCTGCGCGCCGGTTGCGCTCCGAAACGCGTCTGCGGACGCAGTCGCTTAATCCGCCACAGGCGGCGCTTCGCCGCTTTCCCCAGTTCGTTCGCCAGCGGCGAACGAAAAAATTTCAATCATTTTCGGCAGGGCGTGTACCTGCCGAAAATACCTTGACCTGTGCGCCTTGGGCGCACACACCAGTGACGCAGCGTCACTGGTGTGGGGGAATCTACTGCGCAGCCGTTAGCGGCTTTGCCGCTTTACGGATGCGGCGTGCCCCTTGCGGGCAAAGGGGGGACGCAGTCCCCTCTTTACGCCAGCATCCCGCTGTCCGCCATAGACACAAAGTCCCGGTCCGCCACGATGATGTGGTCCACCAGCTCCACGCCGATGGTCCGCAGGGCCTCCCGCACCTGCAGCGTGGTACTGGTGTCCTCGGGCGAGGGCAGGGCCACGCCGCTGGGATGATTGTGGGAGAGGATCACCGCGCTGGCGGAGGTCAGCAGCACCGTCTCCATCACCTTGCGGATGTTCAGGTCCGCGCTGGCCGCGCCCCCATCCGCCAGACGCTTGCAGCCCAGCAGTTTTCCCTTCCGGTCCAGGCACATGAGATAGACCACCTCACGGGTCTCTCCGGCAAAGCGCTCCAGCAGATAGGTGCCCGCCCGCTCGGTGGAGTTGATGACCGTCTCCTGGGCCGCGTCCGCCAGGCGGGCCTTGCGGCTGATCCTGGACACCAGGGACAGCAGCACGGCGGCGCTCTCGCCGATGCCCTCCACCCTCTGCAGGTCCTCCACCGGGGCATTCAGCACGGCGGAGAGGGAGCCGTACCGCTCCATCAGGGCGTGGGCGATGGGATTGGTGTCCCGCCGGGGGATGGCGTAATACAGCAGCAGCTCCAGGGCCTCGTGGTCCGCAAAGCCCTCCAGCCCCGTCTCCAGAAACCGCCGGCGCATCTTCTCCCGGTGTCCGTCGTGTATGCCCATAAAGGGCCTCCTCTCCGCTGAAGCAGCCCGTTTTCGGGCATAGATTTGGAACATCTTATTATACCACGGGGCGGTCCATATCACAAGCAGAATTCCCATTTGTAAAATAGAGATGAGGGAACGCCGCCGCGCCGGTAAAATTTGCGGGACTTTTCCGCCGCCGCCTTGACATGGGGCAGAATTTGGCATAATATGAAAAAAGAGTTTTGGAAAAACTGCATACCGTCCGGTAGGTAAGGCTACCACAGGGATACGGATCGCTGCCGCGGAGTGATGGAGACATCATGAGAGGGTTTGAACAGGTGCTATCGAACACGAAGGTATCATCTAACGTGATTTCACCGCCTTGTGAGGCTAAAGCTTGAACGGCAGCGGGGCCCGCTGACGCGGTGCCCCCGTTTTGACGCGGAAATCTCCGACTGCACCGGACGGGAGCGGCCGGTTTTTTTGTTTTGCGGAGAAACGGCGGAAAGGAGGACGCGCATATGCTGGAACAGGATGAGCGGCGGGACGAGCTGCTGGAGAAGATCGAGGATCTGATCTCCCGAAAACGCTATGCGGAGCTGCGCGACCTTCTGCTGCCCCTGGAGGCCCAGGACATCGCGGGGCTCTTTATGGAGCTGGACGACAAGGTGCCCATGGTCTTTCGCCTGCTGCCCAAGGAGCAGGCGGCGGAGGTATTCGTGGAGCTGGACTCCGAGGAGCAGGAGATCCTGATCCAGAGCTTCTCCAACACCGAGCTGAAAGAGGTGCTGGACGAGCTGTATCTGGACGACGCGGTGGACATCGTGGAGGAGATGCCCGCCAACGTGGTCAAACGCATCCTGCGCCACGCGGATCCGGAGGTCCGCAAGAGCATCAACGAGATCTTGAAATACCCCGACGACTGCGCCGGCAGCATCATGACCACGGAGTACGTGGACCTGAAGGCCACCATGACGGTGGAGGCCGCCCTGAAGCGCATCCGCCGCACCGGCCCGGACAAGGAGACCATCAACATCTGCTACGTCATCGACGAGGGCCGCCACCTGCTGGGCTATCTCTCCATCCGGACCATCCTGCTGTCCGAGGAGGATGACGTCATCGGGGACATCATGGACACCCATGTGATCTCCGCCAACACCCTGGACGACCAGGAGGACGTGGCCCAGATCCTGAACAAATACGACTTCCTGGCCCTGCCCATCGTGGACACGGAGAACCGCCTGGTGGGCATCGTCACCGTGGACGACGCCATGGACGTCCTGCAGGAGGAGGCCACCGAGGACATCGAGAAGATGGCCGCCATCCTGCCCAGCGACAAGCCGTATCTCAAGACCGGCGTGTTCGAGACCTGGAAGGCCCGGACCCCCTGGCTGATGATGCTGATGCTGTCCGCCACCTTCACCGGGATGATCCTGACCCATTTTGAAAACTCCCTGGCGGCGGTGCCCATCCTCACGTCCTATATCCCCATGCTGTCGGGCACCGGCGGCAACAGCGGCACCCAGGCCTCCACGGCGGTGATTCGCGCCCTGTCCCTGGGGGAGGTCCGGTTTTCCGACCTGCTTCGGGTGGTGTGGAAGGAGTGCCGGGTGGCCCTGATCTGCGGGGCGTGCCTGGCGGCCGCCAACTTTGTGAAGATGATGGTGGTGGACTGCTGGCTGCTGAGCAACCCCACGGTGACGCCGGCGGTGGCGGCGGTGGTGTGCTGCACCCTGGTGGGGACGGTGGCCTGCGCCAAGCTGGTGGGCGCCTCCCTGCCCATTCTGGCGGAGAAGGTGGGCTTCGACCCGGCGGTGATGGCCTCGCCCTTCATCAGCACCATCGTGGACGCGCTGTCCCTGCTGATCTACTTCCGGTTTGCAACTTGGATCTTAGGGGTATAAATCATTTGAAAAGGCGGGCTGCTCTATGAGCGGCCCGCCTTTTTATGCAAAATTTTTATAACACATTTTATGCGATAAAAGTTAACATATATTTCGCATTTTCTGCCTTATATAATATTTTTACAACACAAATCCAAAAGTATGACGTCATTTTGAAATCACAATGCATTCTGATGATTTAACCAGTCTGTAGTACAATACAGGAACTCAGTAAGAAAGGAGACTCATTTATGGACGCATTCACCTGCTCCGACTGCGCACACTACTACCAGCACTACATCCGGCGGCAGCGCCGGTTTGTGGAGATCCACGACGGCCACTGTGTCGCCGCGCCCCGCACCAAAAACCGGACGCCGGACACGCCCGCCTGTGACAAATTTTTACCCCGGCCGGGCCGTACATAACCTGCCCGCTCCTGCGCACACTAGAGAGCGGCGAAAGCCAACCACTTTTTCACGCAGGAGGATCTTTTGTTATGACGAACACCAACAACGGCTGCGCCTGCACCCCCAACCAGAGCATCAAGTGCACGGTCACCAACTGCGCCCACCACTGCCAGGACCAGAACTACTGCGGTCTGAACACCATCACCGTGGGCACCCATGAGACCAATCCCACCAAGGTGGAGTGCACCGACTGCCAAAGCTTCCAGATGAAATAACGGCCCCGCCGGGCTCCGGGGGCGGACCCGCCCCATGGCCCGGCGCCTACATACCGAAAAGGAGGCGGGGCGCATGAAAGATCGCTGGCCGGCGCGGATCGCCGGCGCCGCGGCGGGGCTGGCCAACGGCCTCTTCGGGGGCGGCGGGGGCATGGTGTTCCTGCCCATCCTCTCCCGGTGGGGCAGCCTCTCCCAGCGGAAGCTGTACGCCACCTGTGTGGGCGTCATCTTCCCGGTGTGCCTGGTGTCCGCCGCCGTGTACCTGCTGCGGGGGGAGTTCTCCCTGACGGCGTCGCTGCCCTATCTGGCCGGCGGCATGGTGGGCGGCTGGATCGGCGGCAGGCTGTACGGCAGGATCTCCACCAAGTGGCTGAAGTGGCTGTTCGCCGCCTTCCTCTTCTACGCGGGGGTGAGGTATCTGCTGTGACGGACTGGATCATCCCCTTTCTCTGCGGCCTGGGGGCCAGCATCCTCTCCGCCTGGGGCGTGGGCGGCGGCACGCTGCTGCTGTTGGTGATGACCCTCTTTCTGGGCGTGGACCAGCGGACGGCCCAGGGCATCAACCTCCTGTTCTTCCTGCCCACCGCCGTCTCCGCCCTCATCTGCCACGCCAGGGGCGGCTATCTGGACAAGCCCACGCTGAAGCACGCCGTGCCCCTGGCGGTGGCCGCCGCCCTGGCCGGGGCCTGGATCGCCACCGCCCTGGACGTGGAGCTCCTGCGCAGGCCCTTCGGCGTGTACCTGCTGCTCTCCGGCGTCAGCCTGCTGTGGCCGCAAAAAAAGGCGTGACCTGATATCAGGTCACGTCTTTTTCGTCATTCCGTCGGGGCCGTCAGGGTCAGCGTCACTTCCATGCGCTGGCCGTCCCGCCAGAGCTCCATGGTCACCTGGTCCCCCACATACAGCTGCCGGCGGACCCGCAGCAGCTCCTGGCTGGTGGTGACCTCCCGGCCGTTGGCGGAGAGGATGAAGTCTCCCGCCTGGATGCCCGCCCGGTCCGCCGCGGAGTCCGGCGTGACCTCCAGCACCTCCAGGCCCCAGACGCCGTCCTCCAGCCGGGTCCCGGTCTGGAGCACCGTCACCCCAAAGGAGGGCTCCGGCTGGATCTCGCCGTAGGCCAGCAGGTCGTTCACCAGCCGTGCCATGGAGGCGGAGGGGATGGCAAAGCCCAGGCCCTCCACATTGGAGTAATCCGAGCTCATCTTGATGGTGTTGATGCCCACCACCTGGCCGTAGGCGTTGATGAGGGGCCCGCCGGAGTTGCCGGAGTTCAGGGCCGCGTTGGTCTGGATCAGGTTCATGGTCCGGCCGTCCACCCACACGTCCCGGTTGATGGCGGAGACGATGCCGTCCGTCAGCGTCCCCCGGAGCTCCACCCCCAGGGGGTTTCCGATGGCGTAGACCTTGTCGCCCACCACCAGCTGATCCGAGTCGCCGAAGGTGGCGGCGGGAAGCCCTGTCAGATTCACCTTCAGCACCGCCAGGTCGTTCCGCTCATCCCCCGCCACATACAGGGCCTCATAGGTCCGGCCGGTGTCCAGAGCCACGGTGCAGTCCCGGCCCCCCTCCAGCACGTGATAGTTGGTGAGGATATAGCCGTCCGACCGGAAGATGACCCCGGTGCCCACGGAGACGCTGTCCTCCAGCTGGGCCATCACCGTCACCACCGACGGGTTCACCCGCTGGTAGATCTCCTGGGCCGTCAGCTCCGGCCCCCGGTCCGTCTCCACCTCCAGCACGGCGCCCTCGCCCGTGGGATAGGTGGGGATGGTGATCTCTACGGAGGTCTCGCCGTCCTCCTCCCAGCCGTAGTCGTACCAATATTCAAAGCGGTCCGTGTACCGTCCCGGCGCCAGCCAGCTCCACACCAGCACGCCCGCCGCGATGCCCAGCACCACCGCCAGGCAGATCAGAAAGATCCACAGCCCCCGCCGGCTCTTTTTCCGGGGCTGCGCCGGCGGCGTGCTCCGCCCCGGCAGCGGGCGGCTGTACCGCTCCACCACCTCGCCGGGCACCGGCTGCCGGTAGATCTCCACCACCTCGCCGGGCAGGTGGGATGTCAACTGTTCCTTTTCCTCCATGCGCGCCTCACTCCGTGGCCAGGGAGAAGGAGAACGTGGTCACGCCATCCTCACTGGTCACACTGATCTTTTCCTTGTGCTGCTCCAAGATCGTCTTGACGATATAGAGCCCCAGGCCGTAGCCGTCCTTGTCCTCGCTGCGGGACTTGTCGCTCTTGTGGAACCGCTCGAACAGCAGGGGCAGTTCCTCCGCCGGGATGGTGTCTCCCACGTTCCGCACCGTCACCCGGGCCTTGCCGTCGATGGTGGTGACACCCAGATACAGGGTGGAGCCTTCCGTGGCGAACTTGGTGGCGTTTTCCAGCAGGTTGTAGATCACCTGGGTGATCATGTCCTTGTCCCCCAGCACCAGAATGGGCTCCTCGGGGATGTCCGCGTCCACATCCAGATTCCGGTCCGTGATCTTCCGCTCCATGGAGATCAGCACCCGGCGCATGCTCTCGCAGATGTCGAAGTGCTTGCCCTCCCGCAGGGGGTCCATGGCCTGGAGCTGGCTCACGTCCAGCATCCGCCGCACCAGGCGGCTGAGGCGGCGGCTCTCGTCGGAGATGATCTGTAAATACTGCCGCTCGTTCTCCGGCGGGATGGTGCCGTCCAGGATGCCGTCGGTATAGCCGGCGATGGTGGTCATGGGGGTCTTGAGCTCGTGGGAGATGTTGGCGATGAACTCCCGCCGCTGCCGCTCCGTCTGCTGCAGATTCTCCGCCATATTGTTGAAGGAGGCGGCCAGCTCCCCCAGCTCGTCGTCCCGGCCGTAGTCGTTCATGCGGATGTCAAAATCCCCCTCCGCGTAGCGGCGGGTGGCCTTGGCCATCTCCCGGATGGGCTGGATCTGCCGCATGGTGGTGATGGAGGAGGCCATGAAGGAGATCATCAGCACCACAAAGGCCGTCATGAAGAACAGGCCCACAAAGCCGGTCCACATGGTGTCCAGGGAGGTGGTGGCTGACACGGCAAACACCAGGCCCACCGCCTCCTGGGAATTCTCATTCATGGCCGGGACGCCCACCACGATCCTCCGGTTCTCATAGAGGCCGTCGATGTCCGTGCGGTCGGAGGTGATGCCCCTTCTCAGGACCTCCTCCGTCATATCCGCCGGCATGGTCACCACCAGGCCGCTGAGGGCCGCGTCCGTGGACAGCAGCACATGTCCCTCCACATCGCAGATCAGGAAATCCACCTCAGACACCGTGGCGGCGAAGGTGGCCAGCCGCTGGAAGTCCTCGTCGCTCTGGAGTTCCTCCATATCCATGTACCGGCCGCTTTCCAGATAGTTCACCGACAGCTGCCCCACCACCCGGGCCTGGGCCGCCAGCTCGTCGTCCTGCTGGCTGCGGGCATAGCTGTAGCTCAGAGAGAAGAAGGATGCCCCCAGCAAAAACAGCGTCAGGAGCACCATGCCGACGGTGACGAACATCTGCCGCCAGTACAGGCCCCTGAACTTGTTGTGGAGTCTTTTCGCGATGCGCGCGATCCGCATTCTCATGAGCGTTCTCCTGTCCTTTGTCCATCCACTGTCCGGCGGATATCCGCGATGCCGGGGCGCCTGCCGGCCGGAACCTCTGCTCCTCGTTCGTCCTTTCGCCGCCCGGGGGAGGCGAAACGCAGAGTGGAGCGAGGCTCCTCGTCAGCTCTCCTTTGCCGCCGGGGCGCCCACCAGCTCGAACTTGTATCCCACGCCCCATACGGTCTTCAGCGCCCACTGGTCGCTGTCTCCCCAGGGGCCGCGGGTCCCTGGGGTCCCCTTTTCAAATAGACCTGCCGGAAGTGAATTCCGTCAGGTCCAAGGGCCCTTCGGTCCGCTTGACGCCGTTTTCACGGCGCCGGGGCGCTGCCCCGGAAAACGTCAGCTCTCCTTTGCCGCCGGGGCGCCCACCAGCTCGAACTTGTATCCCACGCCCCATACGGTCTTCAGCGCCCACTGGTCGCTGACGTTTTCGATCTTCTCCCGCAGGCGCTTGATGTGAACGTCCACCGTCCTGCTGTCGCCGAAGTAGTCGAAGCCCCACACCTCGTCCAGCAGTTGGTTGCGGGTGTACACCCGGTTGGGGGTGGAGGCCAGGTGGTACAGCAGCTCCAGCTCCTTGGGAGGCGTGTCGATCTTTTTCCCGTCCACGATCAGCTCGTAGGAGTCCAGGTCGATCACCAGCTTGTCGAACGTCAGCCGCTTGCTGGTGTCGTTGGGGATCTCCGTCCGCCGCAGGACGGCGTTGATGCGGGCGATGAGCTCCTTCATCTCAAAGGGCTTCACCACATAGTCGTCCGCCCCCATCTCCAGGCCCTGGATGCGGTCGAACACCTCGCCCTTGGCGGTCAGCATGATGATGGGGACCTTGCTGGTCTCCCGGATCTTGGCACACACCGCCCAGCCGTCCATCACCGGCAGCATGATGTCCAGCAGGATCAGGTCCGGCACCTGCTTCTGGAACTCCTCGATGGCCTTTCCGCCATCCCCGGCGATGCGGACATCAAAGCCCTCCTTCACCAGATACATATGGATCAAATCGCAGATGTTGCGGTCGTCCTCTACGACCAGGATATTGCGGCCCATGGCGCTCCCTCCATTTTTGATATGTCTGATTCCTCCGGGCGCCGCCCAGTTTCTGCCCGCAGCTCGGGCACTTCTTTCTATTTATTATAGTCTCTTGAGTCGGTGGGTGTTGAATTTTCTGTAAAATTTTCCCGGATTCAGGAGGCGGTCTCCGTCATGGCCAGGCAGTTGCTGTCGGCGGCATCCACTGCTGCCAGGAAGGTCCCCAGCCCGGCGGCGTTGGTGCCGTCCCCCAGCCAGACCGTGACGGCGCCGGACCGGCTGGTCACCCGCTGGAGCAGGGTGTCCGCCGCGCCGGTGCTGCTGAGGGGATACGCCGCCCGGTCCAGGTCCGGTGACAGGCAGCAGAAGCCCGCCGCCTCTGCCTCCGCCGCCGCCTCCTCCGTGGCGTTCTCCATCCAGACCAGCCGGGTCTTGACGCTGGCCGCCTGGAACAGCAGGCGGTTCCCCTCCTCCAGCTGCTCGGTCACGGACCGGCTGTCCGCCGCGTCCACCACCAGGCCGATGGCCTGTCCCGTGGCGGACATCCGCCGCAGCAGGTCGCCCTCCGTCTCCAGAAAATCCACTGTACAGTAAAAGGCGGCCTGACTGTCATAGCGGTCCAGCGTGTCCAGCAGAGACCGCACCCGGGTATCGTCCGAGGCCTCCATCCCCAGATAGATGCGCTGGCCCGTCACGCTGCCGGAGGCGTCCGGCTCCTCCGCGGGCGTCTCTGCCGCGGTCTGATTCTGCACATATTGGTTGTACTCATACTCCATCCGGGACTTGGCGGCATCGGCAAAATACCGCTCCTCCAGGTCCATGTCCGTGTTGCGGACCCACACCAGATAGCCCCGATCCACCTCCACGGTGGAGTACAGCAGCCCGAAGCACCGGGCGATCAGGGAGATGGGCAGGAAGATCACGTTTCCCCGCTGGATGGCCTTCTGGAAATACATATTGCCCTCGTTGTCGATGGCATAGTCTTTGTTCACATCAAAAACCAGGGAGCTGTAGATGGTGTCGTCCACGTACAGCAGGATGGTCCCCCTGCCGATGTTGGGATAGTAGGACACCCCCAGGTCCCGCCCCACGCCGGTGAAGATGGTGCTGGGCACATACAGATAGCCGCCGGACCAGAAGGGCATGGTCTCGTCCGACAGCGAAAGGACATTTTTGTTCACCGCAGTGAAATACACGCTCCCGGCCGCCTCCGAGGGGACCGGCGCCATCTGGAACACCAGCACCAGGCACAGCGCCAGGGCCGCCAGCTTTCGTCTCATCATGCCCTCCTTTCCGCAGCGCAGACAGCTTTCAGAATATCATATTTTAGCACATCCGTCGCCGTGTTGTAAAGGGTCACCCCATTGCGGCAGAGGTGTAGGGCTCCACGGTGACGCCGGTATAATAGTGGGTGAGGATCTCCCGGTAGTCCGCCCCCTCTTTCGCCATCTGGTTGGCGCCGTACTGGCTCATGCCCACGCCGTGGCCGTAGCCAGTGACGAAAAATACCAGCTTTCCGTCCGCCGCCTCCCACTCAAAGCAGGCGGACCGGAGCCCCAGGATACTGCGCAGGGTGCTGCCCTTCACCGTCACGCCGCCCACCTCCACGGTCTCCACGCTGCCGGCGGTGTCCGTGACGGCGTTTTGCAGCCAGCCGCTCATGTCGCCGGACAGGTCTGCATCCGGCTGGACGGACAGCACCTTCTCCCGGAACTCCTCCGCCGTGAATTCCACCCGGCTGTAGTAGTTGGGAATGCTGTCCGCCGGCTCCGGCGACGCCACCGCCTGGAGATAGGGCAGGTCGCTGACCCACACCTCGCCGGAGGCGCGGGTCTGCCCGGCAGAGGAGGAGTGGAACACCGCCAGGATGGGCACCCCGCCGTAGAGGATGGCCTCCCCGTCCGTCTCCCGGACGGCAGTCTCGATCTTCTCCTCATAGGCGTCCGCATCCTCGCCCCAGTTGTTCCGGGCGTTCTCCTCGGAGATATACGCCTGGCAGCAGGTGGAGTCGGTGCAGATGTCCGCCGTGTCCCCGTGGTTGCCGCCGGTCTGCATCTTATATAAGGTGTACGTCCGGGCCGCCACCGCCTGGGCCTTCAGGGCCTCCGGCTCAAAGGAGGCGGGCATCTCCGCCCGGACCACTCCAACCAGATACTCCCCCAGGGTCATCTCCTCCACCGCGTCCCCCACCAGGACCTTCAGCACCATCTCCCCATCCAGGTCTCCGGGCTGAAAGGGCTCCCGCTCCGACTCCACGGCCGTGGGGTCGGCGGAGAACAGCTCCGTCCGAAAGGGCACCACCACTGCCAGGGGCAGGGCGAACAGCAGCACCAGCAGCACCGCCGATACGGCGGCGCTCTGGCGGATCTCAGAATGGCGTCTCATGGAATTCCTCCTCTTTTGTTTCCCGCGCGGGCCTGTCCCTTCACTGTATGCGCCGCCCGGGCGGAAAATGAGACCGGCATGGACAAACGGCATTTCCCGTGGTATACTGGCACTTGAAAATCCAACACGATAAGGAGATCGGCTCCTATGAAAAAATATCTGTTCTGGCCCCTGATGGCCGTGATCGGCGGCGCAGGGGCATTTGTCCTGCGGCTGCTCCAGCGCAGCACCGGATTCGAGGCGGACACCGGCCTGCCCATCCCCGGGAATCTGTACGCCCTTTTGCTGGCGGTGTGGTTCGTGCTCCTGGCGGTGGTCTGCCTGGTGGCGGCCCGCAGGCTCCTCCCGGCGGACCGGGAGAATCCGCCGCTCTTTCCGGCGGGCTTCTCCGTGGCCTCCGTGGGACTGCTCACCCCGGCGGTGATGGGGATCTTCCTGCTGGCGGTCTCCGGCGTGCTGGACCTGCTGTTGGGATTTTCCGGTGCCAGCGCCCTCACCGGCAGCGGGGAACTGGTGACGGTTTTCGTGACCGCCCCGGGCGATCAGCTCTTTACCGGCGGGGAGCACCTGCTGGTGGGCGTGCTGTCCCTTCTCATGGCGGTCAGCCTCTTCCCCGCCATTCCCGCCTGCCGGGTGCGGCCGGAGAGCGATGCGCGCAGGCCCTTCCAGGGGGCCCTGCTGCTGGTGCCGGTGTGCTGCCTGGTGGTGCGGCTGGTGCTCACCTACCGGGCGGTCTCCACAGACCCGTCTTTGGTCAATTACTATCCCGAACTGCTGGCGGTGGTCTTTCTGACCCTGGGCTTTTACCGCCTGTCCTCCTTCGCCTTCCGGTCCGGACGGACCCGCCGCTTCGCCCTGTACGCGGTGCTGGCCATCGCCTTCTGCCTGGCCACGCTGGCGGACCTGCCGGACACGGCCCGCCTGCTGTTCTATCTGGGCGGGGCCCTGACGCTCTTCGGCTTCCTGCTCCAGCGGTCAGCCGTGCTGGCCGCGCCCTGGGACAATATCTGACAGTTTACCACAAGATCCCCGTTGGCGGCAGTCCCGCCCGCGGGGATTTTCGGTTTGTTTACAAATGTCGATGCAGAAACGAGAAACGGGCCAGCCTTGCGGCTGGCCCGTTTCCCTATTTTTTGGAAGATTGGATGAAAAGAAGTTTTGTCTCTTGCAAGTATTAAGATACAGGAGAGTTGTTAAGCAAACCAGCGTCAATTGTTACAAAAGTCTTAAATCCTCCGGGTCGCTCAAATTTTTTCCCTGCGGTCCCGGAGCCCGGCGAAGAAGTCCGTCAGCACCCGGCGGCAGTCCTCCCCCAGGATGCCGCCCACCAGGGCGGGCCGGTTGGGGAAGTCCTCCATAAACAGGTTGGTGACCCCGCCGCAGGCGCCGAAGGCCTCGTCCCGGGCGCCGTACCACACCCGGCGGATGCGGGCGTTCAGGATGGCCCCGGCGCACATGGGGCAGGGCTCCAGCGTCACATACAGCTCGCAGTCGTCCAGCCGCCAGGTGCCAAGAAGCGCGTTGGCCTGGGCGATGGCCTCCATCTCCGCGTGGGAGGCGGTGGACTGCCGCTCCTCCCGCCGGTTGCGGCCCCGGCCCACGATCTCGCCGTTCCGGACGATGACGCAGCCCACGGGCACCTCCCCCGCCGCCGCGGCCTCCGCCGCCAGGTCCAGCGCCTGGGCCATGAAGTGTTCCTGTTCCGTTGGCATCTTCTTCCTGCCTCCCCGTATGAAAACTGGCATATTTGTCCAAACTCCCCGTAAGAATATGGATAGGAGGGACACTGCCATGAAATCTGTCTTTGCCAAGCGATCCGCCCGCCCCGATCCCGAGCTGCTGAATCTGAAGGCCGAACTGCTGGAGGCCCAGGGAGATCTGGCCCAGGCCTACCGCCAGTTCGACCAGGCCCTGGACCCGGAGCTGGTGGAGTCCTGCGTCTACCAGATCAGCGCCGTGAAGGCCCGGTGCAACTATCTGATCCGCGCCATCAAGGAGCGGAGCCCCGACGGGCTGGCCGCCGCCGGACTGGAGGGGACCGCCACATGGACATGAGCCAAAAGATCCTGGCCGCCATTCTGGCGGGCTTCTTCCTCATCGCCCTGATCCGGGTGTTCAGCTCCCCCTTCCGCCTGGCGCTGAAGCTGCTGCTGAACACCCTGCTGGGCTTCCTGGCCCTGGGGATCGTGCGGCTGACGGCGGGCATCACCGGCATCGCCCTGGGTCTGAACCTGTGGAACGCCCTGGTCATCGGCGTGCTGGGCCTGCCGGGCTTCGTGCTGCTGCTGTTGGTTCAATGGGTATTGTAGGGTACATATTCTTATGGAAGCATATTTCCTGTCGTGTCAAAGTACCGATCTTCCAGCCGCCATTCCGTCCCCTTGACCTGGAATCTCCAGATGGTGAGAGACGGCGGCGCCGGGATGGACACTTCCACCTCGGGAGCGTCGTTCACCCGCAGCCGGACCTCCGCCAGCGTCTCCGACTCGTTCCAGACGGCGAAGCAGACCTCACCGTCGCCGTCCAGGGCCTGGGAGTAGACGCCCCGCACCGGGTACGGGCCATACATCCACATTGGATGCCCGTCCGCTTCATAATCTCCATCTTGATTCTGTCGGAACCGGACGAGATAACGCTCGTCCGGTCTCTTTTCGCCCTGAAACACGGCGAAGCGGTCCGCCCCCTCGTCCTCCACCGCCAGCAGCTGGATGGGCCCAATCCCCCGGTCCTCCATCTCCCAGCGGAGGTACCGGGCGATCTCTCCCGGGCTGTTCCCGTAAATCACCGGCCTGTACACAGCGGCGCACAGGAGCAGCACAAGGCTGACGGCGCAGAAGATCCAGCGCTCCCAGGCGTTCCGGTTCATAAGGCGTCACCTCCGAAAATTCAAAATAAGAAGTGAGCAATCAGGAGATAATAAGAGCAATCAAGAGAAATTTAGAGATTTATCAGCGCTAAATGAAATTCTCGTTGACATTCCCCGGTCCGCGTGGTATAAATATCCTTGCTCCGATTGTAACCCGGAGCTCTTGATTTGTAAAGCAAAGCAAAGAATTTCAATATACGGAGGAAACACCATGTCCACTTTTATGGCAAACAAGGCCAACATCGAGCGCAAGTGGTACATCCTGGACGCCGCGGGCAAGCCCCTGGGCAAGACCGCCGTCCGGGCTGCTGACCTGCTGCGCGGCAAAGGCAAAGTCACCTTCACCCCCCATGCCGACTGTGGTGACTACGTCATCATCATCAACGCCGGCAAGGCTGTGCTGACCGGCAAGAAGGGCACCCAGAAGATGTACCGGACCCACTCCGGCTGGATCGGCGGCCTGAAGGAGACCCCCTACCGCATCCTGATGGAGGAGCAGCCCGAGCTGGCCATGAAGGTGGCCGTCCGCGGCATGCTGCCCAAGAACACCATCGGCAAGGAATCCCTGAAGCGGCTGCACATCTATGCGGACGCCAACTACGAGCAGCAGGCCCAGAAGCCCGTCGCTCTGGATGCGGAATAAGGAGGAGTTTGAAGTATGTATCAGTCCAAGAAGCCCTACCTGTATGGTACCGGCCGCCGGAAGTCCTCCGTGGCCCGCGTTCACCTGTTCCCCAACGGCACCGGCTCCATCACCATCAACGGCCGGGACATCGATGAGTATTTCGGCCTGGACACCCTGAAGATGGTGGTCCGTCAGCCCCTGGAGGCCACCGGCAATGCCGGCAAGATGGACATCGTTGCCACCGTCACCGGCGGCGGCGTGACCGGCCAGGCCGGCGCTCTGCGGCACGGCATCGCCCGCGCCCTGCTGCTGGCCAGCGAGGACAACCGCCCCATCCTGAAGAAGGCCGGTTTCCTGACCCGCGATCCTCGTATGAAGGAGCGCAAGAAGTACGGCCTGAAAGCCGCGCGGCGTGCTCCTCAGTTCTCCAAGCGCTAAAATGTTTCAAATTATCCCGGAAAACCTCGGTTTTCCGGGATTTTTCTATCTAATTGTTCTAAACTTGTTTTTTGCCATTCGCATTCCGTCGTTGCAACGTGGTACTATATATAGTTCATTAGACTAATTTTGGACACAATATATAGGGTTATTTAGAGGTTACAAAACTTAATTTTCACGTTTGAGGTTACAAAAGAGGTTACGAGCGCCCTCCCAAAATGGTGGTAAGCAGGCGGAGTTTCTTGGATAAGGATACAGTATTTTCGAATGTAATAGAACAGCACGCGTGGCAAGACTTCTGCCGCGCGTGCTGTCTTCTGATATGATGGCTATTGGCGCTGCCGCTCACGGGCCACAGGCTCCAGCTGTCATCTACTCCAATGGCATGCTTGGGATAGGTCATTGTGTCATTGACATAGAGGCTATACACGCCCAAAAACGCAGTATCCGGCACAAGCTACGTCTTGCTGCGGTTCGTACCGTTCAAGGT
>DWZJ01000074.1 GCA_019118245.1 Candidatus Oscillibacter excrementigallinarum
AAGACCGGATAACATAGAGTTGGTGCTGATTAGGGCGAGGGTCCACCCGTTCCCATTCCGAACACGGCAGTTAAGCTCGTTCCTGCTGACAATACTTGGCTGGCGACGGCCCGGGAAGATAGGTAGCGCCAACATCAAGAGAGTGATAGTCCAAAAGACTGTCGCTCTCTTTTGTTTTTGTTTTGATACGGCTTTGTAATGCTTTTTCCCAGACCCTATGATATATTTGAGAAAAATATACGGGGAAATGGTGGCGCGTGATATGAAAAGACGGGTATGGATCGCGGCATTTCTAACGGCGGCTCTGCTGACCGGCTGTGGCTCGGGGCAAGCGGAGACTGTACCGGAGCAACTGGAAGCGTCCGAAGATACGGAGGAGCCAGCCCCGACGCCGATGCTGCTGACGGAAGAGGCACTGGCGTATATGTACCAGGACGGAAGATCCAACGGATTCGACTTCGGCGGAGTTGATGTGGGTGGTACCTTTTTCTATGAGTTCACCCGCCCGGAGGAACCGGACTTCTTTCTGCGGATCAGCGAGGATGAAGAGACGGCTATTGTGCGTTATCATGGACAGACCATGAGACTGCATGACCGGACGAACCTCGTCGGCCGCCTTTTGGAGTGGCATATTTCCGCCGGATACGGCGGCGCGGTGTCCGGCTACGGGATGCCCTTCTGGGTGGACATGACCGGGGACGGCCAGCCGGATCTGCTGTATCTGCAGGGTGGGGGAGGGACAGGCGCCCATGAGGATGACTGCGTTGCCTACGACATGGCCACAATGGCGGAGATCCCCATCGTGGAGCCGTGGGAGGAGATGGCGTCGTCCATCTCAGTGGAGCCGGTGGAGTGGAAGGCCGGCAGCGTTTTCTCCCGGGTGACGGACGGCAACGGACAGGTTTACACGGCATCTCAGCCAACAGCTGAAGAGACCTGGCGGGAGTGTGCGTATGTCCCGGGAAAGAGCGGCTATACCACCATCGAGATCCTTGCGGAGACAGCGGAATTGCAGGTCACCATGGCCTTTGGACTGGAAGGTCCCCACATTTATGGCTTTTATATGGGAGAGCTCAAGACAACGATGGCCTATGACGCGGAGGCGAACGCCATCGTCCGCTCCGGGCCCATCACCGTGTCGATGTTTTCCAACAGGGAGGCGTAGTGCGCATGCAGACAGATCCCAACGCGAAACAGCTCCGGCCGCCCATCCACCGCAGCTGGCTGCGGCTCCGGCTGGGGAAGGCCTACTACAGCGGCAGACGGCACCTGCTGTGGCTGTCTCCCCGCTTCCACTGGGCCAGGCGGCGTCAGGCGGAGCGCCTGCCCTGCGTGCAGTTCTCCCACGACACGCCGCTGTACCGCCACCTGCGGGGGGAGGACCAGGTCCTCCAGGAGAACAAGGTGGTGAACCTCCGACTGGCGGCGGCCCGGCTGGATGGAGTGGTCCTGTACCCCGGGGAGACCCTCAGCTATTGGCGGCTGATCGGCAAGCCCACCCGCCGGAAGGGCTACCGGGACGGCATGGTGCTGTTTCTGGGCCGGATCGGCAGCGATGTGGGGGGCGGCCTCTGCCAGCTGTCCAATCTGATCTTCTGGATGGCCCTCCACACGCCGCTGACGGTGGTGGAGCGGTACCGCCACTCCCACGACGTGTTCCCGGACGCCAACCGGACCCAGCCATTCGGCAGCGGCGCCACCTGCGCCTACCCCCACCGGGATCTGATGATCCGCAACGACACGGACCAGCCTTTCCAGCTCTGCGTCCGGGTGGGGGAGCGGGAGCTGGAGGGGGAGTGGCGGGCCATGTCGCCGCCGAAGTGCCGCTATGAGATCGTGGAGCGGAACCACCGGATGGACCAGGCCTCCTGGGGCGGCTATATCCGGCACAATGAGCTGTACCGCAGGACCTACGACCTGGAGGGCTGGCTGCTGGACGAGTCGTTCCTCTTTGCCAACGACGCCATCATGATGTACAGCCCCCTGCTGCCGGAGGAGTCCTGACTTGTATTCCGCGTCGATTCGTGGTACACTATGAGCAGCGCATTTCGACGAATGAGAGGTGCTTTTTATGGATGCGAAAACAACGGGCATTGTGGCCTATCTCACCTGGATCGGCCTGGTGATCGCCTTCGTGCTGGGCGACCGGGAGGGCGCCAAGTTCCACCTGAACCAGGCCCTGGTCATCTGGCTGGCGGGGCTGCTGAGCTTCATCCCCTGCATCGGCTGGCTATGGGGCATCTTCTGCTTCATCTGCGCGGTGATGGGCTTCATCTCCGCCGTCAACGGGGAGGAGAAGGCGGTGCCCCTGCTGGGGCAGATCCATCTGCTGAAGTGAGACGACCTGGGGCCGCGCGCAGCGCGGCCCTCTGCTTTCGGGAGGGAACGGATATGCGGGGGACCCCCATCACGGACCGGGAGGCTTACCCGGCGGCCTGGATCACCCTGGCGGCGCTGGCCGGGGCCTTTCTTCTGTGGCGCTTCGCGCTGGGAGCGCCCACCGTCAGCCGCTGCTGGATCTGGGAGCATTGGCACGTCTACTGCCCCGGCTGCGGCGGCACCCGGGCGCTGATCGCCCTGGCCCACGGGCAGATCGGGGAGGCCCTCTGGTGCCACCTGCCGGTGGTGGTCACGCTGGTCCTGGCGGCGGCCTATCTGCTGACACAGACGGTGTGGCGGCTCCGGGGAAAGCGGGGCTGGGCCCTGCACTATCGCCCCAGCTGGCCGGTCCTCCTGGTGGGGCTGTTCCTGGTGAACTGCCTGGTGCGGAACGTACTGTGGCTGGGCTTCGGCATCCCGCTGTGAAGAACACAACGGCCGTCTCTTGAAGAGGCGGCCGATTTTTTTCGGTCGAGCCGTAACATTTGGGCCCGCTGGCGGGTCATACAGGCAGAAGCAAGAGAGGGGGGAGGACATGGCGGTGCCGGAACAGGAGCGGGACCGGTTCTGCCGGGTGCTGCATGAGGGACGGACCAGCCTGTACCGGCTGGCACTCAGCATCACCCGGAACAGCGCGGACGCCCAGGAGGCGGTGGCAGAGGCGGTCTGCCGGGCCTATGAGCGGTATCCACAGCTGCGGGAGAGGGAGAAGCTGCCCCAGTGGCTGCTGAGGATTACCGCCAACGAGGCCCGCCGCCTCTGCCAGCGGCGGAGCCGGACCGTGCCCTTGGAGGATCTGCCCGGAGAGCCGGCGGCCCCGGAACGGGAGATGGGGGACGGCGCCCTGTGGCAGGCCGTCCAGAGCCTGCCCCGGGACCAGCGGGAGGCGGTGGTGCTGTTCTACTACGAGGATCTGCCCACGGAGGAGATCGCCCGGGTGCTGGGGACGACACCGGGGGCGGTGCGGGTCCGGCTGAGCCGGGCCCGGGAGAAGCTGCGGAGCATCTTGAAGGAGGGAGACCATGGATGAGCTGGATGCCCGCCTGCGGGCAATGGCAAAGGGGGAGGACTGGACCCTGCCCCCCGCCTATGAGACGGCCATGGACAGCCTGGAGGAGCAAGTCCGTCAGGGCACCTTGTCCCGGCCCGGAAAACGGGGGCTGGGGAAGCGGGTGCTGATTTTGGCGGCGGCGCTGGCCGTGCTGGCCTGCGGCTTTGCTGTAGGGGCGGCACACTTGAACTGGCTGAGCCCGGTGGTAGACGACGGCGGCAACGGCGATTTGATGGCGGCCTATTCCGTCCAGGTGGACCAGACCGTGGAGGGGAACCACTGCGACCTGACCCTGGAGAACGCCATCACCGATGGCCGGATGATCTACTGCCTGTTCACCGGCCGGTACGACGGGGAGTTTCCGGATGTTGACGAAGTCATAGAGGACACCCTGCTGACGACGGGCAGCTGGGCGAATGCGGTCAGCTGCTGGCGGCTGGACCAGGGGGAGGAGCCGGGCCAGTTCCGATTCATCGCCTCCACCGGCCAGATGGGGGAGGCAATGGTGCCGCCGGAGTTCACAGAGCCAGACTACCTGGGCCGGGAGGTGGAACTGCGAGTGCAGATCCAGGATGATGAGGCCACCGGCGTCATGGCGCCCATCGAGACCTACGATTTCACCGTCCGGATGAATGATACGATCCCAAGCCGGGAGGCCGCCTGGTCCGATGGCACCCGGGCAGAGGTGACGCCGCTGCGGGCGGAGGTCACCTTCACCACAGAGGTGGATGCCTGGCCGTCGTTTGCGGACGCCGGGGCCTATGAGGACTGGAACGAGCACATCCTGGCAGAACTGGACCCCACGTTCCGCTTCGCGGACGGGGAGACCTTCGGCCCGGAGGATGTGCTGATGGAGGAGATCCAGCGGGGGACCCACGGCCCGAGACTGGGCTTTACGGACCTGGGGGATCCCACGGATCTGGACAGCACCCGGCAGATCCGCTGCAATCTGTACCTGCTGGCTCCCATCCTGTTGGACCCGGAGCAGATCACCGGCCTGGAGCTGGGTGGGGAATGGTATGAGTTCCCGGCGGAGTGAGCTGAGCAAAACAGGAGCGCCCCGGAGAGCGAAAGCTCTCCGGGGCGCGTTCTCATAGCAGATCAGTCCTGATACAGGGGGAAGCGCTTGCACAGCTCCGCCACTTCCCCGCGGACCTGCTCCGCGTGGTCCGCGTAGTCCTCCCGAGCCATCAGGCCCATCCATCGGGCGATCTCCACCATCTCCGGCTCCCGGAAGCCCCGGGTGGTGACGGCGGGGGTGCCCACCCGGATGCCGCTGGTGACGAAGGGCTTCTCCGGGTCGTTGGGGATGGTGTTCTTGTTGACGGTGATGCCCACCTCATCCAGCCGATGCTCGTATTCCTTGCCGGTGAGGCCGAAGTGCCGGGTGTCCACCAAAATCAGGTGGTTGTCCGTGCCGCCGGACACCAGCCGGAAGTCCTGCTTCACCAGCTCCTCCGCCAGGATACGGGCGTTGGACACCACCTGCAGGCCGTAGGCCTTGAACTCCGGCCGCAGGGCCTCCCCCAGGCACACGGCCTTGGCGGCGATGATGTGCTCCAGCGGGCCGCCCTGGGTGCCGGGGAACACGGCGGAGTTGATCTTTTTGTACAGATCGTCGTCATTGCACAGGATCATGCCGCCCCGGGGGCCCCGCAGGGTCTTGTGGGTGGTGGTGGTCACCACGTCGGCGTAGGGGATGGGGGAGGGATGGACGCCGGCGGCCACCAGCCCCGCGATATGGGCCATGTCCACCATGAGATAGGCGCCCACCGCGTCGGCGATCTCCCGGAATTTGGCGAAGTCGATGGTCCGGGGATAGGCGCTGGCCCCGGCCAAAATCAGCTTGGGACGGCACTCCCTGGCGATGGAGAGAACCTGGTCGTAGTCGATGACCTCCGAACCGTCCGCCACGCCGTAGGAGACGATGTGGAAGTATTTGCCGGAGATGTTCACCGGGCTGCCGTGGCTCAGGTGGCCGCCGTGGGCCAGATTCATGCTCAGCACCGTGTCACCGGGCTGCAGCAGAGCGAAAAACACCGCCAGGTTGGCGTTGGCGCCGGAGTGGGGCTGGACATTGGCATGCTGGCAGCCGAACAGCTGGCAGGCCCGCTGCCGGGCCAGCTCCTCCGTCACGTCCACCGCCCAGCAGCCGCCGTAGTACCGCTTGCCGGGGTAGCCCTCCGCGTATTTGTTGGTCAGGCAGGTGCCCATGGCCGCCATGACGGCCTGGCTGACGATGTTCTCCGAGGCGATCAGCTCGATGTTGTGCTGCTCCCGGTCGAATTCCCGCTGGATCGACGCGCCCACCTCGGGATCCGCCTGGGAGAGATAGTCCATAATATCCTGGATCATGCGGAGGGTCCTCCTTTGTGTGTTTGAGATGCTGGGAAAGAAGCCTTTTCCAGCTTATCAGAGTTCCAGGGCCCTGTCAAGCACAGTGAAGGTAATACCCCCACAAAATCTTGTGGGGATATTGGAATGAATTTTGACGATTTTGTGGGAGGCAGACCTATCCGCGCTCACTCCGGCCGGGCGGGGGTGCCGTCCTCGAACAGGCCCGCCTCCGTCACCACCCAGGGGACCGGGTAGTCGTGGACGCCGAAGGGGATCTCCTGGCGCAGCAGCCGCTCCCGGCACACCAGCACCGCCGCCCCCCGGTAGTGGGCCAGGAAGCGGTCGTAGTACCCGCCGCCCCGGCCCAGGCGGCGGCCCTCCCGGCTGCAGGTGACGCAGGGGATCACCGCCAGGTCGATCTGGTCCGGGGAGAGGCGGGGACTGTCCGCCGGGGGCTCCAGGATGCCGTAGGCCCCGGGAGAGAGCTCCTTCAGATCCCGGACGGCCCGCGGCTCCATGATCCCGTCCGCCACGCACAGGGGGACGCACAGCGTCTTGCCGTCCGCCAGAGCCCGCTCCAGGATGGGGCGGGTGTCGATCTCCCGCCCGGCGGAGACAAAGCAGAACACCGCCCCGGCGCTCTGGTACTCCGGCAGGGCCAGCAGGTGGCGGGCGATGGCCGCGTCCGCCGCCGTCCGGTACCGGGGGGAGAGCTGGGCGGCCAGGCGGCGGATGGTCTGCCGCAGCTGCTGCTTTTCCGTGTCTGTGGTCATGGCAGGGGGTCCTCCTCTTTCTCGGGGTGGGCCGCGCCGTAGGAGATGACGCCGGTCCCGTATTTTCCCCGGAGGCGGTCCATGGCCGCCTCCAGCTTTTCCTGTTTTTCCTTCCTGGGGGCCGCCCCGGCGGTGAACAGGTCCACCTGCTCATAGGCGTCCTCCTGGGGCACCAGATGGATGGCGGTGACCGTCAGGGCCCGGACCGGGGCCGGGGGCCTCCACAGCTGGTGCGTCAGGTCCATGGCCGCCTCCGTCAGCTCCCGGATGAGATGGGTGGGGGCGGACAGCTGCGTCTGGCGGGACCGGTCGTGGAACTGGGGGTCCCGCACCGTCACCTGGACGCCGCCGGCGTACAGCCCGCTGTGCCGCAGCCGGGTGGCCACGGAGTCCGCCAGGATGGCGATGCCGCCCCGGACCTGCTCCGCCGTGGTGAGATTCCTGGGGAAGGTGGTGCCGTTGCCCACGGACTTCACCTGCTCCGGCTGGTACCGGGAGCGGACCGGGTCCGTGTCCAGCCCGTTGGCGTAGTCGTGGAGCTGGACGCCCATCTTGCCCATGAGGGTCTCCAGGGCGTCCCGCTTGCAGGCGGCCAGGTCCCCAATGGTCCTGACGCCGAACTGGGCCAGGAGCTTTTGGGCCGCGCCGCCCACGTACAGCAGCGCCCCCACCGGCAGGGGCCAGACCAGCTCCCGCCAGTTCTCCCGGGAGATGACGGTGGTGGCGTCGGGCTTTTTGTAGTCGCTGCCCAGCTTGGCGAACACCTTGTTGAAGGAGACGCCCACCGACAGCGTCAGCCCCAGCTCCTGCTTCATCCGGGCGCGCAGATGGTCCGCCAGGGCCTTGGCGTCCCCGCCGAAGAGGTGGAGGGTGTTGGTGACGTCCAGCCAGCTCTCGTCGATGCCGAAGGGCTCCACCAGGTCGGTGTACTGCTCGTAGATGGCGTTGACCTGCTTGGAGACCTGCCGGTACAGGGCGTGATGGGGCGGCAGCAGCACCAGGCCCGGGCACTTCCGCCGGGCCTGCCAGATGGTCTCCGCCGTCTGGACGCCGTACTTCTTGGCAGGCTCGTTTTTCGCCAGGATGATGCCGTGGCGGGAGGTGGGATCCCCGCAGACCGCCGTGGGCACGTCCCGCAGGTCCGGGCGGCTCCGCAGCTCCACGGAGGCGTAAAAGCTGTTCAGATCGCAGTGCAGGATGATGCGGTCCATGGCCCCGCCTCCTTTCCGTCCTCTATCATAGCACATCTGTTCGTCTTTGAAAAGAGCGGAGAGAGCGCGAAAAGCGCGGGGACGAAAGTCCCCGCGCTCTGCTGTGCGTGATATCTGTGTTACAGGATCTCCATCAGCACCAGGGCCAGCACCACGAAGGTGGCCAGCAGGGCCAGGGAGAACAGGAGGAACCCGGCGCCGAGGCCGCCCTTGCCCTGGACGGCAGTCTGGGACTCCGGCACCAGACGCGCCTTCCGCAGGGCGGTGACCACGGGCTTGTAGATCAGCAGGATTAGGGCCATGTTCAGACCGCCCTTCACCAGGTTGAAGGGCAGGAACACGGTGGGCAGCATGGCGGCCACCACGGCCCGGTCCATCTCCATATAGATGGGGGTGATCAGGTAGTTCCACAGCAGCATCACCACGGTCAGGCACACAGTGCCCAGAGCCAGGCCGATGACGGCGCCCTTGCGGGTGTGGAGCTTCTTGTAGACGAAGGTGGCGGTGCAGCAGAAGGCGCAGGTGGCCAGCACGTTCATGATGCAGCCGATGATGCCGGTGTCGGACCAGGTGAACATCTCCACCACGGCCACCACGATGGAGATGACGGCGGCGGACAGGGGCCCGTAGAGGAAGCCGCCGATGCAGATGACCGTATCCTTCAGGTCCATCTGCAGGAAGCCGGACACCTGGGGCAGAGACTTGCTGAGGATCATCACCACATAGGCGAGGGCGGTCAGCATCCCCAGGGAGGTGAGGGTCTTGACGTCGGTCCTGGGGCGGACAGGGGTCTTGATGGCGTCGACATTGGGCTCGGACATAAAAAATACACTCCTTTTCGCTGCTTGAAAACACCCTGGACTCTTTGACTTCTCCAAGGTGATCTCCGCAACGAAGGAGCGCGAAAAACGCGCGGCCCACGCCGCTCTCATCTTCTTCCATCCAGACTGTGACTGTTGGTCCCGGAGTTCCACCGGGTCAGCGCCTGCACATCCATGCAGGCGGTCGCGGACTGTACCGCCAGTGGGGAATTTCGCCCCGCCCTGAAGACAAAGGATTCAGTTGTTCTCTAGCGCTAGTATACGACAGGCATCTGGAAAATGCAACCCCTGATTTGAAAGAAATTTTCCTTTACAAATCAGAACGTCTGTTCTATACTGGGGACAACACCTACCAAAGGAGGCGGAGACCATGCGGGGACGGCAGTCGGCCTGCTGCTTCACCGGGCACCGGCCCGGCAAGCTGCCCTGGCGGTATGACGAGGGGGATCCCCGGTGCCTGGCCCTGAAGCGGCGCATCGCGGACGCGGTGGAGGCCGCCTATCAGGAGGGGTTCCGCCACTTCCTCTGCGGCATGGCTCTGGGCTGCGACCTGTACTTCTGCGAGTGCGTCCTCCGCCTGCGGCAGGACCATCTGGACGTGACGGTGGAGGCGGCCATCCCCTGTCCCACCCAGGCGGACGCCTGGCCGCCGGACCAGCGGCGGCGGTATGCCCGGCTGGTGGCCGCCTGCGACTATGAGACCCTGGTCTCCCAGCGGTACAGTCCCGCCTGTATGCAGCGGCGGGACCGGTACATGGTGGACCACGCCTCGCTGCTGATCGCCGCCTTCGACGGGTCTCCCGGCGGCACCCGGTACACGGTGGAGTACGCCATGCGCCGGGGGCTGGAGATCGTGGACCTGCCCATCCTGCTGGGCCCCGCCCGCTAGGCCGGGACATCCGGACGCCAAGGTGCCCGGTGTCCCGGCCTTTTTTGGAAATGCGGCCCGGACCGTTGCGCCGGGGCGGGAAATATGCTATGTTGAAGGGGGACGCAACCGCAGATTGCGGAAGTTCCATACGCGGTTGCTGGTATGCAACCGCCGGATTTGATAGTCTGAAGGCATCCAAGAGAAGGGAGAATGCCTATGACATTCGGAGAGAAGCTGCAAGCCCTCCGGCAGAGGGCCGGCATGAGCCAGGATGCCCTGGCGGAGCGGCTGGAGGTGAGCCGGCAGGCCGTCAGCCGCTGGGAGCGGGACGAGACCATGCCGGAGACAGACAAGGTGGTGGCCCTGGCGGACATCTTCGGCGTCACCACGGACTACCTGCTCCGGCCCCAGCCGGAGCCCGCTGCGGCAGAGCCGGAGAAGCCGTCCCGGGAACAGAAGGACTGGGTGGAGCGGTTCCTGGCCTTTGCCAAGCGGAAGTGGTATCTGCTGGGGTGGGTGCTGATCGCCTGGGGCGTGCTGGACCTGGTGCAGCTGGTGCTGTTCTATCTGGCGTACCGGGGGATGATCAGTGGATTCACAGGCATGTTCGGCTGGTAAGGAGGGCAGAGAGATGAGCGCCGCAAATATCTTTGACGTATTTCCCATGGGCATCCTGCTGTTCCCGGCGCTGTACGCCGCCGTGAAGATCGCGGCGGGGGTGCTGGTGCTGTACTTCGGCAAGCGGTATGTGAAAAAGAGAATGGGGGAGGAAAAGCCGTGAAGAAGGTCTTTTGGGGATTCTTTTTCGTGTTCATCAACTTCAATCTTTCCGTCAATGCCCACACGTTGAACCTGCTGCCGGACTTTGTGGGCTACATCCTGCTGCATCAGGCGGCGGGAGCGCTGGCGGAGGAGAGCGGACGATTCCGGAAGATCCGGCCCTTTACCCTGGCCATGGCCGTTTACACGGGCATCCTGTGGACGGGGGACCTGCTGGGCGTCACCGGAGGAGGCAGCTGGCTGGATACGATCCTGAGCTTGGCCGCGCTGGTGATCTCCCTGTATATCTCCTGGAGCGTGGTCCAGGCCATTTTGGAGCTGGAGAGCGCCCGGGGCGCGGATTTGAACGGCGCCTCGGTGCGGACCGCCTGGTTCGTGCTGCTGGCGGCCCAGATCGTGGGAGTGCTGGGCGCGATGCTGCTCAGTTTTCTGGTCCTGCTGGTGTGGATCGCCCTGCTGGTGGGCATCATCTGGTTCCTGGCGGCCCTGTGGAAGTGCGCCAAGCGCTATGAGGGCCTGCCGCCCAAGAACGCCGGCCTGGGAGAACTCTGAGAAAACGGAGGAAGAAGCGTTTATGCGGATGGTACTGCCCATGTCCCGTCTCCGGGAGATGGAGCCCTATATGGACGTCAAGGTGCTGCGCTATATCCACGAGGGGCAGATCGAGGCGTTTGAGGGCTTTGAGGACTTCGACCTCATCGCCTTTGACTGGTACGACGTGCGCGGCGAACGGACCGCGGCCTCCCAGATGCTGCTGTATCTGGATCGGGAGGACCTGTTCGTCTTCTGCGAGGATGAAGCGGCGGAGGCCGCCGCCCAGGCGGCCCTGCTGGTGCCGGAGGAAGAGGTGCTGCCCAACGAGCAGGCGCTCCACCGCTTCTTTGTCCGGCTGCTGAAAGGGGATATGGTCCATCTGGACCGGCTGGAGGCGGCCATCAGCGATGGGGAGACGGAGGTGCTCACCGGCGCCCACGAGGCGTATCTGGACCGGATCATCGCCTGGCGGCAGGAGCTGCTGCGGCTGAAACGCTACTACGACCAGCTGGACTCCATCTTCGACGATCTGGCGGAGAATGACAACGGCCTGCTGTCCAAGCAGGATGTCCGCCGCTTTGCCAACCTGGGCAACCGGATGGAGCGGTATCTGAACGCGGTCCAGTCCCTGCGGGAGTCCGTGGCCCAGCTGCGGGAGGCCTACCAGTCCCAGCTGTCCATCCAGCAGAACGACCTGATGAAGATCTTCACCGTGGTGACGGCGGTGTTCCTGCCCCTGACCCTGCTGGCGGGGTGGTACGGGATGAACTTCACCGGGATGCCGGAGCTCCAGTGGAAATACGGCTACCCGGCGGTGATCCTGGTGAGCGTGACCATCGTGGCGGTACTGGTGATCTACTTCAAAAAGAAAAAATGGCTTTGACGCGCCCAGCGGGCCGCCCCAAAGGGGCGGCCCGCTGTCCTCATGGCCGGGTCCGGTTTTCCAGATAGGCGCGAATGTCGAAGGGCAGGAGGGGCGTGGTGCCCTTCAGGTACAGGGGGTGGTGGGGATGGCCGGACTTCAGGGGCGGCCCGGCGGTGAACCACTTGGCTCCGGCGGCCTGGGCGTCGGCTGCGAAGTCCCCCAGGCAGTCCATGAGATATCCCCGCTTCTCGATGATGTTGCCCCAGGCGGCCCACAGGGCGGGGGCCGGGGACAGGGAGAGGAGGTACCGGAAGGCCTTCCGGTTCTCTTCATGGAGCACCGGATTGCAGGATGGCTCCATGTCGTCGGGCCGGGTGGCCCGCTGGGCGTAGACGTTGAACATCAGAAAGCTGTCATACCCGTTGGCCAGGGCGATCCGCTGGGCGGACTGGAGGGTGGGGTCCAATGCGTCCGGCGCGGCGGTGGAGGGGTTGATGCCTATGCAGATCAGGGGCTTTAAGCCCCGGGTGCCCAGGATGTACCGGTATTCCGAGTAGTGGTTGGGAACGTACAGCCACCGCTCGATATCGTAGTCGGCCGAGGGCCGGAGGGCGGCGGCCAGGGCTTCGTCGAAAGGCTCTAGGGCCAGGGCGGCGGTGGGGCCTTGGGGAATGTGCATGGGGAGACCTCCTTGGAAATTCTTCGAGAACAGGATAGCACGATTCGCCCGGATATGCTACAATGAATTTCAAGATTGAAATCGCGCAAAGGAGGTCCCGCCATGCTGACGATCCTGATGGGCCGGGCCAAAACGGGAAAATCGGAACAGGTGCTTCGCCGGATCGGAGAGCTGGGGGATTCCAGCCAGCAGATCCTGCTGGTGCCGGAGCACGCCTCCCACCAGGCGGAGGTGGATCTGTGCCGCTTCTGCGGGGACACCGCCAGCCGCCATGCGGAGGTCCTCAGCTTCCGCCGCCTGTGCGACCGGGTGCTGACCCTGACCGGCGGCGCCGCCCAGGTGACCCTGGACGCCGGCGGCAAGCTGCTGACCCTGCAGAAGGCCCTGGGGGAGGTGGCTCCGCTGCTGAAGGTCTACCGCCGCCCCTCCCAGAAGGCGTCGTTTTTGCAGCAGCTGCTGGACCTCTTTGACGAGCTGCGCTGCTACGACGTGACCCCGGAGCTGCTGGACAGCCAGGCCCGGGAGATCCAGGGGGCCACCCGGGACAAGCTGCTGGATCTGAGCCTGCTGTACGGGGCCTACGAGGCCCGGCTGTACCGCCCTGGCTTTGACGCCCGGGACCGGATGACCAAGCTCTGCGAGGCCCTGGGGGACTCCCGCTACGTCTTTGGCAAGGACGTGTTCCTGGACGGCTTCACCTACTTCAACGCCCAGGAGCGGCGGGTGCTGGAGATCCTGCTGCGGCAGGCCCGGTCGGTCACCGTCACCCTGCTGGGGGAGCCGGACAGCCGGGAGGAGATGTTCCAGCCCTCCCTCCGGACCCGGGACCAGCTGACGCGGCTGGCGGATCAGGCGGGCTGCCCCTGGGAGGTCCGGGCCCTCACCGGCGGAGATGGCTCCGCCCTGGGATACCTGGAGCGATGCTTTTTCGGAGAGGGGGAGCCCTACGAGGGGGACAGCGCCGCCATCCGCGTCCGGGAGGCGGACACCGCCTTCTCCGAAGTGGAGCAGACGGCGGCGGACATCCGCCGCCTGGTGGCGGCGGGGAAGTGCCGCTACCGGGACATCACCGTGGCCGCCCGGAACATGGCGGACTACGAGGGCATCATCGAGACGGTGTTCGAGCGGTATGAGATCCCCGCCTATCTGAGCCGCCGGAGCAACCTGCTGGAAAAGCCCGTGTGGAGCCTGATCACCGGCGTCCTCTCCGCCCTGGAGAACGGCCTGGAGTACGAGGACATGTTCCGCTGGTTAAAGACCGGCCTGGCGGGCCTGACGCCGGAGGAGTGCGACCAGCTGGAAAACTACGTCCTCACCTGGGAGATCCACGGGAAGATGTGGCTGCGGGACGTGGACTGGACCGACAATCCCGACGGCTACGGCGCTCCCTGGGACGGCCGCCGCCAGGCCCGCCTGGATCAAGTGAACGGCCTGCGCCGCCGGGTGCGGCAGCCCCTGGCCGCCCTGGACGAGGGCCTGAAAGCCGGAAAAACCGCTGACCAGAAAGTGAATGCCCTTTATAGCTTTTTAGAGGATCTGCACCTCCAGGAGACCCTGGAGGCCCAGATGCGCGCCCAGGCAGAGGCGGGCCGCCTCCAGGAGGCGGAGGAGACCGCCCAGCTGTGGGAGCTCCTCTGCACCATCCTGGACCAGTTCGTGGAGATCCTGGGGGACGAGCCCATGGAGACAGACGAGTTCAGCCGCCTGCTGCGGCAGGTGGCCTCCCAGTACAGCGTGGGCACCATCCCGGTGTCCCTGGACCAGGTGTCCGTCACGGAGATCACCCGAAACGACCGGCACACGGACCAGTACCTGTTCCTGCTGGGGGCAAACGACCATGTGCTGCCCGCCGTGGGACAGAGCGGCGGCATCCTCAATGACGACGACCGGGAGGAGCTGGCCCTCCGGGGCATCCGCCTGGCTCCCAGCGGCATGGAGCAGATGGGGATCGAGCTCCAGAACCTCTACGCCGCCCTGGCCCAGCCCCAGGCGGGTCTGGTGGTCAGCTACCCCACGGCGGACGTGTCCGGGGCGGAGCTTCGCCCCGCCTTTGTGGTGGACCGGCTGCTGACGCTCTTTCCGTCGCTCCGGATAGAGCACGAGGAATCTGACAAGTCCTATCGCTTGACAGCCATCCTCCCGGCGCTGGAGGCCGCAGGCGCCGCCCCGGAGGGGGCACTGTGGCAGTATTTTGCCGCCTCGCCCGGCTTCGCCGCCCCGCTGGCGGCCATGGAGCGGGCAGCGGCTCTCAAGCGGGGCCGCCTGTCCCGGGGCGCGGTGCGGGCCCTGTACGGGGAGCGGATCTCCATGTCCGCCTCCCGGATGGAGCGGCTGCGGAGCTGCCACTTCGCCTACTTCATGGAGTACGGTTTGAAGGCCAAGGTCCGCCGGACGGCCGCCTTCGACGCGCCCCAGATCGGCACCTTCCTCCACTACCTGCTGGAGCACGTCACAAAGGACGTGCTGGACCGGGGCGGCTTTGCCGCCGTGGGGGAGGAGGACCTCCACGCCCTGGTGCGGCGCTACATCGACCAGTACGCGGCGGAGGTGCTCCAAAACCTGGAGGGCCGGAACGCCCGGTTCCGGTATCTCTTTGCCCGGCTGCGGAACACCGCCTACGCGGTGGTGGACCAGATCGCCGAGGAGATGCGCTGCTCCGACTTCGTGCCCCTGGCCTTCGAGCTGTCCTTCGGCGACAACGGGGAGCTGCCGGCGGTGACGGTCAGCGAGCCGGACGCGGAGCTGCGGATCGGCGGCAAGGTGGATCGGGTGGACGGCTGGGTGAAGGACGACAAGCTGTATCTCCGGGTGGTGGACTACAAATCCGGCCGAAAGGCCTTTGACCTGGCCGCCGTCCGAATGGGCCTGGACATTCAGATGCTGCTGTACCTGTTCGCCCTGGAAAAGGAGGGCAAGCAGCGGTTCGGCATGGACATCGAGCCCGCCGGGGTGCTGTACCTCCCGGCCCGGGACGAGATCCTCTCCGCCGAGCGGAACATCACGCCGGAGCAGCTCCAGACCCAGCGGGAGAAGGAGCTGCGCCGGACGGGCCTGCTGCTCTCCGACCCGGAGGTGCTCCAGGCCATGGAGCACGAGGCCCTGCAGAGCCCCCGGTTCCTGCCGGTGCGGGTGAACCGGGAGGGGGACATCTCCGGCGCCCTGGCCTCCGCCGACCAGCTGGGGCGGCTGGGTCAGTATGTGGAAAAGCTGCTCCACCAGATCGCCCGGGAGGTCCGGGACGGCAACATCGACGCGGATCCCTGCTGTCACAGCGAGGACGACAGCTTCTGCAAATACTGCGACTGGGCCGACGCCTGCCACTTCCAGGACGGGCGGGACGGCGACCACCTGCACTACATCCTGCCGGTGAAGCCGGAGGACTTCTGGCGCCAGGTGGAGGAGGAGACCGAGGAAGGAGGCGGACGGTAATATGGCAAAACTGACCCTGACCCCCCAGCAGCAGGCGGTGGTGGAGAACCGGGGCGGCAGCCTGCTGGTGTCCGCCGCCGCCGGCTCCGGCAAGACCAAGGTGCTGGTGGACCGGCTCTTCCGCTATGTGACGGAGGAGCGCTGCAACATCGACGACTTCCTCATTATCACCTATACCAAGGCCGCGGCGGCGGAGCTGCGGAGCAAGATCGCCTCGGAGCTCTCCAAGCGGCTGGGCCAGACGCCGGGGGACCAGCAGCTCCGGCGGCAGCTGCTGCGGGTGTACCAGGCGGACATCAAGACCGTGGACGCCTTCTGCACGTCGCTGCTGCGGGAGAACACCCACCTGCTGGCCCGGGAAGGAGACAGCCGGGCCCTGACGCCGGACTTCCGGGTGCTGGACGATAACGAGGCCCAGCTGATCCGCCAGCGGGTGCTCTCCCGGACCCTGGAGGATTTCTACGACCAGCTGGACGAGGGCGCCGCTCTGCTGGCGGACACCCTGGGGGCCGGCCGGGACGACAGCCGCCTGGCCGACCTGGTGCTGGAGCTGTACGACAAGGTCCAGAGCCACGCGGACCCGGCGGGGTGGCTGGCGGAGAACCGGACCGTCTGGGGCAGCTGGACCGGCGGCTTTGACGACACCCCCTACGCCGCTGAGCTGCTGGCCTCCATCCGCCGGAAGGGCGCCCACTGGGGGGCCCTGCTCCGGTCCGCCTCCGCCCGGACCGAGGGGGACGAGGCGCTGTACCGGGGATACGGGGAGAAGTTCCTCCAGGTGTCCGTGGCCTTTGACGCCCTGGCGGAGGTCCAGACCTGGGAGGCGGCCCGGCAGGCGGAGGCGGCCATCGCCTTCCCCCGGCTGTCCACCCCCAGGGGGCGGAAGGACGAGCCGGGCATCGCCGCGCTGAAGCAGGTGTGGGAGCGGTGCAAGGCGGAGGAGAAGAAGCTGGCGGGCCTGCTGGCCGTCTCCGGGGAGGAGGCCATGGAGGACCTGACCGCCGTGGCTCCGGCCATGGCGGCCCTGCTCCGCCTGACGGAGGACTTTGCGGAGCGGTACCGGCAGGAGAAGCTGCGGCTGAACGCTGCCGACTTCTCCGACCAGGAGCATCTGGCCCTGGGTCTGCTGGTGGGCCCCGACGGCGCCCCCACGGAGCTGGGGGAGCAGGTGGCGGCCCGGTACCGGGAGATCCTGGTGGATGAGTACCAGGACACCAACGAGATCCAGAACGCCATCTTCCAGGCGGTGTCCAAAAACGGGCAGAACATCTTCACCGTGGGGGACGTAAAGCAGAGCATCTACCGGTTCCGCCTGGCGGATCCCACCATTTTCCTGGGAAAATACAACCGCTTCAAGCCCTGGCAGGAGGCCGCCGACGGAGAGGAGCGGAAGATCCTGCTGTCCAAGAACTTCCGCTCCCGGCGGGAGATCTTGGAGAGCACCAACTTCATCTTCTCCAACATTTTGTCGGTGGAGATGGGGGAGATGGACTACGGCGAGGACGAGGCCCTCCACTTCGGGGCGGAATACTACCCGGAGCGGACGGACTGCCAGACGGAGTTCCATCTCATCTCCGCCCACCAGAAGTCCGGGGAGAACGATAAGCCGGTGAAGAAGGTCACCGCCGAGGCCCGGTTCGTGGCGGCGCGCATCCGGCAGCTGCTGGACGAGGGCTATCCCGTCACCGAGGGGGACGGCACCCTGCGTCCCTGCCGGCCGGAGGACATCGTGATCCTGATGCGCTCCCCCGGCAGCCGGTCCGCCGCCTTTGCCGCCGCCCTGGCGGAGCGGGACATCCCCTGCTCCTTCCAGGAGAGCGGGGACTTCTTCCACACCATGGAGATCTCCGTCATGCTGTCCCTGCTGGAGATCGTGGACAATCCCCGGCAGGACGTGCCCCTGATCTCCGTCCTCCGCTCGCCCCTGTTCGGCTTCACGCCGGACCGGCTGGCGGAGGTGCGGGCCGCCTCCCCCACCGGGGACTACTACGACGCGGTGGCCGCCGACGGGGGAGCCGACTGCCAGGCGTTCCTGGCCACCCTCTCCGCCCTGCGGCAGGCGGGCCGGGACATGAGCGTTCACCGCCTGGTCTGGCACATCTACGACCGGCTGAACGTGCTGGGGGTCTTCGGCGCCATGGACGACGGCGCGGCCCGGCGGGAAAATCTCATCGCCTTCAGCCAGCACGCGGAGAAGTTCGAGAGCAACGGCTACCGGGGGCTCTTCGCCTTCGTCACCCAGCTGCGGCGGCTGCTGGAGCAGGACCAGGCCCCCGCCACCCGTGGCCCGGCGGCCGCCGCCGGGGTGCGGCTCATGAGCATCCACAAGTCCAAGGGGCTGGAGTTCCCCATCGTCATCCTGGCAGACCTGGACCACGCCTTCTCCCGGCAGGACTTTGACACGCCGGTGCTGGTGCACCCCTCCATGGGCCTGGGGCCCAAGCGCATCGACCTGGAGCGGAAGATCCAGTATCCCACCCTGGCCCGGCTGGCCATCCAGGAGAAGCTCCGGCGGGAGAACCTGGCGGAGGAGCAGAGGATCCTCTATGTGGCCATGACCCGTCCAAAGGAAAAACTGATCCTGGTGGCCGCCCTGTACAACGCCCCCGGACGGCTCCAGAGGCTGGCGGCGGTGGCCGCCTGCCCGGTGCTGCCGGAGACGGTGGCGGAGGGCCGCACCCTGGGGGACTGGCTCCTGCTGCCCCTGCTGTGCCGGCCGGAGGCCGCGCCCCTGCGGGCCCTGGCGGAGACGGAGATCGACCAGCTGTACGCGGGAGAGGACAGTCTCTGGCAAGTGTTTCTCCATGACAGTGAGGACTACCGGGACCGGCCCGTCCGGCCCCAGGTTGCCCAGGAGACGGCAGGGGAGACCGCCCCCTTTGACCCGGATCTGCTGTCCTTCGTCTACCCCTACCAGCGGGAGACGGTCCTGCCCGCCAAGGTGACGGCCACCCAGCTGAAGGGCCGCCCCGCGGACCAGGAGATCGCGGAGCACGCGGCCCACACGCCGTATCTCCGGCCCCTGAGCCAACCGGCCTTCCGGCGGGAGCGGCAGGGCCTGACACCGGCGGAGCGGGGCACTGCCGCCCACCTGGTGCTGCAATACTTAGACTTTTCCGACTTTGACGTGGCGGGCCAGATCGAGGCCCTGCGGCAGCGAAGCCTGCTGACGGACCAGCAGGCCGTGGCCGTGGAGACCGCGCCCCTGGAGCAATTCCTCCGCTCCCCGCTGGCGGAGGAGATCCGCCGGAGCCGGCACGTCCTGCGGGAGTACCGCTTCACCCTGCTGATGGACGCCCGGGACTACGATCCCGCCGCGGCGGAGGGGGAGACCATCCTCCTCCAGGGCGTGGTGGACTGCTGCTTTGAGACGCCGGAGGGCCTGACGGTGGTGGACTTCAAGACGGACCACGTGTTCACGGCGCCGGAGGTCCGCCAGCGGGCGGAGCACTACCGCCCCCAGCTGGAGGCCTACAGCCGGGCCCTGGAGCGGGTCTTGGAAAAGCCCGTCACCCGCCGGACCCTGTACTTCCTGGCGGCGGGGGAGACCGTGGACATTTGAGGGAGGAGATCGCATGGGGAAGGAGATCGTCAGCACGGCCACGGCCCTGGTCCCGCACCCGCCGGAGCGGGTGTGGGCGGTGGTGACGGACCTGGACCGCTGGCAGTGGCGCGGCGACCTGCGCCGCCTGGACCACGCCGGAGAGGACGCCTTTACGGAGTACGACAAGACCGGCTTTCCCACCCGCTTCACCGTCACGGACCGCCGCCCGCCCTCCCGCTGGGCCTTTGACGTGGACAACGCCAACCTGACGGGCCGGTGGACCGGGACGTTTTCCCCGGAGGGCGGCGGCACCCGGGTCACCTTTACGGAGACCATCACCGTGAAAAAGCCCTGGATGCGGCTCTTTGCCAAGGGCTATCTCCGCCGCCAGCAGGCCCGGTATCTGGCGGACCTGGGGCGGGCGCTGGAACGAGAAGGAGGGACCTGATATGAAGCATCGTCTCACCAAGCTGACCGCCGCCGGCCTGGCGGCCCTGGCCCTCACCGGCTGCGCCGGCGGAGCATCGGAGGGGACGCCGGAGGATGCCGAGACCACCTGGACCCTGGTGGCGGGCCAGCCGGAGGGCTCCACCTGCTGGGACGCGGCGGAGCAGTTCGCGTCGGCCCTGTCCGACGCCACGGAGGGCGCCGTGGCGGTGGAGGTCCAGCCGGTGCCCATCGACCGGCCGACCTCCCTGGAGCAGACTGTGGCCGGGATCGTGGACCTCTACCTGGACAGCAGCCTGATTTATGGCTCCTATGGCAGTAAAGAAGAACTTGAGAGACCGTTTTTCTCTCTGACCATGCCCTTCCTGTTCCCGGACGCCGAGACGGCGGCGGAGGTCCTGGACGGCACCGGCGGAGAGGCGCTGAACGGCGTCCTGGCGGAGCTGGGGCTCCAGGGCCTGGCATATGGGGAGCTGGGCTTCCGGTATCTGACCGCCGACCGGCCGGTGACCGCCCCGGAGGATCTGGAAGGGCTCAAGATCCGCACGGCGGGAATGCTGGAGCTGTATGAATCCTACATTGGCTGCTGGGGCGTCCGCCTCTACCCCTCCAGTTATTCAGATGTGATGACGCCCTTGGCCGCAGGCGATTATGACGGCCAGGAGAGCACCCTGGCGGAGGCGGACGCGGCGGGCTACCAGACGGTCCAGACGGACGTGACCATCTTCCCGGCCTTTTACGAGCCCGCGATTTTCACCATGAACGGCGATCTGTACGAGTCCCTCTCCCCGGAGCTGCAAGAGACGGTGGACCGCTGCGCCCGGGAGGCCATGGCGGACCAGCGGCTCCGGAACCGGGAGCAGGAGGCGGAGATCCTGGAGCAGTGGCAGGAGGAGGACGGCATCGCCGTCCACGTCCTGACGGAGGACCAGTGCAGCGCCTTCCAGGCCCTGACGGACCGGCTCTACGACCCGGAGGACCCGGATCACCAGGAGTGGTTCGCGGACTGCACGCCGGAATGGGTGGCCCAGTTCCGGCCCTCTTGAAAAAAACTGCGGGAAAATGAAAAAATCCCTTGCAATTTTGACAAGGGTGTGGTACACTAATTACCGCCTTTATGGGGTGAAAGCTCCGGCGAGGTAGTCTGGATCAGAAAGAGGTGAACGAGAGCAATGAAGGAAGGAATCCATCCCAATTATCAGCAGACTACGATCACTTGCGCCTGCGGTAATGTGATTGAGACAGGTTCTACCAAGAAGGATATCAAGGTGGAAGTCTGCTCGAAGTGTCACCCCTTCTTCACGGGCAAGCAGAAGCTGGTGGATACCGGCGGACGCGTGGCCAAGTTCAACAAGAAGTTCGGTCTGGACAAGTAAGTCTGACACGTCGCAAAAGGGCCTGCCGGTGGCAGGCCCTTTTTTCATTTACTTTTTCGCCAAAAGCGCATATACTGTTGCTAGGAAAATCGGGAAGGAGCGTCTGCGATGAAGTTGCACCCTGTTGCGCTGGAGACCCTGACGCCGGAGATCCTCCGGGTCTTTGGCCAGTGCCCCCCGCTGCTGACCGCCGGGGACAAGAGCGGTCTGAACACGATGACCATCGGCTGGTGCCAGCTGGGCCGGCTGTGGAACCTGCCGGTGTGCACGGTCTTTGTGCGGCCGGAGCGCTATACCTATCAATTTATGGAGTCCCACGACTACTTCACCGTCTCCGTCCTGCCGCCGGAGGCGAAGAACATCACCGCTTTCTGCGGCACGAAGAGCGGCCGGGACGTGGACAAGGTCAAGGCGTGCGGCCTGACGGTCCGCTACGGCGCCGGGGACGCTCCCTTCTTTGACGAGGCGGAGTGGGTCCTGGTGTGCCGGAAGCTGTACGTCCAGGACATGGACCCCGCCTGTGTGCTGGGGGAGGGAGAGATCCTGCCCTTCTACACGCCGGGACAGGGCGGCTGGCACCGCATCTATGTGGGCCAGGTGGTGGAGGCCTATCAAAAATAAGGAGTTTGCATGGCAGAGACACAGGAAGTACGAGATAAAGTGGTGCTGGTGGGGCTCAACTCCCCAGTGCTGAAAAAAGAGGAAAACGCCGACGAGGAGACCATGGAGGAGCTGAGTGCCCTGGTGGAGACCGCCGGCGGCGAGACCGTGGGGATCGTGCTGCAGAACCGGCCGTCCCCGGACCCCCGGACCTTCATCGGCGAGGGGAAGGTGGCGGAGGTGCAGCTCTACTGCGAGAACACCGGCGCCACCATGGTGATCTTCGACAACGATCTGTCGCCCTCCCAGATGCGGGTGCTGACGGAGCTGCTGGGGGTCCAGGTGCTGGACCGGTGCGGGCTGATCCTGGACATCTTCGCCCAGCGGGCCAAGACCAAGGAGGGCCGCCTTCAGGTGGAGCTGGCCCAGTACCAGTATTTGTTGCCCCGGCTGACGGGCATGTGGACCCATCTGGAGCGGCAGGCGGGCACCAGCGGCAAGGGGCCCATCGGCTCCAAGGGCCCCGGCGAGACCCAGCTGGAGACGGACCGCCGCCACATCCGCCGGAAGATCGACAAGCTGCGGGACGACCTGGAGGAGGTCCGCCGGGTGCGCTCCACCCAGCGCCAGCGGCGGCAGAAGAACGAGATCCCGGTGGTGGCCATCGTGGGCTACACCAACGCGGGCAAGTCCACGCTCTTAAACCACCTGACCGGGGCGGGCATCCCCGCCAACGACCGGCTGTTCGACACCCTGGACACCACCAGCCGGCTCCTGACGGTCAGCGACACCCTGGACGTGGTGATCTCCGACACGGTGGGCTTCATCCGCAAGCTGCCCCACCAGCTGGTGGAGGCCTTCAAGGCCACGCTGGAGGAATTGGAATACGCGGACCTGCTGCTCCACGTCATCGACGTGTCCAACCCCGAGTGGCAGCAGCAGGCGGCGGTGGTGGAGAACCTGATCCGGGAGCTGGGGGCCGGGGAGCTGCCCCGGATCGACGTGTTCAACAAGTCCGACCGGCTGCCCGCCGGGGAGATCATGCCCCATGGGGAGGACATCTGCTCCATCTCCGCCAGGACCGGCGAGGGCGTGGACAAGCTGCTGGAGATGATCGCAGCGCGGCTGGACAGCGGCAGCCGGCGCTGTGTGCTCCACATCCCCTACGACAAGGGGGGACTGCTGGATCAGCTGTACCGGGAGGCCAAGGTGGAGAACGTGGAGTACGGCGAGACCATCGCCGTCACGGCGGTGTGCACGCCGAAGGTCCTGGGGCAGATGGCGCCGTTTATCGCGGAGTGAATGGAGGCAGAGCGCCGATGCAGACCCGGAAAAACCCTCGGCTGGCGGGATACGATTACAGCCGGCACGGCATCTATTTTGTCACGATCTGCACGGCGGACAGACAGAGCCTGCTTGGAACGATCCGCCCGGCCGTAGGGGGCGATGCCCACATCGCCCCGCCTTCACCGGGGACATCCGTGTCTGTAGGGGGCGATGCCCGCATCGCCCCGCCTTCACCGGGGACATCCGTGTCTGTAGGGGGCGATGCCTACATCGCCCCGTCTTTGACGGATTCCACTGCAGCAGTGGACCTTACGCCCCTTGGCAGAGTCGTGGAGAAATATCTGCGCTCGATGCCAGGGGTGGAGAAGTATGTGGTGATGCCGGACCATGTGCACATTCTGGTGCGCATTGCGGACGGGCCGATGAAGGCATCGGCCCCTACGGCCAGCCTGCCGCAATTGATCCGTTCCTTGAAGGGGCTGTGTACGAAAGCGGCGGGGCACCCCATCTGGCAGAGGGGATATTACGATCATATCATCCGGGATGAGAACGACTTTCTCCGCTGCTGGAAGTATCTGGATGAAAATCCTGTGAGCTGGCAGGAGCGCCATCCAGCAGAAGATCCGGAGCCGGAGAACAGACAGGGAGGACAGCCATGACCACCTATCGGGTGCCCTTTGAGAACGGGGAGAGCGAGTTCACCGAGAAGCGCTCCCGCTTCATCAGCCACATCTGGCGGGTGGAGACCGAGGCGGAGGCCCGGGCCCGCATCGAGGAGATGAAGAAGCGATACTACGACGCCCGCCACAACTGCTGGTGCTACCTTCTGAAGGAGGGCGGCGTGGTCCGCTACAGCGACGACGGGGAGCCCCAGGGCACGGCGGGCCAGCCCATGCTGAACGTGTTCCAGCGGGAGGCGATCACCAACGTGTGCTGCGTGGTGACCCGCTACTTCGGCGGCGTGCTGCTGGGGGCCGGGGGACTGACCCGGGCCTACACCAAGGGCGCCAAGGACGCCCTGGACGCGGTGGGCATCAGCACCATGAGCCTGTGGACGGTGTGGGACGTGCCCTGTACATACCCCCTCTTCGAGCGGGTGAAGCTGGAGATCGCGGCCTGCGGCGGCGTGGTGCGGGACGCGGAGTACGGCGCGGACATCACCCTCCGGGC